>JAIEOP010000313.1 GCA_019750465.1 Acetobacteraceae bacterium | reverse complement strand
GCCATCGAGAACGCGCTGCTCGACATCAAGGGCAAGGCGCTGGGCGTGCCGGTGTGGAACCTGCTCGGCGGCAAGGTGCGGGACAGGCTGCCGGTGTATTTCTCGCACTGCGGCACCTACCGGGTGCGCAACCACGCCACCTTGGGCGTGAAGCAGCTGCGCAGCTACGACGACGTGGCGCGGCTCGGCGAGGAGGTACGGCGGCTCGGCTTCAAGGCGCTGAAGACCAACATCCTCGAGCTCGATGTCGAGGAGCCGGCGGTGCTGATGCCGGGCTTCGGCCGCAGCGCCGGGCACCCGGAGCTGAACGCCACGCCCGCGATCCTGGAGGCGGTGCGCCGCACGCTTCGGGCGTTCCGCGACGGGGCGGGGCCGGAGATGGGGCTGCACCTCGACACCAACTACAACTTCAAGACCGCGGGCTACCTGAAGATCGCGGACGCGGTCGCGCCCTACGACCTGGCCTGGCTGGAGCTGGACACCTGGGATCCGGCGGGGCTGGCGCTGGTGCGCAGCCGGGCGTCCTGCCCGATCGCCAGCCTGGAATCGGTGGTGCACCGGCGCGGTTTCCGGCCCTTCCTGGACGCCCAGGCCGTGGACGTGGCGATCGTGGACGTGATCTGGAACGGCTTCTTCGAGTCCCTGAAGATCGCCGCGCTGGCCGATGCCTACGAGGTGAACTGCGCGCCGCACAACTACTACGGCCACCTGTCGTCGGTCATCGGTGCGCATTTCTGCGCCACCATCCCGAACTTCGCGGTGATGGAGATCGACATCGACAGCGCGCCCTGGCGGGACGAGCTGGTGACGGTGGCGCCACGCATCGAGGATGGCGCCTTCGTGGTGCCGGAGGGGGCGGGGTGGGGCTGCGACGTCGATGAGGCGGGGGTGGCGCGGCATCCGCCGCGCGGGTGAGGGGGGGCCGGCGCCTCAGCCCCGATAGGGCGCGAACCACCCCAATCCATCCTCGGTGACGCCCCGTGGCCGGTACTCGCAGCCGATCCAGCCGCGGAATCCCAGCGCGTCGATGCGCTCGAAGACGAAGGGCCAGTTCACCTCGCCGGTCCCCGGCTCGTGCCGGCCCGGCGTGTCCGCGACCTGCATGTGGGCGATCAGCGGCAGGTGCCGCTCCACGCGCTTCACCACGTCGCCCTCGGTGATCTGGCAGTGGTAGAGGTCGAATTGCAGGCCGAGCCGCTCCGGCCCGATCGCCTCGATGATCGCGGCGCCTTCATCCGTGGTGTTGAGGAAGAAGCCGGGGATGTCGCGGTGGTTGATCGGCTCGATGATCGGCTTGACGCCGGCCTTGCCGCACTCCTCCGCGGCCCAGGCCAGGTTCACGGCGTAGGTCGCCAGCAGCGTGTCGCGCGGTACGCCGGCCGGCGCGAGCCCCGCCATCACGTGCAGCCGCGGGCAGGACAGCGCGGCGCAGTAGTCCAGCGCGCGCTTGATGCCTTCGCGGAACTCGGCGCCGCGGCCGGGCAGGGCGGCGATGCCGCGCTCGCCCCGCTCCCAATCGCCGGGCGGGCCGTTGAACAGCACCTGCGCCAGCCCGCTGTCCGCCAGCCGCTGCGCGATCTCGGCCGCCGGGAACTCGTACGGGAACAGGAACTCCACCGCCTCGAACCCCGCCGCCCGCGCCCGCGCGAAGCGATCGAGGAAGGGCACCTCGTTGAACATCATGGAAAGATTTGCGGCGAAGCGCGGCATCGGCGCGTCCCTCCCTTGGCCTGTCCGGCACGCTAGAGCGTATTGCGTTCGCATGCGCTCACGCAACACGCTCTGGCCTTTGCCGGGTCGCGGGATTCAGCGTTTGCGGCGATTCTGCCTCAACGCATCCCGCTCCAGCCATCCCGCGCGGTGCTGGCGAGAGGGCCGCCCCGGCGCCCTGTCCGCGCCACCGGGCTTCCCCTATGGGGGGCGCGCGACCGACCCGGATTCGCCCGCGGGAGAGGAGGCGCGCATGCAGGGCCAGCAGGAATCGACGGTCACGTCCACCGTCCGGGCGATCGGCCTGATCGCCATCGCGGCGCTGGCCATCGCCTGCTTCCTGGTGCTGCGGCCCTTCCTCTCCGCCCTGCTCTGGGCGGCGCTGCTGGTGTTCTCCACCTGGCCGATCTTCCGGCTGCTGCGCGAACGCCTGCGCCTTTCGCCGGGCTGGGCGGCCGGGGTGATGGTGGCGCTCGCCTTCCTGCTGATCGGCCTGCCGCTGGCCTATGCCACGCCGACCCGGCGCGAGGACATCGAGGGGCTGCGCTCCGCCGTGGAGGGGCTGCTCAGCCTCGACCTGCCGGACATGGGCGGCTGGCTGCTGCGCGTGCCCTTCATCGGAGTGTCGTTGCATGGCTGGTGGTCGGGCATCGCGCCCGACCTGCCCAGCCTGGTCGCGCTGGTGCGGCCCTATGCCGGCACCATCGCCCAGGCTGCGCTCTCGGTGCTGCTGGCGGTGCTTTCGGGGCTGGCCGAGGTGATGCTGGCGATCGTCTTCGCCTTCTTCTTCTACCGCGACGGCCCCGCCATCGCCGCCCGCGCCGAGGGGGCGCTCACCCGCCTGGCCGGGGAGCGCACCCGCCACCTGATCCAGCTCACCGGCGACGTGACGCGCGGCGTCGTGTTCGGCCTGCTGGGGACGGCGGTGGTGCAGGGGGTGATGACCACCTTCGGCCTCTGGGTCGCCGGCGTGCCGCGGCCGGTGCTGCTGGGCGTCATCGCCGGCGTGATTTCGATATTGCCCGTTGGGGCGCCGCTGGTCTGGATTCCGGCCACCATCTGGCTGTTCGCCGAGGGCCAGGTGGGGTGGGGCATCTTCCTGGGCCTCTACGGGGCCTTCGGCATCTCCTCGGTCGATAACGTCATCCGGCCCTGGCTGATCGCCCGCGGCGCCGACCTGCCCCTGCTGCTGACGCTGCTCGGCGCGCTGGGCGGCGTCTTCGCCTTCGGCTTCCTTGGCCTGTTCCTGGGGCCGGTGGTGCTGGCGGTGGGCTACACCCTGCTGAAGGACTGGGCCGATGTCGCCGGCCCGGCCGCGCCGCCGGGGCACCCCTGAAAGCCATTGCGCGCCGGGCGGCGGCGCCTATAGGGGGGCGGCAAGGCTGGATGCCGGCCGGCCGGGAGACGAGGGCAGCATGAGGTCAAGGATCAGGGCGGCCCTGCTTGCGGTGGCATTGGCGGTCGGCCTGGCGTGCGCCGCCGAGGCCCGCACGGTGCGCTGGGCCGCCAGCGGCGATCCCAACACGCTCGATCCGCACAGCCAGAATGTCGGCACGGTGGCGATGGTGCTGCAGCAGGTCTACGACGCGCTGGTGGCGCGCCGCCCGGATCTGCGCCCGGCGCCGGGCCTGGCGACGGAATGGCGGCAGGTGGAACCCACGCGCTGGCGCTTCACCCTGCGTGAGGGCGTGCGCTTTCACGAAGGCGAGGCCTTCGGGCCGGAGGACGTGGTCTTCTCCATCGGCCGCGCGCTGCAGCCGACCTCCAATTTCGGCATCTTCGTCGATACCATCGACCGCGCCGAGGCGGTGGATGCGCGCACGGTGGACATCGTCACCAAGGTCCCCGACCCGATCCTCGACTACAAGCTTGCCAGCGTCTTCATGATGTCGAAGTCGTGGGCGGAGCGGCACAACGCGACGCGGCCGCAGAACACCCGCGCGCGGGAGGAGATGCACACGGTGCGCAACACCAACGGCACCGGCGCCTTCCGCATCGCCGCGCGCGAGCCCGACGTGCGCACCGTGCTTCAACGCAACGAGGCCTGGTGGGGCTGGCGGGACAATCCCGGCGGCGCCCCGGCCGGCAACGTCACGGAGCTGGTGTTCCGCCCCATCGCCTCGGACGCCACGCGCATCGCGGCGCTGCTCTCGGGCGAGGTGGACTTCGTTCTCGACCCGCCGCTGCAGGACCTGGGCCGGCTGCGCGCGGCGAACGGCATCCGGGTGCTGGAGGGGCCGGAGATCCGCACGCTGTTCCTGGTCTTCGACACGCATCGGGATGAGCTGCTGTATTCCGACGTGAAGGGCAGGAATCCGTTCAAGGACCTGCGGGTGCGCCAGGCGCTGTACCATGCCATCGACATCGGGGCGATCCAGCGGGTGACCATGCGCGGCCAGTCGGTGCCGACAGGCACGCTGTTCCCCGAGCAGGTGAACGGCTACGTGCGGGAGGAGGATGTCCGCCTGCCGCATGATCCCGCCCGCGCCCGCGCGCTGCTGGCCGAGGCCGGCTATCCACAGGGCTTCGCGGTGACGCTCGACTGCCCGAACAACCGCTACATCAACGACGAGCAGATCTGCCAGTCCATCGCCGCCATGTGGAGCCGCGTCGGCGTGCGCACGACGCTGAAGGCGCAGCCGATCGCGCCCTTCTTCGCGCAGATCCAGCGCGACGACACCAGCGTGTTCATGCTGGGCTGGGGCGTGCCGACGCTCGATGCGCTGTACTCCTTCCAGTCGCTGCTGGCGACGCGGGGTGGCGCCCAGGGGGGCCAGGTTGGCGACGGCATCTGGAATCACGGCCGCTACTCCAACCCGCGCATGGACGCGCTGATCGGGCGCATGAAGACGGAGACGGGGGAGGCGCGCGGGGCCGCGATCCGCGAGGCGCTGCGCCTGTATCGGGAGGACGTGCCGCACATCCCGCTGCACCACCAGATGATTCCCTGGGCGGTGCGCGCCAGCATCCAGATCCCGCACATGGCCAACAACCAGCCGTATTTCCGCTGGGCGGTGGTGAATTGAGGCGCGTGATGCAGGGCGACCCCCACCCCAACCCTCCCCCGCCAGCGGGAGAGGGAGCAGGAGAGCCCTCCCCCGCTGGCGGGGGAGGGTTGGGTGGGGGCAGCCCCGCCGCCTAGGAAAGCCCCATGTTCGCCTTCATCATCTCCCGCATCCTCCAGGCGCTGCCGGTGATGCTGGTCGTCGCGCTGATCTCCTTCGCCATGTTCGCCTATGTGGGCGACCCGGTCTCGATCATGCTGGGCCAGGACTACACCGAGGCGCAGCGTGCCGCGCTGGTGGCGGAGCTGGGCCTCGACCAGCCCTTCTTCGTGCAGTTCGCGCGCTTCGTCGGCAATGCGCTGCAGGGCGAGTTCGGCCTCTCCTACCGCCTGTCCCGCCCCGTCGCGCAGCTGATTGCGGAGCGCGCGCCGGCGACGCTGGAGCTGGCCTTCTGCGCCGCGGCCCTGGCGCTGCTCGTCGGGGTGCCGATGGGCGTCTATACGGGGCTCTACCGCAACGCCTGGCTCAGCCGTTTCTTCCTCACCTTCAGCCTGATCGGCGTCTCCCTGCCGACCTTCCTCATCGGCATCCTGCTGATCCTGGTCTTCTCGGTCTGGCTGGGCTGGCTGCCCTCCTTCGGGCGCGGCGACGTGGTCGATCTCGGGTGGTGGAGCACGGGCCTGCTCACCTGGTCGGGCATCAAGGCGCTGATCCTGCCCTCGATCACGCTCGGCCTCTTTCAGCTCACGCTCATCATGCGCCTGGTGCGGGCCGAGATGCTGGAGGTGCTGCGCACCGACTACATCAAGTTCGCCCGCGCCCGGGGCCTGCCCAACCGGGCCGTGCATTTCGGCCATGCGCTGAAGAACACCCTGGTGCCGGTCATCACCATCGCCGGGCTGCAACTGGGGGGCATCATCGCCTTTGCCATCGTGACCGAGACGGTGTTCCAGTGGCCCGGCATGGGGCTGCTGTTCATCCAGTCCGTCGGCGCGGCCGACATCCCCGTCATGGCGGCCTACCTGCTGCTGATCGCGCTGGTCTTCGTCACCATCAACCTGATCGTCGACCTGCTGTACTACGCGGTCGATCCGCGCATCCGCTCCGGCTTCGGCGCGGCGCGGGGAGGGCACTGAGGTGGCGGCGCAATCGGCCCTGGCGCGGGCATTCGACAGCGACCTCTGGTGGTCCTTCAAGCGCTCTCCGGTCACGGTCGTCTCCGCGATCGTGGCGCTGGCCTGCATCCTCGGCGCCGTGCTCGCGCCCTGGATCGCGCCGCACAACCCGTTCGATCTCGCCAGCCTCAACCTGATCGATGCCTTCAAGCCACCGGCCTGGACAGGGGACGGCGACGCCACCTACCCGCTCGGCACCGACGACCAGGGGCGCGACGTGCTCTCGGCCATCATGTACGGCGCGCGCGTCTCGCTGCTGGTCGGCATCTGCGCCGTGCTCTTCGCCACCATCCTCGGCATCGCGATCGGGCTGGTCGCCGGCTATGTCGGCGGCACGGTGGACAGCGTGCTGATGCGCATCGCCGACATCCAGCTCACCTTCCCCTCCATCCTGATCGCCCTGCTGATCGACGGCATCGTTCGCGCCGCGCTGCCGCGGGAGGTGCATGACCGCGTGGCGCTGTTCGTCGTGATCTTCGCCATCGGCATCTCGGCCTGGCCGGCCTTCGCGCGCACCGTGCGCGGCTCGACGCTGGTGGAGCGCAACAAGGAATACGTGCTCGCCGCCCGCGTCATCGGCGTCTCGCCGCTGCGCATCATGGCCAGCCACGTGCTGCCGAACGTGCTGGGGCCGGTGCTGGTGATCGCCACGCTCGGCCTCGGCGGGGCGATCCTGACGGAGGCGACGCTGTCCTTCCTCGGCGTCGGCGTGCCGCCGACCCAGCCCTCGCTCGGCACCCTCATCCGCATCGGCAACGACTTCCTGTTCAGCGGCGAGTGGTGGATCACGATCTTCCCGGGCGTGGCGCTGATTGCCATGGTGCTCTCCGTGAACCTGCTGGGCGACTGGCTGCGCGACGCCCTCAACCCGAAGCTCCGATGATGCCTGCCCTGCTCGAAGTCGAGGACCTGAGAGTCGAATTCCCGACCCGCCGCGGCCTGCTGACCGCGCTCGACGGCATCTCCTTCGCGATCGACCCCGGCGAGGTGCTGGGCGTCGTCGGCGAATCCGGCGCCGGCAAGTCGATGACCGGCGCTGCCATCATCGGCCTGCTGGAGCCGCCGGGTCGCATCGCCGCGGGGCAGGTACGCCTGGCCGGACGGCGCATCGACACCCTGCCCTACGAGGAGATGCGGAAGATCCGGGGCCGCGAGATCGGCGCCATCTTCCAGGATCCGCTGACCACCCTGAACCCGCTCTACCGCATCGGCGACCAGCTCATCGAGACCATGCAGACGCATCTCGGTGTCAACGCCGCCGAGGCGCGCCGCCGCGCCATCGAGTGGCTGGAACTGGTCGGCATCCCCGCCGCGGCGCAGCGCGTGGACAGCTACCCGCATGAATTCTCCGGCGGCATGCGCCAGCGCGTGGTGATCGCGCTCGCCCTCTGCGCCGAGCCGAAGCTGATCGTCGCCGACGAGCCCACCACCGCGCTTGACGTCTCCATTCAGGCCCAGGTCATCACCCTGCTGAAGCGCCTGGCGCGGGAGAAGGGCACGGCGATGATGCTGGTGACCCACGACATGGGCGTCATCGCCGAGGCCGCCGACCGCGTGGCCGTCATGTATGCCGGGCGCATCGCAGAGATCGGGCCGGTGCGGGAGGTGGTGCGCCACCCGAAGCACCCCTACAGCGTCGGCCTGATGGCCTCGATCCCGCCGCTCGACCGCAGGGTGGAGCGGCTGGCGCAGATCGAGGGCGCCATGCCGCGGCTATCGGCCATCCCGCCGGGCTGCCCGTTCAACCCGCGCTGCCCCTATGCCTTCGGCCGCTGCCGCACGGAGCGGCCCGAGCTGCTGGAGACCGGCGCCACCCGCGCCGCCTGCTGGCTCTACGACGCCGCATCGGAACGCCACGTGGCGGGGGCGCGGGCGCATGGCTGAGCAGATCGTCGCAGGCCCGACCGCCGCTGCCTTCGCCGCCGCCACCGAGGCGGCGCGGGATGCCGGCCCTACCGCACTGCCCGCCTTCGCCCATGCCGCCGATGCCGGGCCGATGCTGGAGGCCGAGGAGCTCGCGCGCCACTTCGACGTTTCCCGCCCCCTTCTCCAACGCCTGTTTGCCGGCGAGGCACGGCGCATCCTGCGCGCGGTCGACGGCGTCTCCTTCAGCATCCCGAAGGGCACGACGCTGTCGCTGGTGGGCGAGAGCGGCTGCGGCAAGTCCACCGTCGCCCGGCTCGTCGTCGGCCTCTACCCGCCGACCCGCGGCCGCGTGATCTTCGATGGGCAGGATCTTGCCCAGGCCCGCGCCGATTCGGCGCAACGCCGCCGCATGCAGATGATCTTCCAGGACCCCTACGCCTCGCTCAACCCGCGCTGGCGCGTCCAGGACATCATCGCCGAGCCGATCCGCGCCTTCGGCCTGGTCACCGACCGCGGCGCGCAGCGCGACCGCGTGGCGCAGCTGCTGACGCAGGTCGGGCTGTCGCCGCTGGATGGCGAGAAATTCCCGCACGAGTTCAGCGGCGGCCAGCGCCAGCGCATCTCCATCGCCCGCGCGCTGTCCTCGAACCCGGAATTCCTGGTCTGCGACGAGCCGACCAGCGCGCTGGATGTCAGCGTGCAGGCGCAGATCCTGAATCTCATGAAGGCGCTGCAGCGCGACCTTGGCCTGACCTACCTGTTCATCAGCCACAACCTGGCCGTGGTGCGCCAGATCAGCGACCGCATCGGCGTGATGTATCTCGGCCGCATCGCGGAGCTCGCGCCGGCCGAGACGCTCTTCACCGCGCCGCGCCACCCCTATACGCGCGCGCTGATGGAGGCGATCCCGGATCTCGACATGACCGGGCGCAAGCGCATCCCGGTCGGCGGCGAGGTGCCGAGCCCGATCAGCCCGCCGCCAGGCTGCCCCTTCCACCCGCGCTGCCCGCTGGCGAACGAGCGCTGCCGCGCGGAGGTGCCCGCCCTGCTGCCCGCGCGCGGCACGCCGGAGAGCGTCGTCGCCTGCCATGCCGTGGAGGAGGGGCGGGACCATATCGAGGCCCCGCTGGCGGTGGCCGCGGCGCTGTCCTGAACCGCTACCCGACTGCGGCGACGATCCATGCGGCGACGCCTACCGCACAGGCTGCGGCGCCGGCCCAGCGCCGCAGGGTCAGCGTTGGCACGACGGCGACGCGCCGAGCAAGGGTCATGGCGCCGAAGGCGATCGCCGCCTGGGTTGCCGCAAGGCCGATGAGGTAGGCGGTCACCGGCCCTGTCCCGGATCCGGCCACCGCTTCGGCGAAGGCGTGGCCATGGAACAACCCGGCGGCGGCGAACAGCAGCGCCAGCAGCGGTACCGGCGTCGCCTGCCGCCGCAGCAGCAGCCCGCCCACGGCGAGCAGCGACGCGGCGACAACCATCTCCACCGGCCCGAGCCCGGTACCGCCGAGGTGCAGCAGCGTGCCGGCAACCCCCGCCGCGAGGAAGACCAGCGGCAGCGCGACCCGCGCGCCGCGCGTCGCGCCGCCCGCCGCCAGCACGCCCGCCGCGATCACGAAGGCCAGGTGATCGAGGCCGATGACCGGATGGCCGATGCCGGAGAGCAGTCCCTCCAGCAGCGTCGCCGGTGTCGCGCCGCCCATCGGGTGGTGCGCCAGCGCGCTGGCCGGCAGCGCCAGCAGGGCGGCGGGCAGCGGCAGGACATGGCGGATCATGCAGGGCTCCCACGAAGCTGTCGCAGCATCCGCGTCCCTGCCGGGGCAGGCAAGCCCCGGGGCACGCCCTGTGTGCCGCATGCGTCCGATAGTGCTTGCGAGGCCGGCGCTTTCGTCCTTCCATCCCGGCGCAAGACCCGCGACGGGTCGGCAGGGAGAAGACGCATGTCCATGAGGCGCTTTTTGCTCGGGGTCGCCACGGCGCTCATCGCCGGCCCGGCCCTCGCGCAACAGCCGGCGCAGGCGCCGGTTCCGGGCTGGGCGGTCGGGCGGCCGGAGGGCTCCACCCTCGCTCCGCATGCGCCGCGGCTGACGGTGACGCCGCTGAGCGAGGTGCCGGTCGCCGCGATCCGCCTGCCGCAGGGCTTCCAGGCCGAGGTCTTCGCGCACGGCATCCCCGGCGCGCGCACCATGGCCGAGGGGCCGAACGGCACCATCTTCGTCGGCACCCGGGTGATCGGCCGTGTCTATGCCGTCACCCGCAACCCGGATGGCACGACGCGCGTGCGCACCGTCGCGCAGGGCCTGACCCAGCCGAACGGCCTGGTGATGATCGGCAACAGCCTCTACGTGCTCGCGGTGAACCGGGTGCTGCGCTACGACAACATCGAGGCGAACCTCGACAGCGTGCCCGCGCCGGTGGAGCTGACCGCGGCCTTCGGCCTGCCGACCGAGCAGGAGCACGGCGGCAACCACCACTGGAAATTCGCGACGCTCGGTCCGGACGGCCGCATCTATACGAATGTCGGCGTGAAGTGCAACATCTGCGAGTTCGACCGCGACCAGTTCGCGCTGCTCGTCTCCTTCAACCCGGACGGCAGCGGGCGGCGCATCGAGGCGCGCGGCGTGCGCAACAGCGTGGGCATGGCGCACCACCCGGTGACGCGCGAGCTCTGGGCGACGAATCACGGCCGCGACTGGGCCGGCAACGACACGCCGAACGACACGCTGATCCGCGTCCGCCGCAGCGGCGAGGATCACGGTTTCCCCTTCTGCGTCGGCGACTGGCGGGACCCGCAGTACAATGCCGGCCGCAATTGCAGCGAATTCGCGCAGCCCGCGGCGCTGCTCGGCCCGCACACCGCGGCGCTCGGGATGCGCTTCTACACCGGCACGATGTTCCCGGAGCAATACCGCAACCAGATCTTCCTGGCCCGCCGCGGCTCCTGGAACCGCGAGCGGCTCAGCGGCTACGACGTGCTCGTCGCGCATCTGGATGCGCAGGGCAACGTGACGCGCCTCGAGGAATTCATGACCGGGCTGCGCGACGACGCGAACCAGAAATTCCTCGACCGGCCTGTCGATGTGCATGTCATGCGAGACGGCTCGCTCCTCGTCTCGGGTGAGCAGATGGGCGCGATCTACCGCATCACCTATCGCCGGTGAGGCTGCGTTCCCTGGTCGCGGCGGCCGTCCTGGCCGCCGCACTCCCCGGCACCGCCATGGGCGGGGACCCGGCCCGCGGCGCCGCCCTCGCCGCCGAGCGTTGCGCGGCCTGCCACGGCGCGGACGGACGCAGCGCCATGCCGGACATCCCGTCGCTCGCCGGGCAGCAGCCCGGCTTCACCACGCTACAGATGATCCTGATGCGCGAGGGCATCCGCCGGGTGCCGGCGATGCAGCCTTTCGTCGAAGGCATGCCGGACCAGGACATCGAGGACCTGGCCGCCTGGTTCGCCAGCCTGCCGCCGGGGCCGCCGCAGGATCGCCGGCCGCGCGACGCGGCGCTCCTTGCCGCCGGCGAGGCATTGATCGGCCCGCGCAATTGCGCCGTCTGCCACCTGCCGAGCCTGGCCGGCCGCGAGCAGATGCCGCGCATCGCAGGCCAGCGGGAGGAGTTCCTGGCCCGGACCATGGCCGAGTACCGGGACGGCCGGAGGATCGGTGCCGACCCGCAGATGAACGGCGCCGTCGCCGGCCTGTCCGACGCGGAGATCGCGGCCTTGGCGCATTATCTCGCGCAGCGGGACTGAGCGGCTGTGTTCCGGGTCAAGCGCCGCATTGCCGCATGATCACCGTGCCGCACCCTGCACCTCGCCATCCGGGGCCGGGACCGATGAGGCAGACCTGCAAAGGAGCGGCAGTGTCATGCCTTCCGGCTGATCGCCTCCCTCCCCCTCTCCGTTGCCTCGATCAGCAGCGTCCCATCCTTGCGCACGCAGGAGATGAGCCCGCGCTCCACCGCATCCTCCCACACCGTGAGCCGGGGGCAGGAGGTGCGCCACGCCTCGATCACCTCCCCGTACGGCCTCGGCTCCTTCGCCACCCAGGCCACCAGGTCGAGGATCAGAGGCTCGGTGACCGACTGGTACATGCCCGTCATCCTCCTCGCGCGGCAGTGCAGTCCGCCTCCCGTGGCCAGCCGCCATGCATCATGGCGGGCTCCGCGACGGCGGCGATGATGCGGTTCGCCCACGGACGCTACCGCGCATCCGTCATCGTTTCCAGCACGCGGAGCTCGCACCGCCCGCGCTGGTCGCCACGATCTGTGCCGGCTCCAGCCGCCGGGGAGGAGGGTGTCCGGCGGCGGTCCCCGGCGATGCCGACGCCTTGTGGCTGGTTGTCCACCACCACGGCCTGGCCAAGCTGCTCGGCGAGGCGGGCGGCGAGCGCACTGGCGACGACGTCTGCGCCGCTGCCGGCGCCGGAGGGCAGGATCATGCGCACGGGGCGGTCCGGCCGCCAGGCCGTGCCGGCGCGTGCCATGCCCGGCAGGGCGAGGGCGGCGGCCAGAACGATGCGACGGCCCGGTCCCTGGCTTGCCATGCACGCTCCTTCCCGAGGCGGCGGCGCCCGGAGCGCCTGGTGACCGCGTCTGCCGGGGCCGAGGCTAGCGGCGCGGGCGCGGGCCCGACAACCTTGGCCGCTCGGGGCTTCGGCCGCACGGCCTTGAGCCCGGCAGGGCGCGCGGCCTGCACCTGCCCGATCGGGTCGACCACGACAGCGATGCAGGCGGCACGCCGCATCGGGCACCACCCGATGCCGGCCCGCGCATGGCCGCCACGCCCGCGCCCGGCTGGAGCGTATTGCGTTCGCATGCGCTCACGCAACACGCTCTGGCCTTTGCCGGGTCGCGGGATTCAGCGTTTGCGGCGATTCTGCCTCAACGCATCCCGCTCTAGGCTGGCCCCGGCATCACGGGAGGAACGGCCATCATGCGCACGGACCTGATCGATCGGCTGAACGCGATCTGCTCGGCGCAGCCCTTCACCACGACCTGGACGCTGCGCGTCCCGGCCGATGGCGGGCAGGCCAGCCGCGACGGCGCACAGGTCGTGCCCTCCGCCAGCACGCGCAAGACCTCCATCCTGATGCACGCGCTGAGCCGGGTCGCGGCGGGCAGGCTCGACCTCGCCGAGACCTGCACCGTCGAGGCGCGGCTGCAGAAGGACGTGGCCAGCGGCACCTACCAGCACATGACGCCCGGCACGCAGCTGCCGCTGCGCGACGCCATGGTGAACATGATCATCACCAGCGACAATGTCGGCACGCAGCTCGTGCTGGAACGCCTGGACCGCGACGCGCTGAACGCCTGGTGCGCGCGCATCGGGATGGTCGGCACCACGCATCGTGCGAACATCCCGCCCGCCGGCCTGGCCTGGGACCACCCCATGGATCGGACCGCCACGACCACCAGCGATGACCAGGCGCGGCTGCTGGACCTCATCCTGCGTGGGGCGGAGGGCGATGCCGAGGCGACGGGGCTGATGGGGGTGCCGCAGGATCTGTGCCGGCTTGGCCTCGACATCCTGTCCTGGCAGCGGCTGCGCAACCTGATCCCGAGGCTGCTGCCGGCGAACACCCGGGTGGCGCACAAGACCGGGCGCGACGCGCGCGGCCGCAGCGATGCCGGCATCGTCTTCCGCGACGGCCGGCCGCTGTTCATCCTGGCGGCCTATTGCGACCGCGTGCCGGAGACGATGCCGGACGGCCTGCCGGGCTTCGCCAGCGCCCATGCCACGGTCGGGCAATTGGCACGCGCCTGCTGGGACGCGCTGTAACCTCCCTCCCCGCGCGGGGAGGGCGGGAGTGGGGGTGGCGACGCCAACCGGGTCTCCACCTCCGCCACGCCCCGCCTGACCTCCCCCCGCGCAGCGGGGAGCGGAACAACCGGATCGCCCGGCTACGCCCGCGCCTTCGCCTCCCGCCGCCGCGCATGCAGCACGAACTCGGTGTATCCGTTGGGCTGCTCCCGGCCCTTCAGCACCAGGTCGCAGGCCGCCTTGAAGGCCGGCCCGTCGAAGCCCGGCGCCATCGGCAGGTAGGCGGGGTCGCCGGCATTCTGGCGATCGACCACCGCCGCCATGCGGCGCAGCGTCTCCATCACCTGCGCCTCGGTGCAGACGCCGTGGCGCAGCCAGTTGGCGATGTGCTGGGAGGAGATGCGCAAGGTCGCGCGGTCCTCCATCAGGCCGACGTCGTTGATGTCCGGCACCTTGGAGCAGCCGACGCCCTGGTCGACCCAGCGCACCACGTAGCCGAGGATGCCCTGCGCGTTGTTGTCGAGCTCCGCCTGCACCTCGGCCGGCGCCCAGTTGGTGTCCATCGCCAGCGGCACGGTCAGGATGTCGGACAGCTTCGCGCGCCTGCCGCCCCGCGCCAGCTCCTCCTGCCGCGCCGCCACGTCCACCTGGTGGTAGTGCAGCGCATGCAGCGTCGCCGCGGTGGGCGAGGGCACCCAGGCCGTGTTGGCCCCGGCCTTCGGATGACCGATCTTCTGCTCGATCATGGCAGCCATCATGTCGGGCGCGGCCCACATGCCCTTGCCGATCTGCGCCCGGCCGCGCAGCCCGCACACCAGGCCGACATCGACGTTGTTGTCCTCATAGGCGCCGATCCAGGCCGCCTTGCGCATGTCGTTCTTGCGGATGACGGCGCCGGCCTCCATCGCCGTGTGGATCTCGTCGCCGGTGCGGTCGAGGAAGCCGGTGTTGATGAAGGCCACGCGGTCCCTGGCGGCGCGGATGCATTCCTTCAGGTTGACCGTGGTCCGCCGCTCCTCGTCCATGATGCCCATCTTGAGCGTGGCACGCGGCAGGCCGAAGGCATCCTCCACCCGGGCGAACAGCGCATCCGCCCAGGCCACTTCCTCCGGCCCGTGCATCTTCGGCTTGACGATGTAGACGCTGCCGGCGCGGCTGTTCATCCGCTTGCCGCGCAGGTCGTGCAGCGCGATCGCCACGGTGCACAGGGCGTCGAGAATCGTCTCCGGCGTCTCCGCACCATCCAGGGTCACCGCATCCGTCATCATGTGGTGGCCGACATTGCGCACCAGCATCAGGCTGCGCCCATGCAGCGTGACGGCGCCGCCCGCCGGCCGGTTGTAGATGCGGTCGGGGTTGAGGCGCCGCACCATGGTGCCGCCGCCCTTCTCGAAGCTCGCCTCCAGCGTGCCCTTCATCAGGCCGAGCCAGTTGCGGTAGACGTGCAGCTTGTCCTCGGCGTCCACCGCGGCGACCGAATCCTCGGCGTCCATGATGGTCGTGACCGCGCTCTCCAGCGCCAGGTCGGCGACGCCCGCCGGATCGTCCCGGCCGATCGGATGGGTGCGATCGATGCGGATCTCGAGGTGCAGCCCGTTGCTCACGAGCAGCACCGCCGAGGGCGACGCCGCGTCACCCTGGTAGCCGACACACTGGCCGGGCCGCGCCAGCGCCGCCACGCGCCCGTCCTGCAGCGTCACCGCCAATGCCCCGGCGGTGATGGCGTAGGACCTGGCATCCCCGTGGCTCGCGCCGCCGGTCAGCGGCGCCGCCCCGTCCAGCACGCCGCGCGCATAGGCGATCACCTTGGCGCCGCGCTCCGGGTTGTAGCCCCGCCCGCGCACGGCGCCGTCGCTCTCCGGGATCGCATCCGTGCCGTAGAGCGCGTCGTACAGGCTGCCCCAGCGCGCATTCGCCGCGTTCAGCGCGTAGCGCGCGTTGGAGACGGGTACGACGAGCTGCGGCCCCGCTATCTCGCCGATCTCGGCATCGACGCCGGTGGTGCCGACCTGGAAGTCCGGCCCCTCGGGCAGCTTGTAGCCGATCTCCTCGAGAAAGGCGGCATAGGCGCCGAGGTCGATGGGGCGGGCGGGGTGCGCGCGGTGCCAGGCGTCGATCCTCGCCTGCAGGTCGTCGCGCTTCGCCAGCAGCGCGGCGTTGCGCGGCGCGAGATCGCGCAGGATGGCGGCATAGGCGGACCAGAAGCGGTCGGGCGCGATGCCGGTGCCGGGCAGCGCCTCGCCTTCCATGAAGTCGCGCAACGGGCGGGCCACCGTCAGGCCCGCGACCTCCACCATTTCCGACACGGCCGCTCCCTCCGCAAGGCAGGCGTCGCCCCCGGCGGCGGCCGGCGGCAGGACCCGGCTACCTAGGCGCAATCGCCGCGGGCGCAAAGGGCCGGCGCGGTCAGCGCGCGGCGAGCGCGGTCCGCAAGGCGGCGGCGAAGCGCGCGACATCCGCCTCGTCGTTGTAGACGTGCGGACCGAGGCGCAGCACGCCCCGGCGGTTCGCCGCATGCACGCCGGCGGCGGCGAGGCGCTCCGTCAGCCCGTCCGGCATGCCGCCCGGCAGGCGCAGGCCGAGGATGTGGCCGGCGCGGCCCGCCGGGTCCGGCACGCCGAGCCCCGCCACGGCCTCCGCCAGCCGTTCGGTCAGCCAGGCCAGCCGCGCCGCTACCCGCGCCGTGCCCCACTGCGCCGCCAGCGCGAAGGCCGCCTCGGCCATCGGCAGCGCCACCAGGTTGTTGCGCTCGCCCATGTCGTAGCGGCGTGCCCCTTGGGCCGGCGTCCCATCGGGCGTGTTGTACCCGTTCGGCTCCACCGGCGTGCCGGACTGGCGGTGCGGCGCGGCATAGAGGAAGGCGAGGTTGTAGCTGCCGAGCAGCCACTTGTAGGTCGGGAAGGCGAGGAAGTCCGGCCGCCAGCGGGCGACCTCCACCGGCATGGCGCCGACGGCCTGCGTCGCATCGACCACCAGCGCGGCGCCGGCGGCGCGCACCGCGGGCGCGATGCGGTCGATGTCCACGAGCGCCCCATCCGTCCAGTGCAGCGGCGAGAGCGCCACCACCGCCACCGGCGCCGCGCCGGGCCGGGCGAGGGCGCCGAGCACGGCCTCGGTCCAACTCGCCTGCGTGTCGCGCGCGACTGCTTCGACGGTCGCGCCCGCGGTCGCGGCGGCGCGTTCCCAAACCAGCACGTTGGACGAATGTTCGCCCGCCAGGTGGATGATGCGGCTGCCGGTCGCGGCCGGCAGGTTGCGCGCGGCGTTGGCCATCGCGTGGCTGATCGACCCCGCCAGCGCGATGTCCCCCGCCGCCGCGCCGATCATTGCCGCGGCCGCCGCGCGCACGCGCTCGGCCGGCGCCTCGCCGAACTCGATGCGCCAGGGCGTGGCCTTCACCGCCGCCCCAGCCTCGCCGGCCAGGCGCACGGCCCGCGGGATCGGCGCGAAGGAGGCGGCGTTGAGGTAGGCGACCTCCCGCGGGATGTCGAAGAGATCGCGCTGGCAGTCCAGCACGCGCTCAGAGACCGGCGCGGTCGAGCCGCAGGATCGCGCGTGCCATCGCCTGCGCGCGCGGCACCATGGAGGCGACTTCCAGGTATTCCTCCGGGCTGTGCGCCTTGCCGCCGACGGGCCCGACGGCGCAGATGGTCGGCGCGCCGACCGCTGCCGTGAACCCGCTGTCCGCGCAGCCGCCGCTGAACTCGCCGCGCACCGAAAGCCCGCTCTCCTGCGCCGCGTCGACGTACATCTCGAACAGCCGCGCCGCGGCCGGCGTCTGGGTCAGCGGCAGGAACTCGCCACGGATCGTCAGCGTCGCGCGCGTCCCCGGCACATGGGACTTCGCCACGATGTCATGGATCTTCCCCATCACCTCGTCGCGGTCGGCGGGCTCCACGTAGCGCAGGTCGATCTGGCCCTGCGCCCAGGGCGCCACCGTGTTCACGCTCTGCCCGCCGGAGACCAGGCCGACGTTCAACGTGATGCCGCGCTTCAGGTCGGTCAGCGCGTGGATCGCCGTGATCTTGTGCGCCAACTCGCCGATCGCCGAGACGCCGGCCTCGAAATTCCCGCCCGAATGCGCCGCCTTGCCCTCGATGTCGAAGATCGAGAAGACCCCGCCCTTGCGGCCGGTGACGACGCCGCCGGAGGGCCGGCCCGGCTCGGAGTTGAACACCACCCGCGCCTCGCGCGCCGTGCCCTCGATGACCGCGCGGCCCTCGGGGGAGCCGATCTCCTCGTCGCCGGTGAACAGGCCGAGCAGCGGGCCGGGGGCGCCGCCGAAGCGGTTGAAGGCGGCGAGCACGAACATGTTCATCACCAGCCCCGCCTTCATGTCGGCGACGCCGGGGCCGGTGGCGATCCCGCCCTCGACGCGGAAGGGGCGCCGCACCGGCTCGCCCTTCGGGAAGACCGTGTCGCGGTGGCCCATCAGCACGATGGAGCGCTTCATGTTGCCGCTGGCCAGGGCATCGCCGCCTTCGACGCGCGCCTTCAGGCAGTCGCCGTAGCGCTCGCGCGGCACCACCTCCACCGGGATGCCCTGCTCGGCCATGAAGCGCTGCACGATGGCGCCGACGGCATCGACGCCGGCCTTGTCGTAGCTGCCGCCATCGGTGTTCACCATGTCTTCCAGCACGCGCAGCATGGCGTCCCGCTGGGTTGCGAGCCAGGCGGTGATGGCGGCTTCGGTGCTTGCGGCGGTCATGTGGCGCTCCAGGACGGCGGTCGGGCGAAGCCTGTCCCGGCGCGCCGGTCCTGGCAACCGCTACTCCAGCTTCCCGAGGCTCCGCACCACGCGCTGCAGCCGTTCCGTGTCCGCCTTGAAGAACCGCTCGAAGGCCTCGCCGTCGCGGTGATCGAGGGTGTTGCCGCTGGCCGCCAGCGCGCGCGCCGCGTCCGGGTCGCGCACCGCCGCGGCGATGCCCTCGCGCAGCCGCGCCAGCACCGGCGCGGGCACCCCGGCGGGGGCGAAGACGGCGGTCCAGATGTAGAACTCCGTCTCCGGGAAGCCGCGTTCCCCCAGCGTCGGCACCTCCTCGTAGCCGGCCAGCCGCCGCGCGCCCCAGGTGGCCAGCGCGCGCAGCCGCCCGTCGCGCACATGCGGCGTCGCGGGGCCCGGGCCGCTCGCCAGCGCGCCCACCTGGCCGCCGAGCAGCGCCGTCAGCGCCGGCCCGCCGCCCTGGAACGGCACGTGCAGCAGGTCGACGCCGGCGGCCTGGCCCAGCATCGCCATCGGCAGGTGCAACGTGGAATAGGTGCCGGCGGAGGAGTAGCTGATCTGCCCGGGCCGCGCCTTCGCATCGGCGAGGAACTCCTCCAGCGTGCGCCAGGGCGCCGCGGCGGGCACCACCAGCACGGTCGGATCGGCGGTGATGAGCGCGATCGGCGTGAACTGGTCGATCTCATAGGCCGGCGCGCGGCCGTTGATGCGCGCCGCCGCCGGCAGCACGGGCAGCGAGGCGAGCGCCAGCAGCAGCGTGTGTCCGTCGGGCGCCGCGCGCGCGACCGAGGCATTGCCGATCTCGCCCGAGGCACCGGGGCGGTTGGTCACCGGCACGGGCTGGCGCCAGTGCCGCTCCAGCGCGGCGGCGATGGGCCGCGCCACCACGTCGCCCTGGCCGCCCGGCGGGAAGGCGACGACCATCGTCACCGCGCGCGACGGGAAGCTCGCCGCATCCTGCCCGGGCGCGGGCAGGGGCAAGGCGGCCAGGCCAAGGCTGCCGAGCAGCGCGCGCCGGTCGATCATCGCGGTCCTCCCTGGTCTTGCCACGGTTCCTGCCCGAAGCGCGCCGCCGCGTCCAGCGCGGCTTGCGGCAACGATGCCGGCGCCACCGACCTTGCGCCCGTGGCCATCCCAGCCGCCCGCGCCGCGCGGAAGCCGAGGTCGTCGCGGTAGAGCGCCGCCGCCACCTGCACGGCGCGCGGCATGTGCGCCCGCACACAGCGCGCGTCCGCAGCGACGTGCTATCCTTCGGTCCTATGCACGGCGGGTCGCGTTCCCTCACGGCCGAGGCGACCGCCCTGCTCACAGAATGCTGATCTGGCACACACCGGGCGCGAACGGCCGCAGGTTCGCCGCCCGTGGTCACCACGCCGTCAGGCCGCCAGCCTGACGTGGTGACGGCAGGCCATCAGCGGCTGGATGCGCTGGCCGAATTTGTCCATGCCCTCGAGGAAGTCGTCGAAGGTCAGCATCAGCCCCTTCACCCCCGGCATGGTCGCCGCCTCGTCCAGCAGCCGCGCGCAGGTGGCGTAGGAGCCGACGATCGTGCCCATGTTGAAATTGATGGGCGAGGGCGAGGCGCTGATCGCCTTCGCGGTGCTCCCCTCGGCGGCGGTCTTGTCGTCCGAGGCGCGGCCGATCAGCCATTCCAGCGCGCCGATGTCGGCGCCCTCGACATAACGCAGCCAGGTCGCCATGGCCTTCTCGTCGGTCTCGTCGGCGATGACCATGTAGAGCATGTAGGCGCCGACATCGCGCCCGGTCTTCTCGGCAGCCTTGATCAGTCGCGCCGCGACGGGCGCGGCCTTGGTCGGATCGTTGACACCCTCTCCCAGGACGAAGCCGTAGTCGCAGTAGGTGGCGGTGTAGTCCATGCCCACGTCGCTCTGCCCGGCCGACACCAGCTTGATCGGCGTCGCGGGCCGGGGGCTCAGCTTGCAGCGGTCCATCGTGAAGTAGTCGCCCTTGAGGCTGGACTCCCCGGTCTCCCACAGCTCCTTCATGATCTTCACGTACTCTGTCGAATACGCATAGCGCTTCGAAAAGTGCTCGTCGCCCGGCCAGAGCCCCATCTGGGAATATTCCGTCTTGTGCCAGCCGGAGACGATGTTCACCCCGAAGCGGCCCTTCGAGACGTCCTGGATCGTCACCGCCATCCGTGCGACGATGGCCGGCGGCAGGGTCAGCACGGCCGTCGAGGCGAAGAGGCGGATGCGGCTGGTGACGGAGGCCAGCGCCGCCATCAGGGTGAAGCTCTCGAGCCCATGGTCCCAGAACTCGGTCTTGCCGCCGAAGCCGTGCAGCTTGATCATGGAGAGGGCGAATTCGAAGCCGTAGCCCTCGGCCTTCTGCACCACCGCCTTGTTCAGCTCGAAGCTCGGCATGTACTGCGGCGCCGCCTCCGAGATGAGCCAGCCGTTGTTGTTGATCGGGATGAAGACGCCGATGTCCATGCGCATGCTCCTCAGCGCTCGATGGCAACGGCCGTACCCCGGCGTCCTCTCGCCGCAGCCCCATACCGGCGCGGTCGTTCGCCGTGGCGGAGCAAACCGCATGCCACCCGCTCCAGGAGCCGAGCCGATGACCGAAACCGCCGCGACCAACCCCTGGGACTGGCCCGAGGCGCAGTGGCGCCGCATCGTCGGCCGCGCCCGCGCCGGGCGGAGCCTCCGCCCCGACGCCTGGCCCGGCGGCGCCCGCTGCGCCGTCGCACTCTCCTTCGACGCCGACCACGAGACCATCCCGCTGCGCGACATGGATGAGAGCCCGATGCGCATCAGCCAGGGCCACTATGGCGCGCGCCAGGGCGTGCCGCGCATCCGCGCGCTGCTGGCCCGCCACGCCATCCCCGCGACCTTCTTCTACCCCGCCGTCTCCGCCCTGCTGCACCCCGAGGAGATCCGCGCCGTGGCCGCCGAGGGCCACGAGATCGGCATCCATTCCTGGATCCACGAGGCGAACACGGTGCTGCCGCCGGGCGTGGAGCGCGACCTCACCTTCCGCGCGGCGGAGGTGCTGGAGCGGGCGACAGGCAGGCGCCCGGTCGGCATCCGCACCGCGAGCTGGGACTTCTCCACGGCGACGATGGGCATCATCCGCGAGCTGGGCCTGCTGTACGATTCAAGCCTGATGGCCGACGACGACGCCTATGAGCTGACCGATGGCGGCGAGGCCACCGGCATCGTCGAGCTGCCGGTGGAGTGGATCCGCGACGACGCGGTCTATTTCCCGATGCGCTACACCTCGGCGCTGCGGCCCTACACCGCGCCCTCGGCGGTGGAGGAGATCTTCCGCGCCGAGTTCGACGGCGCCTGGGCCGAGTGTGGGCTCTACGTCCTGACCATGCACCCGCACGTCATCGGGCACCGCAGCCGCATCGCGCTGCTGGAGCGCCTGGTGCGGCACATGCAGGCCGCCGGCGGCGTCTGGTTCTGCACGCATGAGCAGGCGGCGCGCTGGTGCCGGGAGCAGGCGGGGCTGTAGCGGCGCCCCGCCCGGCCGTGCGCCGCGCTACGACACCACGATGTTGAACTGCCGCGCCACCGCGGTCCAGTCGGCGATCTGCTGGCGGATCTCGGCGGTGAACGCCTCGCCCATGGGCGGCGTGGCGCGCGGCATGGTCTGCAGGTCGGCGAAGCGCGCCGCCAGTTCCGGGCGTTGCAGGATGCCGGGGACCACCGCCATGAGCCGATCCTGGATAGACGCCGGCAGCCCCTTCGGTGCCGAAAGGCCGAGCCACTGCGCGGAGGTGAGCCTCGGGTAGCCCAGCTCGGCGAAGGTCGGCACCTCCGGAAAGGCCGGCAGGCGCTGCGGCGAGGACACCGCCAGCGCGCGCAGGGAGCCGTCCTTCATCTGCTGCACGTTGGTGGTGATCGGGTCGATCATGCTCTCGATCTGGTTGGCCAGCAGGTCCTGCATGGCCGGCGCGCTGCCGCGGTAGGGCACGTGGTCGAGCTGCGTGGCCCCGCCCTCCGCGGTCAGCATGGCGCCCAGCAGGTGCGGCGCCGAGCCGATGCCGGAGGAGCCGTAGCGCACCGGCCGCATGCGCGCCGCGGCGATGTACTGCTCGAGCGTCCGGAACGGCGACTGCGCCCGCACCAGCAGGATGTTCGGTGCCTCCACCAGCATCATCATGTGCGTGAAGTCGGCGATCGGGTCGAAGGGCAGGGCAGGCATCGTCGCCGCCGAGAAGACATGCACCGAGGCATGGCTGACCAGCAGGGTGTAGCCGTCGGCCGGGGATTTCGCGACGAAGTCGGTGCCGATGACGCCGCCGGCGCCGGCGCGGTTCTCCACCACCACGGTCTGGCCGAGCGCGGCGCCCAGCGGCGGCGCCATCAGGCGGCTGATCGTGTCCACCAGGCCGCCTGGCGGGAATTGCGCGATCAGGCGGATGGAGCCGCGACCCGGCCAGCCGCCCGCGGCGCCCTGCGCGCGGGCGACGCCCGGGGCGGCAAGCGGTGCGGCAAGGAGGCTCGCCGTGGCGGCGAGGAGGTGACGTCGGTTCATGGTTCTGCACTCCGGTCGGGCACATCCATCCGCGCCTGCCCGCGAACAGCGCAGATACAAGCGCGTCTCGCAGGTGGCCCGGACGTCCTGCGCCGATACGCAAATCCCGTGCCGCTGTCGCCCCGCCGCGGCGGCGCCGCCTGCCTGCCGGCTCCCTGGTGCGGCGCCTCCGCCACAAGGTCGTTGACACTCCCGTGACGGCCGCGAACACTCCTCCGCCAGGAGAGGCATCGCGCTTGAACGTCCCGACGCCGTGCGGGTGCGGCCGAGCCGCCGTACCCGATCACGAGGCGCCATGAACAGCATCGAGCGTGCCATCCTTGCGATCGACGGCATCAACCGCCTGGTCGGGCGCGCCGTCGCCTGGCTGACCCTCGCCACCGTGCTGATCTGCGGCGCCGTCGTGGTGCTGCGCTACGCGGCCGGGCTCGGCTTCGTCTGGATGCAGGAGCTCTACATCTGGACGCACGCCATGACCTTCCTGCTCGCGGCGGGCTTCGCCTACCTGCTGAACGCGCATGTGCGGGTCGATATCTTCTACGCCCGGATGAGCGCGCGCGCGAAGGCCTGGGTCGATCTCTTCGGCGTGGTCTTCCTGCTGATGCCCTGGCTCGCGCTGCTCGGCTGGACCGCCTGGACCTATGTTTCCTACTCCTGGGCCACGGGGGAGATCTCCGTCCAGAGCAACGGGATGCCGGCGATGTACGTCCTGAAGGCGATGATGCTGGGCTTCGTCGCGCTGCTGGGGCTGCAGGGCCTGGCCTGGATCGGGCGCTCCGTGCTGGTGCTGGGCGGGCGGGAGCCGCCGCCCACCGAGACCCTCACCGGGCCGCTCGGCTAGGGCGCCCGGCATGTCCTCGATCGTGATCGGCGAGATCCTCGCCGTCCTGCTTTTCGTCATCGGCACCTTCGGCGTCATGCTGGGCTTTCCCATCGCCTTCAGCCTCGCCGGCTTCTCGCTGATCTTCGCCGCCATCGGCTGGTCGCTCGGCGCCTTCGACCCGATCTTCCTGACCAGCCTGCCGTCCCGCTACTTCGGCCAGATGACCAACGAGGTGCTGGTCGCGGTGCCGCTGTTCATCTTCATGGGCGCGATCCTGGAGCGCTCGAAGATCGCCGAGGCGCTGCTGGAGACCATGGGCCAGCTCTTCGGCACCATGCATGGCGGGCTGGCGATCTCGGTGGTGGTTGTCGGCGCGCTGCTGGCGGCGTCCACCGGCGTGGTCGGCGCCACGGTGGTCACCATGGGGCTGCTCAGCCTGCCGGCGATGATGCGGGCCGGCTACGACCCGCGGCTTGCCACCGGGGTGATCTGCGCCTCGGGCACGCTCGGGCAGATCATCCCGCCCTCGGTGATCCTGATCTTCGTCGGCGACCTGCTGATGGGCGCCAACCAGCTGGCGGCGCAGCGCACCGGCAAGGCGCTCGACCCGGTGTCGGTGGGCGATCTCTTCATCGGCGCGGTCATCCCCGGGCTCGGCCTGGTCTTGCTCTACATCCTCTACGTGCTGGCGCTGGCGGTGGTGCGGCCGGCGAGCTGCCCGCCGATGCAGATGGATGCGGCGGAGCGGGCTTCGCTGCCCGGGCGCTTCATCCGCGCGCTGGTGCCGCCGCTCGCGCTGATCGTCGCCGTGCTGGGCTCGATCCTCGGCGGCTTCGCCACGCCGACCGAGGCGGCCTCGATCGGGGCCATCGGCGCGATGATCCTCGCCGCGCTGAACCGCGCCTTCTCCTTCGGCATGCTGCTCGGGGCGATGCGCAACACCGCGGTGATCAGCGCGCTGGTCTTCGCCATCGTGCTCGGCGTCTCGGTGTTCTCGCTGGTGTTCCGCGGGCTCGGCGGCGAGCACCTGGTCGAGGAAATCCTGGCCGCGGTGCCGGGCGGCGCCTTCGGCGCGGTGATGGCCGTGATGGCCGTGATGTTCGTGCTCGGCTTCTTCATGGACACCATCGAGATCGTGCTGATCGTGGTGCCGATCACCGCGCCGGCCATCATCGCCATGGGCATCGATCCGCTGTGGCTGGGGGTGATGATCGGGGTGAACCTGCAGACCGCCTTCCTGACGCCGCCGGTCGGCTTCTCGCTGTTCTACATGCGCGCGGTGGCGCCGGCCGAGATCACCACGGGCGACATCTACCGCGGCGCCATCCCCTTCGTCTGCCTGCAGGTGCTGGCGCTCGCGCTGCTGTGGACGGTGCCGCAGGCGGCCACCTGGCTGCCGCGGCTGGTCTTCCCGAGCGCCGCCCCGATCGCCGCCGGCGCGGCGCCCTCCGGATCGGTGCTCGATGACATCCTGGGCGGGATGCCGCCGGCACCCTCCGGCTCGCCGCTGGACGAGCTGCTGGGCCAGCCGCCGGGTGATACGGCGCCGTCGCCGCAGGGGAGCGACCCGATCCTCGATCAGCTCCTGCGGCGGGATTAGAGCGGGATGCGTTGAGGCAGAGTCGCCGCAAACGCTGAATCCCGCGACCCAGCAAAGGCTAGAGCGTGTTGCGTGAGCGCATGCGAACGCATCACGCTCTAGGTGTCCAGCGACGCGGAGCCGGCGCGATCGCCGGCCCCGCCGCCCCGATCGCGTCAGGTGACGCGGAAGCCCTGCAGGCGGGCGTTCAGGTATTCCTGCAATCCGATGCGCGACCACGCCATCTGCTCGCGCTGGAACTTGTAGTAGGAATCCAGCGTGCGCCTGGTCAGCTCGTCGCCGGTCTCGCGCAGCTCCGTCAGCACCTCGCGCCAGGCGCGGCCATAGGCCTGCACGAAGTCGTCCGGCAGCTTGCGCAGCTGCACGTTGTGCTGCCGGATCAGCACTTCCAGCGCGCCGGCGTTGCTGGCGTCGTTCTCGGCGGTGAGCTGCGAGTGCTCGTCGCCGCACCCCCAGGCGAAGATCTGCTGGATGTCCTTCGGCAGGGCGTCCCACTTCGCCTTGTTCACGGTCATCTCGTTCAGCACCGCCGGCTCGTGCATGCCGGGCCAGTAGTAGAACTTGGTCACCTTGTAGAAGCCGGCAGCCAGGTCCTGCCACGGCCCGACCCATTCCGTGGCGTCGATCGCACCCGATTGCAGCGCGCCGAAGATCTCGCCCACCGGCAGGTTGACGATGGTGGCGCCGAGCTTGCGCAGCGCCTCGCCGCCGAGGCCGGGGATGCGCATCTTGATGCCCCGGACGTCGGCGGCGCTGCGGATCTCCTTGTTGAACCAGCCGGCCATCTGCACGCTGGTCGAGCCGGCGTGGAAGCCCTTCAGGCCGAACTGGCTGTAGGCTTCGTCCCACAGCGCCTGCCCGCCGCCATAGCGCAGCCAGGCCACCGATTCGTAGTTGGTCATGCCGAAGGGCACGGTGGTGTAGACGCTGAGGATCTTCGCCTTGTTCTGCCAGTAGTAGGGCGTCGAGTGCATGCAGTCCGCGGTGCCGCGCTGCACGGCGTCGAAGGCCTCGAAGGCCGGCACCAGCTCGCCCGCGGCGAAGACGCGGATGGTCAGGCGGCCACCCGTCGCCTCGCCGACCGTCTTGGCGAAGCGCTCGGCGGCGGTGCCGCCGCCGGGGAAGAGCTTCGGCCAGCTCGTCACCATGCGCCACTCGATGCGGCCCTGCGAAATCGCGGGGGTCGAAAGCGTCGTCCCCGCTGCCACCGCGACCCCGCCGACCGCGGCTCCCGTCAACCCACGACGCCGAAGCTCTCCCATTGCCAGTTTCTCCCGGTTCTGACGAAGCGGTCATCCCCGCGCCGGCGACGAGGCTGACCGCACCACGTCGGCGCGGCGTCATCGCCGCGTCGGAAGCGCGCCGGGCAGGCAGGTCGCCGCCACGCGCGACGCACCGCCCCGCGAAACGCTACCGCGTCGCATCGCCGCGTTCAACACGCGCGGTCCCGCCGGCGGTCCTGCGGGCGAGTCGGCCTGCGCAGCCACCTGGCAGCATAGGCCGCAATCGAGCGCGAAGGACCGCCGTATGGAAGCGCTCCATCGACGCATCGGGCTCGCCGGGGCAGGGTCGGGGCAACAGGCGTTCCGGTGGGACCTCTCACGCCCGCGCCGCCACCGCCGCGCTCCAGGGCGAGGCGGCATCGCTGATGCCCACCAGCGTGCCATCGGCGCCACGCCGGATCAGGTTGGGGCAGGCGAAGTTGATCGGCACGGCGGAATGCTCGACCACCGTCACCTCGGCATCGCGGCCGAGTGCCTCCATCACCGCGGCCGGCAGGCGCCGATCGGCCGAGACACCCTCCACGCCCGAGACGTCGATGCGCGGGTGGTGCGCGGCATCCTCCGCCGCCATGCCGAAATCGGCGGTGAAGGCGATCATCTGGAAGACGCTGGCCATGATGCGCCGTCCGCCCGAGGCGCCGGCGGCGATCTCCGGCGCCCCGTCCTTCGCCACGATCACCGGGCTCATGTTCGTCAGCGGCCGCTTGCCCGGCGCGATGGCGTTCGGCGTGCCCGGCCGCGGGTCGAACCACATGACGCCGTTGTTCATCAGCACGCCGGAGCGCGGCAGCACGAGGCGGCTGCCCATGGAGGACAGCAGCGTCGTCGTCATCGCCACCATCATGCCGTCCCGGTCGCAGGCCGTCAGGTGCGTGGTGCAGCTCTCGGCGGCCTTCGGCTCAGCCTCGCCCAGCCCCTCCAGGCGCTCCGCATAGGCGGCGCGCATGACGCGCGCGAGCTGCGCGTACCAGGCGGGCGAGGGCGCGTTGCCCGACCAGTCGGCCTCCATCATGCCGTGCATCACCCCGCGCAGCGTCGGCGTCGCGGTCAGGCCGTTGGAGAGCAGCAGCGTGCGCCCGTCGCGCCAGGGCACGGCGACGGCCGGCAGCACCCGCGCCCGGCAATTCGCCAGGTCGGCGGCGGAGACGGCGCCGCCCAGCTCGCGCATGTCGGCGACGATCTGCGCCGCGATCTCGCCCTTGTAGAAGTCCTCGAGGCCGGCCTGCTGCAGCCGCTCCAGCGTTGCCGCGAGCCCGCCCAGCGTGAAGAAGCCCGGGCTGCCCTGGTAGGGCGGCACCGGCGGCAGCCCGCCGGGCAGGTAGATCCGGGCGCTCTCGGGGTACAGGCGCAGCACGCCGGCGGAGGAGGCGACCTTCAGCGTGGTGTACCAGTCCTGCGGCAGGCCGCGCTTCGCATGCGCCACGGCGGGTGCGAGCACCTCGCGCATCGGCAGCCGGCCATGGCGCCCGTGCAGCAGCGCATAGCCCGCGACCGCCGAGGGGATGACGCAGGAGAGCGGGCCGTGGACGTTGCGGTCGCCCGCCACCTCGGGCCAGGGGAAGAGGTCGTCCTTCATCCGCCCCGTGAGCACGAAGGCCGAGGGGTCGAGGCCCGCCGGCGCGACCGGGCCGAAGTCGAAGGTCTCGGCCGCGCCGCCCGGGGCCATCACCTGGGTGAAGCCGATGCCGCCCAGGCCGCTGTTCCAGGGTTCCAGCGCGGCGAGGGTGAAGGCAGTGGCGACCGCGGCGTCGGCGGCGCTGCCGCCGGCGTCCAGCATGGCCACACCGGCCTCGGCCGCGGCCTTCACCTGGGAGACCACCATGCCGCCGCCCCGCGCCGCATGGGCGGCAGGCTTGCGCAGCTGCCAGTGCTGGGAGACGTGCGGGCCGAGGGGATAGCCGTCGGTGAGGGCGGCAGGGCTCATGGCGCGGTGCTCCGGCATGTCCGGGCGGCGGGTGGCGGCCGCCCCGGGGGTCCGCTGGGTATGGTCCGGCCTGGGACGCACCTCCGCAAGCCCGGGCGCGGCGAGGGTCCCGCCGGCCCCGTGACCCAGGGTGTGACGCCGCAGCGTGCTCCGTCAGGCCGCGGTCCCGCGGCGCTGTCCGTCAGGCCGCGGTCCCGCGGCGCTGTCCGTCAGGCCGCGGTCCCGCGGCACTGTCCGTCAGGCCGCGGTCCCGCGGCGGGCGCGCAGCAGCGCCTCGAAGTCGCACTGCTGGTTCCAGTTGATGTGCGCTCCCAGGACGGCCATCGCAGCGGGGAGGTTCCGGGTCTCCAGCGCCGCGACGATGGCCAGGTGCTGGCCGGCGGCCTCCTCCGCGTCGCGCTGCGGCTGGCCCAGGCCCCAGATCACCGCCATCGGCCGCGCCAGGCTCTGCCACAACGCATGCAGCGGCAGGTTGCCGGAGGTGCGGCAGAGCGCGTCATGGAAGGCGTGGTTGCCGGCGACCAGCGCGGCCGGGTCGCGACGCGGCCCGGCGGCCAGGTGCACGAAGGCGTCGGCTGCCGCGCGCAGCGGCGCGAAGCGGCGCCCGGCAGTGACGGCATCCTCGGCGCCGGCGACCGCCATCGCTTCCTGCACCGCCAGCGTCTCGAGCGAGAGGCGCACGCGCATCAACGCCGCCACGTCGCGGTTGGAGACCTGCATGAGCCGCATGCCCTTGTAGGGCGTGCTGACGACAATGCCCTGGGATTCCAGCAGCCGCAGCGCCTCGCGCACCGGCACGCGGCTGATGCCGAGGTCGCGGGCGATCTCCGCCTCCACCAGCCGGTCGCCCGGCAGGAAGATTCCGCGCGCCGCCGCCGCGACGATGGCCTCCGCCGCCTGCTCCACCATGGTGCGCGGCTGCACGGGCGACAGGCGCCGCGTTGCGGGCAGGGACGCAGCACTGCCGGCCGCGGCGCCGGAGCGCGCCCGCCTATCCCGAACAGCCAATATCTTGTGCCCCCGACCTTGACGATATCCTGAGATTTATCTTGGCAATGCGCGCGCCGGAAGGGGAATGTTGCATCTGTCGCAGCGGCGCGCGCCCGCGGGTTGGCCAGGCAGGCGCCAGGGGCGGGATCGCCGTGGCAGGCTGCCGGATGCGGCATGCGCCGGCCCCGGCAAACGCCCGGTGTCCGATTCGCTCGCATTGCCGTGATGATGCCTGCCACATGGCGGGGCCAAATCCTGCTCCCGTGTCCCGGATCGCGAGACGTGCCGCCGAATGCAGCCAGGGACACCGCCGCGGGTGCCCGGCCCTGCCGCAGCCGGTTGTCCGCAGGGCGGCGCTGGACCCGGGGCACCCGCGCCGTGGCCCAGGTTCCCCCGGCGCCGAACCGCGCCGCCCGCTTCCACCGATGGCGGCTCCGGGCGAGACTGTGCCCGGACGCGGCGGCGGCAGGGGCGGCAGGATGGACGAGATGGCGGCGCGGTTCGGTGTCGAGGGAACCTGGTCCGTGGCCCGGCGCCACGTGGTGCGTTGGGCGGAGTGCGACGCGCTCGGCCACATGAACAACGCCGCCTACCTGGTCCTGTGCGAGGATCTGCGCGTCGGGCCCGGCTGGTCGGCGCTGGGCGGCCGCTTCGCGCCGAACGCGGTGAGCCCGGTCGTCGCCCGCATGGAGGCGCGCTACCTGCGGGCGCTGAATTTCGAGGACGAGGTGCTGGTGACCCTGCGCTTCGCCTCGGTGCGCCGTACCAGCTTCGTGCACGACTACGCCATCTGGAAGGGCGGGCTCTGCTTCGAGAGCCGCGCCGTGCTGGTGGCGATGCGCCAGGACACGGGGCAGAAGGTGCCGGTGCCGGCGGGCATCCGGGCGGCGATGGTGGCCCAGGGGGCAGTGGAGGAGGGGGCGGTGGAGGAGGCGGGCTGACCGCGCTGGTCCGCCGCAGCCGGCCGGGAGTAGGCTGACCGGAGGAACGTCCGGCACGAGGAGGCACAGCGATGCCCGCCACCGCCCAGCTCCGCGGCGTCTCTCTCCCGCACGAGATGCTCGGCGACACCGGCCCCGTCGTGGTCATCACCCCCGGCGGCCGGCGCGGCATGGCGTCAGACCGCGCGCTCGGCCTGCTGCTGGCCGAGGCCGGGTTCCGCGCCCTGGTCTGGGACCGGCGCAACACCGGCGCCGCCGACATCGCGCTGACCGGCGAGTCCGAGAGTGCGGAACAGGCGGAGGACCTCTACGCCCTGCTGAAGGCGCTCGGCGCCGTGCCGGCCTATGTCGCCGGCTGCTCCTCCGGCGCGCGGGCGTCGATGCTGCTGGCGCTGGGGCATCCACACGCGGTGCGCGCGCTGCTGCTGTGGCGTGTCACCGGCGGGCCGTTCGCCGCGCAGCGGCTGGCCTTCACCTACTATGGGCAGTTCCTGGCCGCGGTGGCGCGGGGCGGCATCGACGCGGTCGCCGAAACCGAGCATTTCGCCGCCATGATCCGTGCCAACCCGGCCAACCGCGCGCGCCTCGATGCGCTGGGGGCGGAGGGTTTCCGGGCGGCGATGGAGCGCTGGCTGGCGAGCTTCCGGGCCAGCGCGGGACACCCCGTGGCCGGCCTGTCGCCAGGGGAACTGCGCCGGCTGACCATGCCCGCGCTGGTGGTCCCGGGCAACGACCGGACCCACCCCGCCGGGGCGGCGCAGGCGGCGCACCGCCTCATTCCGAACAGCCTCTATCGCGAGGTGCTGACCGAAGTGGTGGAGGAGGATGTGGATTTCGCCGGCTGGGAGGCGGCGAATGCGCGCCTCGCCGCGGTGTTCATCGACGCGCTGCGGCGGTTCGAGGGGCGGAAGTAGCCGCGCTACAGCCCCCGCTCCGCCCGCGTCGCCGCCAGGTCGTCCGCGATGAAGGCCTCGATGATCGCCTCCATCCCCTCCTGCTCGGAGAAGCCGAGGGGGCGGCGCGCCCGTTCCGCCGTGAAGCTCGCCGGCCAGCCGCCGACGATCGCCTCCACGGCGGGGTCGGGCACGGGACGCACCAGGGCACGCGCCGCGGGACCGGCGACGCCCTCCAGCGCCGCGAGCATCTCGCCGACGGCGACACTCCGCCCCGGCGGGTTGATCCCGCGGTCGAGGCCGAGCGGCGCGGTGTCCATGGTCATCGCGTGCAGGAACCACGCCACGGCGCGGCGCGGCGAGCAGATCCAGACCGCAAAATCCTCCGGCACCGGCAACTCGGCCGGCAGGCCGAGCAGCGGCTCGCGCAGGATGGCCGAGACGAAGGAGGACGCCGCCCGGTTCGGCCGGCCCGGACGGATGATCACCGTCGGCAGGCGCAGGTTCACCGCGTCCAGGAACCCGCGGCGGGAGGCATCCTGCAGCAGGAGTTCGCCGATCGCCTTTTCCGCGCCGTAGCTGTTGGTGGGCAATTGCCGCGCATCATCCGCCAGAAGCGCGCCCTGCCCACCGGCGAAGCTGGCGACCGAGGAGGTGAAGACGACCCGCGGTGGACGGGGCAGCGCGCGGCACGCCTGCAGCACGGCCAGCGTGCCGTGCACGTTGACCCGCAGGCCGAGATCGAAATCCGCCTCCGCCTGGGCCGAGACCACGGCGGCCAGGTGCACCACCACAGCCGTGCCCGCCGGGATCGCGGCCGCCACCTGCGCCGGATCGGCGACGTCGCCGCCGAGGCAGCGGACGGGGAAGCGCGCACCCTCGGGCGCCGGCGGCGCGGCCAGGTCGAACAGCGTCAGCCCGGTGATCGGCGCCCCGCCGAGCGTGCCCTCCGCCGCCAGGCGCTGTGCCAGCTTGCGGCCAAGAAAGCCGCCGCCGCCGAGGATGGTGATCTGCATGCCGGCGCCCCCCTGGCCATGATGTGCCGATTGCGCGCGGCCTGCGCAACCCGCTTGGACTCGGCCCGCCCGTCGGCGCATGGTCCGCCCATGATCCCGCGCCGTCCCTTCCGCCTGCTCATCAACCGCCATGCCGGCACGCCCGGCACCGTGGTGCTGCCCGAGGGCGGGTACCGCCGCGCCCGGGCGGCGATCACCGCCTGGCCCGGCTATGCCCGCACGCCGCTGCTGGCGCTGCCCGATGCGGCGGCCGAGGCGCGCGTCGCGGCGGTGCACTGGAAGGACGAGGGCGGGCGCTTCGGCCTGGGCAGCTTCAAGGCGCTCGGCGGCGCCTATGCGGTGATGCGGCTGCTGCAGGCGGAGCTGGCCCGGCGCGGCGTGGCGCCGAACGCGGGTGCCGGGGAGCTCGAAGCGGGCACCCATCGGGAGGCAACCCGGGCCATCACCGTCACCTGCGCCACCGACGGCAACCACGGCCGCAGCGTCGCCTGGGGCGCGCAGCGCTTCGGCGCGCGCTGCGTGATCTTCGTCCACGAGCATGTCAGCCCGGGACGGCGCGACGCCATCGCCGCCTATGGGGCCGAGATCCGCGTGGTCCCCGGCACCTATGACGACGCCGTCCGGGCGGCGCAGCGGACCGCCGAGGCGGAGGGCTGGTTCGTCGTCTCCGACACCTCCTGCCCCGGCTACACCGAGGTGCCGCGCGACGTGATGCAGGGCTACCGGCTGATGGCCGAGGAAGCGGCCGCCGCCCTGCCGGCGCCGCCGACGCATGTCTTCGTGCAGGGGGGCGTGGGCGGGGTGGCCGCGGCGGTCTCGGTGCAGATGCGCACCACCTTCGCCGCCCGGCCGCCGCGCCTGGTGGTGGTGGAGCCCGACCGCGCCGCCTGCCTGCTGGCCAGCGCCGAGGCCGGGGAGAGGGTGGCGCTGGAGGGCGCGCTGGACACGCTGATGGCCGGCCTCGCCTGCGGCGAGCCCTCGTTGCTGGCCTGGCAGGAGCTGGAACGCGCGGCCTTCGCCTTCATCGCCGTGCCGGACGCGGCGGCGGTGGATTGCATGCGCGCCCTGGCCCGGCGCGATCCGCCGCTGGTCGCGGGCGAGAGCGCGGTCGCCGGCCTCGCCGGCCTGCTGCTGGCCGGGCGCGAGCCCTATGCCCGGGCGGCGCTGGGACTGGAGGAGACCAGCCGCGTGCTGCTGTTCGGCACCGAAGGGGCGACCGATCCCGCGCTTCATGCCTCGCTGACCGGCGGCGGCTGACCGGGAAGCCGTTGCGCATGGCAGGGCCTGTCATCTATCAGTCACCGATCTGTCACGCGGCAGCAAGACGGTCCCGCTACAGGGCGGGCCATCCGAAACACGGGGAGACCACGTCATGATCGAGCGTCGCACGCTGCTGGCCGGTGTCGGGTTGGCCGGCGCCGGTGCCGCCGCGCTGGCCGCGCCCGCCCTGCCGGCCCGCGCGCAGGCCCGCCCGGAGATCCAGTTCTGGTACGGCCTGGCCGGCGTGCTGGGCGAGCGCGTGGCCGAGCAGGTGAAGCGCTTCAATGACAGCCAGAGCGCCGTCACCGTCGTCCCGAGCTTCAAGGGCAGCTACATCGAGGTGATGACCGGCGCCATCGCCGCCTGGCGCGCCGGCAACCCGCCGCACATCGTGCAGATCTTCGAGGTCGGCACCGCCACCATGATGGCCGCCGGCCCGGCCATCCGCCCGACCCACCAGCTGCTGGCGGAGGCCGGCGTGACGCTGGACCCGAAGCAGTACCTGGCGGGCGTGCGGGGCTACTACAGCGACACCCAGGGGCGGCTGGTCTCCATGCCGCACAACTCCTCCTCGGCGGTGATGTGGATCAACCTCGACGCCTTCGAGAAGGCGGGGCTGTCCACCACCGACCTGCCGAAGACCTGGGCGCAGCTCCGCGCCGCGACCGAGAAGCTGAAGGCGGCGAACGCCACGGCCTACCCGATGACGACGTCCTGGCCGACCTGGGTGATGTTCGAGCAGATGGCGTCGATCCACGACGTGCCCTTCGCCACCCAGTCCAACGGCTTCGAGGGCATGAACGCCGAGCTGCGCCTGACCGGGCCGTTCTTCCAGCGGCACGTGGACTTCCTGCTGGCGCTGCAGCGCGAGGGGCTGTTCCGCTACGGCGGGCGCGACAACACCGCGGATGCGCTGTTCGTGAACGGCGAGGCGGCGATCTCCTGCATGTCCTCGGCACTGCGCTCGCGCGTGGAGCGGGAGGCGAAGTTCAAGTGGGCCTCCGTGCCGCTGCCCTACCATGCCGACGTGGTGCAGACCCCGAAGAACGGCGTGATCGGCGGCGCCAGCCTGTGGACGCTCACGTCGCGCACGCGGACGCCGGCGGAGTACAGGGGCATCGCCGAGTTCTTCCGCTTCATCAGCCAGCCCGAGCAGGACCTGTGGTGGCACAAGGCGACGGGCTACGTGCCGATCACCACGGCGGCCTACGAGCGGGCCAAGGCGGAGGGCTACTACCGCGAGAATCCGGGCGCGGATGCGGCCATCACCCAGCTCTCGCGGGCCGAGCCGACGCCGAATTCCATGGGCTTCCGCCTCGGCAACTTCATCGAGATCCGCAACATCATCCAGGAGGAGCTGGAGAAGGCGTTCCAGGGCCAGCAGACCGCGGCGCAGGCGCTGGAGAACGCCAACCGCCGCGGCAACGTCGCGCTGCGCAACTTCGAGCGCGCGAACCGGGCGTAGTCAGGGCGTGCGGCGTTCCACCCCCACCCCGTTGGAAGCAGTGCTTCCAACCCCCCGCACGCGGGGGAGGGCTCGCCTTCTCCCTCCCCCGCATGCCGGGGAGGGCGTGGCCCCGCTGCCATCTCACCGCGCTGACCAGGCATGAACCGCAAGGTCATCTTCAAGGGCGTCGCGCTGCCCTACCTGCTGCTGCTGCCGCAGCTCCTCATCACCGTGGTCTTCTTCTTCTGGCCGGCGGGGCAGGCGATCTGGTTCTCCTTCCTGCGCCAGGACGCCTTCGGCATCCGCACGCAGTTCGTGGGCTTCGAGAATTTCGCCGACCTCTTCGCCGACCCGCTCTACATCCAGGTGATCGGCAACACGGTGGTGTTCTCCGCCGCCGTCACCGCGCTGTCGATCGCGACGGCCCTGCTGCTGGCGGTGCTGGCGGACCGGCAGATCAGGGGCGCGCAGGGCTACCGCACCCTGCTGATCTGGCCCTATGCCATCGCCCCCGCCGTCGCCGCCGTGCTCTGGATCTTCATGGTGCACCCGTCGATCGGCCTGCTCGGCCAGGCGCTGAACGGCATGGGCATCCCCTGGGACTACAAGCTGAACGGCGCGCAGGCCATGCTCGTGGTGATCATCGCCTCGGCCTGGAAGCAGGTGAGCTACAACTTCATCTTCTTCCTCGCCGGACTGCAGAGCATCCCGAAGGCGGTGCTGGAGGCGGCGGCGATCGACGGCGCGCGCCCGGTGCGGCGGTTCTGGACGATCATCTTCCCGCTGCTCTCGCCCACCACCTTCTTCCTGCTGGTGGTGAACCTCACCTACGCCTTCTTCGACACCTTCGGCGTGATCGACGCGCTGACCAAGGGCGGCCCGGCGAAATCGACGGAGACGCTGATCTACCGCGCCTACATCGACGGCCGGGTGAACCTCGATCTCGGCTCCTCCTCGGCCCAGGCGGTGGTGCTGATGGTCGCGATCATCGCGCTGACCGCCGTGCAATTCCGGTTCATCGAACGCCGTGTCCACTACTGAGCTCCCCCGTATCGCCGCGCTGCCGGCCGCCGAGGAGGCGGCGACGCCCGCGCCGCGGCCGCGCCGCATGGGCGACGTCGTCACGCATGGGGTCCTGATCCTCGGCGTGCTGCTGTTCGCGCTGCCGCTGTGGATCGTGATCATGGGCTCGACGCACGACGCCGCCAGCATCGGCCGCGGCGAGGTGCCGCTGCTGCCCGGCGCGCACGCGATCGAGAATTACGCCGGCGCCTGGGCGGGGGGAACCTCGGCCACCATCCGCGTGCCGGTCGCGGTGATGATGCTGAACAGCGTGGTCATGGCCACCGCCATCGCGGTCGGCAAGATCGCGATCTCGCTGATCTCGGCCTATGCCGTGGTGTTCTTCCGCTTTCCCGGGCGCATGCTGGCGTTCTGGGCGATCTTCATCACCCTGATGCTGCCGGTCGAGGTGCGCATCTTCCCGACCTTCAAGGTGGTCTCCGACCTCGGCATGATGGACAGCTACGCCGGGCTGATCGTGCCGCTGATCGCCTCGGCCACCGCGACGCTGCTGTTCCGTCAGTTCTTCATGACCATCCCCGACGAGTTCGTGGAGGCGGCGAAGATCGACGGCGCCGGGCCGATGCGCTTCTTCTGGGACGTGGCGCTGCCGCTGTCGCGCACCAACATGGCGGCGCTGTTCGTGATCCTGTTCGTCTATGGCTGGAACCAGTACCTCTGGCCGCTGCTGGTGACGACCTCGGGCAATGTCGAGACCATCGTGGTCGGCATCGTGAAGATGATCGGCTCCGAGGCGAACACGGAGTGGAACATCGTCATGGCGACGACCGTGCTCGCCCTGCTGCCCCCCGTCGCGGTGGTGCTGCTGATGCAGCGCTGGTTCGTGAAGGGCCTGACGGATACGGAGAAGTAGTCCCCGCGATGGCCACCCTCGAACTGTCCGGCATCGAGAAATCCTTCGGGCAGACGCCTGTGCTGCACGGCATCGACCTCCGCGTCGCGGATGGCGAGATGATCGTCATCGTCGGCGCCTCGGGCTGCGGCAAGTCGACCCTGCTGCGCATCGTCGCGGGCCTGGAGACCGCCACGGCCGGCACGGTGCGTATCGGCGGGCGGGACGTGACGGCGCTGGAGCCGGCCGACCGCGACGTGGCGATGGTGTTCCAGAACTACGCGCTCTACCCGCACATGAGCGTGTTCCAGAACATGGCCTATGGGCTGAAGATCCGCGGCCTGCCAACCGCTGAGATCCGCCGGCGCGTCGGCGAGGCGGCCGAGCTGCTGGGCATCGGCGCGCTGCTGGAACGCCGCCCGCGCCAGCTCTCCGGCGGGCAGCGCCAGCGCGTGGCCATGGGCCGCGCCATCGTGCGCGAGCCGAAGCTGTTCCTGTTCGACGAGCCGCTGTCGAACCTTGATGCCAAGCTGCGCGTGCAGATGCGGGCCGAGATCCGGCGGCTGCAGAAACGCCTCGGCGTCACCTCGCTGTTCGTCACGCACGACCAGGTGGAGGCGATGACGCTGGGCGACCGGCTGGTGGTGATGCACCAGGGCCATGCAGCGCAGGTGGCGACGCCGATGGAGGTCTGGGCCCGGCCGGCGGACAACTACGTCGCCGGCTTCATCGGCAGCCCGGCGATGAACTTCCTCGAGGCCGCGCTGGCCGAGGGCGGCGCCGCGGCGGCGCTGAAGGCGGGCCCGACCATCCGCTTCGCCGATGGCCCGCGCCCCGGCGCCGACGGGCGGCGGATCATCCTCGGCATCCGGCCCGAGCATGTGGTGCCCGACCCCGCCGGCCTGGTGCTCGACCTCGATCTGGTGGAGCCGCTGGGGTCGGAGACGGTGGCGCATGGCACGCTGCCCGGCGGGGAGGCCTTCGCCGCCAAGCTGCCCGGTGCCGCGGTGTCGCCCGGCGACCGCGCGCTGGCGGTCGCCCTGCCGCCGGCGGCCTGGCATGTCTTCGACGCCGCCTCCGGGCGCCGGCTCGATCCGGGCTGAACCGGCAGGGCGGCAATTGCGCCGGTCCCGGCGCGGGGCCATCTGCGACCGGGGAAGATTCTCCAACCACGCCCGCCCGGGAGAAACGCATGCATCGCCGGCACCTCATCGCGCTGGCCGGGACCGGACTGATCGCCCGCCCGGCCCTGGCCCAGGGAACAGGACCCGGCGCCTGGCCGACCCAAACGGTGCGGCTGGTCGTGCCCTTCGCCGCCGGCGGGCCCACCGACATCCCGGCGCGCCTCTTCGCCGAGCAGCTCTCGCAGATGCTGCCGCACCGCGTGATCGTGGAGAACCGCACCGGTGCCGGCGTCGTCGTGGGCACGGAGGTCGTTGCGAAGGCCGCGCCGGACGGCAACACGCTGCTCTACACCACCATCGCGCATTCGGTGCTGCGCGCGCTCTTCCCGCGCCTGTCCTTCGATCCGATCGGCGATTTCCAGCCGGTGGTGCTGATGGGCGTGATCCCCATGCTGCTGCTGGTGACGAAGGACCTGCCGGCGCGCGACCTGCCGGCGCTGGTGCGGCTGTTCCGCGACAAGCCGGGCGAGTACGACTACGGCAGCAGCGGCAATGGCGGCGCGGTGCACCTCGCGACCGAGCTGTTCCTGGCGCGTGCCGGCGGGCTGAAGGTGAACCACATCCCCTATCGCGGCAGCTCGGCCGGCATGCCGGACCTGCTCTCCGGCCGGCTGTCGATGTTCATGGACGTCGCGGCCAGCGGCCTGCCCTACCACAGCCGGGGCGAGGCCCGGGCGCTGGCGGTCACCGCCGACCGCCGCCTGCCCCAGGCTCCCGACGTGCCGACCCTGGCGGAGGGCGGCGTCGCCAATGCCGAGAGCTACACCTGGCACATGGTGCTGGCGCCGAAGGGCGTGCCGGCGCCGATGATCGCGGCGATCAACGCCGCCTTCAACCGCGTCGCCGCGCAGGAGGTGGTGCAGCGCCGCCTGACCGACATGACCATGCAGCTGCGCAGCGACACCACGCCCGAGACCGCGGCGAAATGGATGGCCGACGAGATCGCCAAGTGGGAGCCGATCATCCGGGACGCCGGCATCCGGATCAACTGAACGCCGGCGGGTGGGCCGCGCCGGGGCACGAAACGCGCGAAACGCGAATGCACCTGCGGCGGAATAGGGGTGAAACCTGGGCCGCCTAGCCATGGCGGCGGAGCAAGGAGACCGCCGCCATGACCGCAAGGACGCTCACCGACCGCCACGGCCTCGCGCTGTCCACGCGCAACGGTGCCGCGATCGCCCGCTACGATACCGCGCTGGCGCTGCTCAACCGCTTCGATGCCGACCCGCTGGCGGAGATCGACGCCGCGCTGGCCGAGACGCCCGACTTCGTCATGGGCCACGCCTTCCGCGCCGGCCTGATGGTGATGGGCTGCGAGGCAGGCCTGCTTCCGGAGCTGCGCCGCAGCCTCGATGCCGCGGAGGCGCTGAGCGGCATCGCCACCGAGCGCGAATTCGCCCACATCGCCGCCGCCGGCGCCTGGGCTGCCGGCGCCTTCGACGCGGCGCGGCAGCGTTATGGCGAGATCGCGGCGCGCTGGCCGCGCGACCTGCTGGCCCTGCAGGTGGCGCATCAGCTCGATTTCTTCCTCGGCGACGCGGCGGCGCTGCGGGACCGGCCGCGCGCGGCGCTCGGCGCCTTCTCCGCCTCCGAGGACGCCGCCGGGCATATCCGCGGCATGCTGGCCTTCGGGCTGGAGGAATGCGGCGACTACGCCGCGGCGGAACGCGCCGGGTGCGCGGCCGTGGCGCAGGACCCGCGCGACGCCTGGGCGATCCACGCGGTCGCGCATGTGCTGGAGATGCAGGGCCGCGCCGGCGAGGGCGTGGACTGGCTGGCCTGGCGCGAGGCGGACTGGGCGGCGCCCGGCAACATGCTGGCGGTGCACAATTGGTGGCACCTGGCGCTGTTCCACCTCGATCGCGGCGAGCACGCCGAGGCGCTGGCGGTGTTCGACCGCGGCGTGCGCCGCCACGACCCGGCCCCTGCCATCGAGCTGGTGGATGTCTCGGCCATGCTGTGGCGCTTCCATCTGCTCGGCGTCGATGTCGGCGCCGACCGCTGGGCGGAGGCGGCGCGGCTCTGGGAGGCGCAGGAGCCGGGCTTCTACGCCTTCAGCGACTGCCATGCGGTGATGGCCCATCTCGGTGCCGGGCGGCCCGACGCCGCGCGGGCCGTGATCGCCGCCATGGCCGCGGCGGCCGAGGGCGAGGGGCACAACGCGATGATGACGCGGGAGGTCGGCCTGCCGCTCGCCCTCGGCCTGCTGGCCTTCGCCGAGGGGCGCTACGCGGCGGCCTCGGCGCAGCTGGCGCCGCTGCCGGCGGTGGCGCAGCGCTTCGGCGGCTCGCACGCGCAGCGCGACGTGATCGCGCTGACCCGCCTGGAGGCGGCGCTGCGGGCGCGCGACCGCGACGCGGCGGCCTGGCTGGCCTCGGCGCGGCTGGCGGCCAAGCCCGAGAGCGTGCTGGCG
>JAIEOP010000467.1 GCA_019750465.1 Acetobacteraceae bacterium | reverse complement strand
GGCGGGGGTGGAGGCGCTGCACGTGCCGTTCCAGGGCAGCGGCCCGGCGCTGGCGGCGCTGCTCGGCGGGCAGGTGGATTTCGGCTTCGACACGCCGGCCGCCGCCAGCCGCCTGGTGCAGACCGGCCAGCTCAGGGCGCTCGGCATCACGCCGGCGCGGCCCTCGCCGCAGGTGCCGGGCATCCCGCCGCTGGCCGCCGTCGGCGGGCCGGCCGACTACGACGTCGCAGGTTGGAACGGGCTCATGATGGCCGCCGGGACGCCACGCCCGATGCTCGACCGCATCCATGCCGAGATCCGCGACGGCATGGCGATCCCCGAGGTGCGCCAGCGCTACGAATCGGTCGGCTTCGACGTGGACGTGCTGGGGCCGGACGCGATGCAGGCGAAGCTGCGCGAGCTCTGGGGCCTGTTCGGCCCGGTGATCCGCCAGCTCGGCATCCGCGCCGAGTAGCGGCACCGGGGGGCCGCGGGACCGGGTGAGGGTATTTTCCCTGCTGCCGGCCCTTGGCATCACGATGCGCCGAGGGCACATGCCGCCGGCGACGGCCCGTCTCGTTACGGGGAGGGCCCAACAATCTGTGCCGGCCGGACCTCTGGCCGGCCCTGGGAGGCCAACACCATGCTCCACCGCCGTAACCTGTTGCTGGCCGCCGCTGCCGGCGGCGCCGCGCTTGCTGCCCCGGGCCTTGCCGTGTTCCCTGCCCGGGCCCAGGCCGCCTACCCCAACCGCGCGGTGCGCATGATCATCCCCTGGCCGCCGGGCCAGGCAACGGATCTGATGGCGCGCGTCACCGCCCAGCGCATTTCCGAGCAGTGGGGCCAGCCCATCGTGCCGGAGAATCGCGCCGGCGCCGCTGGGATGATCGGCACCGACCTCGTCGCCAAGGCCGCGCCCGATGGCTACACGCTGCTGGCCGCCTCGACCGGCCCGATCACCACCGCGCCGCTCGTGCAGCGGACCCCGTATGACGTGGAGCGCGACTTCGCGCCGGTCGCGATGATCGGCATCTCGCCCTACGTGCTGATCGTGCGCAACGATTTCCCGGCCCAGACCGCCGCCGAGTTCGTGGCGAGGGTGCGTTCGGAACCGGGCAAGTACACCTACGCCACCTCCGGCACCGGCGCCGCGGCGCACCTGATCTCCCTGATGTTCCTGGCCAAGGCGAGGCTGGATACGGTGCACGTGCCGTTCCAGGGCAGCGGCCCGGGGCTGACCGCCGTCACCGCCGGCCAGGTGGATTTCGCCATCGAGACGCTGGCGGCCACCGGCCCGCTGTTCCGCCAGGGCGCGGTGCGGGCGCTGGGGGTGAGCCTGGCGAACGGCACGGAGCTGGCGCCGGAGCTGATGCCGCTGGCGCGGCTGCCCGGCGTGGAGGGGTACGATGTCGGCGCCTTCGGCGGCTACATGCTGCCGAAGGCGACGCCGCGCGACGTGATCGAACGCCTGGCCGTGGAGACCGAGCGGGCGCTGGCGACGGCCGAGGTGAAGCAGCGCCTGGCAACCGTCGGCCTGCAGGTGCAGCCGCGCAACGCCGCGGCCTTCGCTGAATTCCTCAAACGCCACAGCGCGGAATTCCGCGACGTGATCGAGGCCAACAAGCTGCGTGTGGACGGGTGAATCTATGCAAATGGAGCGCACCCCATTTCGACCGGACACTAGGCGCAACCCTGAGAGCCCACTACTACTGTGTCATAAGTAGCCGACGTTGAGTGAGGCGTTGGCAGCACGGGCATCGCGGTCGGCTGCGGGCGAGTTGCCGAGCGATGCGGACGCGCAGGGTGGCGATGGAGTTTGCGACGTGGCGTTCAGGCCGGATCGGCGGCTCCTCGTGGTCGGCATGTTCTGGGAAGGTCAGGCGCCTGGATGAATGGGGTGCGGCGTTCTGCTGAGGGGGGAATCGCCGCCCTTTCGGCGATGAGGAATCCGTAGGCTGCGATGCAGAGGGTGGCGTGGTGGTGAAAGCCGCGCCAGCCGCGGCCCTCGTAGTGGCCGAGACCGATCTCCTGCTTCATCTCCTGACAGTCGCGCTCGATGCGCCAGCGCAGCATGGCGTGGCGGACCAGGCTGGCGCGGCTGGTGCTGGCGGGCAGGGTGGAGAGCCAGGACTTGGTGGGCTCGGCCTCACCGACGGGCCACTCGGTCAGGCACCACTCCTCGGCCCGAGGCGTGGCGGCTTGGTAGTCACGGTGGGCAGGGCGTACCCGAATGGCGGCAAAGCGGGATGCGAGCGGCGCATGCGTGCCCTGGCGCCAGGTCACCCGTCGCCAGGCACCCTTGGGCAGGCTGGCGGCAAGTTCCCCGGCGGAGATGGGCTTATGCTCGGCGCTGCGGCGCACGCGGGTGGTTGGCCGGCCGCGTCCGCCATGTGGCTTGACCGGCAGCGGCGCCTGGCCCGGTGGCCAGAGGCTGGCGGAGGACTGGATTCCAACGACATAGCGCAGGCCAAGGCCGGTGATGCCGTCGCGGAAATCGGTATCCACGCCATAGCCGGCATCGGCCAGCACCGTGCCGGGCGGGATGCCATCCGCCTGCGCCCGGCGCATCTGCTCGAGAGCGATTTGCGGCTTGGTGGCGAAGTGCAGTTCGTCCGGCACGCCGGCCTTGGCGCGGCGCGCCGCATCCTCGGCCCAGGCCTTCGGCAGGTAGAGCCGCCAGGCGACCGGCAGGCTGGCATGCTGGTTGGCGACCGAGAGGCTGACGGCGACCTGGCAGTTCTCCTGCTTGCCGAGTTGGCCGCAGTACTGCCGCGCCACGCCGACGGAGTGCGTGCCCTTCTTGGGGAAGCCGGTGTCGTCGACGATCCAGGCCTGGATCGGCCCGCGCTCCTGAATGGCAGGTAGTACCTGGGCGCGGACCACGGCCAGCACCGCCGCGTCGGACCAGTCGGCCTTGGCGATCAAGTGGTGCAGTGACTGGTGAGCGGCCCCGACCCGGCCGGGCTCGACCCGGGCGGCCATCGGCTCGATGCTCTTGCGCTCGCCAGGCAGCAGCAGGCCCGTGCAGTAGCGGCGAAGCGGGGCGACGCGGTCGGCATGGCCAAGGGCCACGCCAAGCGCCTCGACTTAGGCGGCAAACCGCGATTCACTGCCGTCCGATGAGGATGAATGAGCCACCCACCGCCTCCTTGCGCGAGAAGCTCCACGCATACGGAAGCAGGGTCGAATCGCACAAGCATTTTATGACACAGTAGCATTAGATGGCCAGCCTGCTCAGCCCGGACGACGCGGATACCGGCGCGGTTGCCCGGGGCGGCGCGTCGTCCGCAGGCGGAATCCCGCCCCCGCTCGCCGGCGACGAGTTTTGGGTCAGACATCGACCTCCGCGACATCCAGCTTCGCGGCGTTCTCCTGGATGAACTTGAAGCGGAGCTCGGGCCTGCGGCCCATCAGCGCCTCCATCAGCTCGGCGGTGCGGGCGCGTTCCTCGGGCGGCAGCACGACCTTCAGCAGCACCCGCCGCTTGGGGTCCATGGTGGTTTCCTTCAGCGACATCGGGGGCATCTCGCCGAGGCCCTTGAAGCGGCTGACCTCGACCTTCTGGTTGCCCCTGAACTCGCGCTTGATCAGCCGGTCCTTGTCGGCGTCGTCGCGCGCGTAGATCGACTTGCCGCCGCCCTGCAGGCGGTACAGCGGCGGCTGCGCGAGGAAGACCCGGCCCTCCCGCACCAGCACGGGCAATTCCTTGTAGAAGAACGTCATCAAGAGGGCGGCGATGTGCGCGCCGTCCACGTCGGCGTCGGTCATGATCACCACGCGGCCGTAGCGCAGCCGCGCCAGGTCGAAGCGTTCCCCGGCGCCGCAGCCCAGTGCCTCGATCAGGTCCTTGAGCTCCTGGTTCTGGCGCAGCTTGTCGGCGCTCGCGGAGGCGACGTTGAGGATCTTGCCGCGCAGCGGCAGCACCGCCTGGGTCTCGCGGTCGCGGGCCTGCTTCGCGGAGCCGCCGGCGCTGTCGCCCTCCACCAGGAAGATCTCGGTCCCGTCCGCGCTCTCGCGCGCGCAGTCCGCGAGCTTGCCGGGCAGGCGCAGCTTGCGGGTCGCCGACTTGCGCGGCGTCTCTTTTTCGCTGCGCCGCCGCAGCCGCTCCTCGGCGCGTTCGATCGCCCAGGCGAGCAGGTTGTCGGCGGTGGTCGGGTCGCCGGCGAGCCAGTGGTCGAACTGGTCGCGCAGCGCGCCTTCCACCAGCCGCGCCGCCTCCGGGCTGGTCAGCTTCTCCTTGGTCTGTCCCTGGAATTGCGGGTCGCGCAGAAAGGCGCTCAGCATGCCGGCCATGCCGCCGAACAGGTCCTCGGCGGTGACCTGCGCCGCGGCCTTCTGCTTCTTCAACTCGCCATAGGCACGCAGGCCCTTCACCAGCGCCGCGCGCAAGCCGGCTTCGTGCGTACCGCCCTGGGCTGTGGGAATGGTGTTGGCGTAGGTGTTGAGGAACCCGTCGCCCTGCTCCAGCCAGGTGATGGCCCATTCGCACCGGCCGGCGCCTTCGGGGAAGTCCGCCTCGCCGGCGAAGGCGGCGGGCACCACGGCCGCGCGGCCGTCGATCGCACTGGCCAGGAAGTCGCCAAGGCCGCCCGGGAAGTGCAGCACCGCGCTGGCGGGCGTGTCGGTGTCCTTCACCAGCGCCGGGTCGCAGGTCCAGCGGATTTCGACGCCGCTGAACAGGTAGGCCTTGGAGCGGCAGAGGCGGTACAGCCGCGCCGCCTGGAAGTGCAGCTTCGCGCCGAAGATCTCGGGATCTGGGCGGAAGCGGATGGTGGTGCCGCGGCGATTGTGGATGGCGCCGGCATTCTTCAGCTTGCCGAGCGGCTTCCCACGTTCATAGGACTGGGTGAACAGGGTCCGGTCGCGGGCGACCTCCACGTCCAGCCGTTCCGACAGGGCGTTCACCACGGAGGAGCCCACGCCGTGCAGCCCGCCCGACGTGTCATAGGCCTTGCCGGAGAACTTGCCGCCCGAATGCAGCGTGGTGAGGATCACCTCCAACGCCGAGAGCTTCGGGAATTTCGGGTGCGGATCGGTCGGGATACCCCGCCCGTTGTCGCGCACGGTCAGCCAGTTGCCCGGCTCCAGCACGACCTCGATACGGTCGGCATGGCCGGCCACGGCCTCGTCCATTGCGTTGTCGATGATCTCGGCGGCCAGGTGGTGCAGCGCATTCTCGTCGGTGCCGCCGATGTACATGCCGGGACGGCGCCGGACTGGCTCCAGCCCCTCCAGCACCTCGATGTCCTTGGCCGAGTAGGAGCTGGCGTCCGGACCCGTCCCGCGCGCTGCGGGTCGGCGTCCGCCGAACAGGTCGTTCATGTGTTGTTCCCTTCTGGGCGCCCAGGCTAGTCGCGCGGCGCGTAGCCTACAATGCCCCCCGGAGTCGGGATCACGGGGTGTGGCGCGGCGGGCCCGCTTCGCTCAGCGCGTGGGGTCGCCGGACCGACCCAGCCCCGGCGCGGCATGGGTGAAGACCTTGCCGGAGCGCACCCGGTGCAGCACCGCCCCGCCCAGCGGCGCCGCAACCGCCGCCCCATCGGCCTGCCAGGGGCACTGCGCCAGCAGCTCAGCCATGTCCCGGTAGCCGGCGTCGCGCCGGATCCGGATCGAACCGCGGGAGAATTCAGCGTCGCTGTTGGCGATGTGCGACCGGCCCGGATGGTAGATGATGTGCATCACGTCGAGCCGGCGATGGTTGTTGCGACGCTGCCGTTCGGCCTCGGCCGTGGGGCCTCCGTCGGCCAGCGCCGCCGCACGGCGCTCGGCGTGCCGAAGGGTGGCCTTCATCGCCAGCGCATCGGCCACCAGATGGCCGCGGCTGGCGTACTGGATCTCCTTGGCGCGCCACAGCACCTCGTCGATCGTGGTCGGCGGCTTCCCGGAGGCGCTCCAGAGGTCGATCATGAAGATCAGGGTGTGGCCCGGAGGCTGGTCCTGCACCACCGCCTCGGCCGGCGAGTTGGAGACGCAGCCGCCATCCCAGTAGTAGCGCCCGTCGATCTCCACCGCCGGGAAGCCCGGCGGCAGGGAGCCGCTGGCCATGACGTGCTGCGGGCCGATCGGGTGCGGGCTGTCCTTGCTGTCGAAATAGACCACCTCGCCGGTCTCGACATCCGTGGCGCCCAAGGTCAGCCGCACCGGGCCACGGTTGACCAGGTCGAAATCAACCAGGGCGCTCAGCGTCTCCAGCATCGGCCCGGTGTCGTAGAAGCTGGCCTCGGTCGGCGGGACGGCAGTGGCGAGGAAGGGGCTGAGAGACCGCGGCCGGAAGAAATTCGGCTGGCCCGCCACCAGCGCCCGCAGGTTGCTCATCCGGTTGTGCCAGATGTCGAGGGAGAGAACTCCGAAATGCGGCAACAGCTCCGGCCAGGAGATCATCTCCCAGAGCTGTTCCAGCCGCTCCAGCCGCCGCGCCCGCGGGTTGCCCGCCAGGATCGCGGCGTTGATCGCGCCGATCGAGATGCCGGAAAGCCAGTCAGGCTCGAAACCGTGCTCGGCGAGCGCCTCGTAGGCGCCGATGTGATAGGCGCCGAGCGCGCCTCCGCCCTGCAGCGCGAGCACGCAGGTTGGTTTCGATGCGGCCCTGGCCACTGCTGGCTCCGCCATGTCCGGGCCCTCCTGCGCCGCGTGCTCCGGCCTCTGCATACCAGAGGTTTCGGTGGCGGCGCAGGGGGTGGTGCAAGGGGTGGTGCAGAGAGTGGCGCAGGGACGGCGGGGCGGGGCGGGGCGAACCTGCGCCCTCGCACCCGTCCTCCCCCGGAAGGGCGGAGCAGGGCGACGGCGTCAGGACGCCGGTTCTGGTCAGGGCGCCGTATCCGGGGCGAGATGCGCCTCCAGCATCCACAGCTTCTTGTCCATGGCGCGCGACAGGCCGGTCAGCAGGTCGGCAGTATCGGCATCGCCGGCCTCGTCGGTCTCTTCAATACTAAGACGCAGCGATTTGGCCACCTGGGCATAGCGTTCCGTCAGCGCGCGGACATGGTCCATGCCGCCCTGGAGTGCGGTGGGATAGGCGGGAAGACGAGTTCCTGCGGCCAGCACCTGGGTGGTGCCGTTCGCAATGCCACCGAGCTGGACGATGCGCTCGGCAATCTCGTCGGCGTCGGCGGCGAGCTCGGTGTAGAAGGTCTCGAATAGCGCGTGCAGCGAGCCGAAATGCGGCCCCTTGACGTTCCAGTGCGCCTGCCGCGTCCCATTGTAGAGATCGACGGCATCGACCAGGCAGGCCTGCAACACGCCAATGGAGACCTGCTTGGCGTTGTCGGCCAGATCGTTGTTGGTCGGCATGAGCTTGGCGGATTTGGCCATGGCGTCGAGGCTCCTCTCTCAGGCGTAGGGTTTAGGGTGGGGTCGCTCGCGCGAACCGGGGAGGGGGTAGGACACCGCCCGTCGGCGGATCGATGCTATGTGCCAGCGCGGCAGCGGGCGCCCGGCGCCATGACAAACGCGTGTGGTCAGCGGGGTGGCACCATCCCCTGATGGGCCGCCTTGCGCCGAATGCTTCACGGTCCGGTGCGTGAGCCCTCAATGTTTGGACGCGGGCTGGCCACGGGCTACGGCACCACCTTCAGGGACCGCGCCGCCTCGGCGGGCTCCTCCCCGCCATGCAGCAGCGCAGCGCGTGCCAGCGTTGCCTGGTCCTCCTCCGTCAGCCGCGACTGCTCGCGCAGGTGCTCGTCCCAGGACTCCACCGCCCACATCTCGACGAAGCGCTCCGGCGCCGCGAGATCTTCGTAGAGGTGCCACAGCGCCGCCCCGCCGCGCAGCCGCACCCGGCGCACCTCCCGCATGACGCGCAGGAATTCCTCGCGCTGCCCGAGATTGATGCGGTAGCGCACCACTTCCAACACGCGGCCGCCCTCCTCGGCGAGCAGCTCCGAAAGCTCTGCCGCGGGCGCATGGGGGCGCGGCAGCGGCACGGCGTCGGGCGGCACGGCCGCCGGCACCGGCGTCTCCAGCCCCCAGCGCCGCACCAGGAAAGCGGACCCGGCGGCGCCGGCTGCCAGTGCGCCCAGGGTCGGGGCGATGCCGATCCGGTCGCCGAGCCAGCCCGCCAGCACCGAGCCGAGCACCATGCAGCCGAAGAAGCTGAGCTGGTGGATGGCGATCACCCGCGCCCGCACCCAGGCCGGCGCCGCCAGCTGCGCCGCGGCCGAGAGCGTGCTGCCGGCCGCGATCCAGGCGCCGCCGTAGGCCAGCAGCGCGACCACCGCCGGCAGCCAGTGCGTCGCCACCGCAAGCGCCGCCATCGCCCCGGCCGACAGCAGCGAGGACAGGAAGACCATGCGCCCGCGGTCCATCCGCGCTCGCAACGCCGGCAGCAGGAATCCCGCCACCACCGCCCCGGCGCCGACCACGCCCAGCAGTACGCCGAAGGCTTCCGGACCCAGCCCCAGCCGGTTCCGCACCAGCAGCGGGAACAGCCCCCATATCGAGGCCGCGAAGAAGAAGAAGACGCAGGCCCGGATGATCGCCGCATGCATCGCCGGCGAGGCCGAGACGAAGCGCAGCCCGGCCCGCATGGCCGAGAGCAGGTGCTCCTTCGGCAGTCGGCTGACCGCACCGGGTTCCCGCCGCCAGAGCACCAGTGCCAGGATGAGCACCAGGAAGGTCAACGCGTTGAGCGTGAAGGCCGCTTCCGGCCCGGCCAGGCCAAGCGCCAGCCCGCCGATCGCCGGCCCCACCGCGCGGGCCAGGTTGAAGCTGATGCCGTTCAGCGCGATGGCGCTGACCAGGTCCTCGCGCGGCACCAACTCGGGCGTCGTCGCCGACCAGGCCGGCCAGGTCAGCGCCGAGCCCGCCCCGATCAGGAAGGTGAAGACCAGCAGCCCCCACGGCCCGACCGCATCGAGCGCGGTCAGGCCGGCCAGCAGCAGGCCGACGGCCAGCACCCAGGCCTGCACGCCGATCAGGAAGCGCCGTCGGTCGATGATGTCGGCGACCGCGCCGCCCGGCAGCGCCAGCAGGAACACGGGCAGCATGGCGGCAACCTGCACAAGGCTGACCATCAGCGGCCGCGGGTCCAGCATGGTCATCATCCAACCAGCCGCGGCGTTCTGGATCCAAAGGCCGACATTGCTCGCCAGGGTGGCAAGCCAAAGCGCCCGGAACGCCGCATGGCGCAGCGGCGCGAAGGCGCGGGGCAAGGGAAGCGACCTGGGGAATAGGGCGCGCGGCAGGGGCAGCGGCATCGCGACGCTTATGCCGCACTGCGGCATGGTGGGGGAAGCACCCTATCACTCCGGGAGCGCAGCCCTCCCATCGCACCCGCCAACGCCCCATCTGGCCGGGCATGACGGCAACTCCATCGCGCTTCGCCAGCTTCGAGAGCTTCTGGCCCTACTACCTCAGCGAGAATGCCAGGCCGGCGACGCGCGCCGTGCATGTTGCCGGCACATGGACGGGCATCATGGTCCTGCTCTGGGCGCTGGTGGTGGGGCCGCTCTGGCTCGTGCTGCTGGCGCCGGTGACCGGCTGCGCCTTCGCCGGGATCTCCCACATGGCCATCGAGCGCAACAGGCCAGCCAGCTTCACATACCCGCTCTGGTCGTTGCGCGGCGATATGCGCATGGCTTGGCTCGCCGCCACCTTCCGCCTTGGCGCGGAGTTGCGGCGCCATGACCTGATCCGCGGCTGACGGGAGGGCTGTCATGATTCTCACGGCTGTCGGCTTGTGCAGCCGCTTCTGGTGATCTCGCTGGCCCGGATGCGCGAGTGGCTGGTCAATGGCACTCCGCTCTCGCTCAAGTTCGGCATTGCCGCCGGCATCGGCTTCTTCCTCGGGCTGATAGGGCCGAGGTCCATGGGCCTCGTGGTCGCGCATCCGCGACGCTGGTCGGGCTCGGCAAGCTGTTGGAGCCCTCCGTGCTGCTGGGTGCGGCTGGCTTCGTGCTGATCGCCGGACTCTCGGCACGCAAGGTGCCGGGGGCGATCGTCATCGGCATCCTCGCGAACGCCGCGGCTGGAACCCCGTTCGGTCCCACCGGCTTCAAGGGGTGGTGGATCTGCCGCCCTCGATCGCGCCGACCCTCCCGCAGCTCGACATCGCAGGGGCGCTCGGGCTCGGCGTGCTGGGCATCGTCCTCACCTTCTTCCTGGTCGACCTGCTGCACAACACCGACACGCTGATCGCGACGACGCACCCCGCCGGGCTGATGCGGCCGGACGGCACGGTGCCCAATCTCGGCCGCGCGCTGCAGGCCGACAGCGGCGGCGCGATCATCGGCGCGACGCTTGGCACCTCCGCCACCGTCAGCCACATCGAGAGCGCGGCGGGCATCCAGACCGGCGGACCCATGGGCCTGGCGGCCGTGGTAGTGGCGGCGCTGTTCCTGGCGCCGCTGGCAACCTCCATTCCCGCCTTCGCCACCGCGCCGGCGGTGGTCTTCGTCGCCTGCCCGTGGGCGCAGGCGCTGCGCGACGTCGCCTGGGACGACCCAACCAACTACGTTCCGGCGGTGATCACCACGCTGGCAATGCCCTTCACCTTCTCGATCGCCAGCGGGATCGGATTGGGCTTCATCCCCTATGCCTTGCTGCGGATACGCCTTGCTGCGGACGATAGGCGGGCGGCCGAGGCGATACCAACGCGCCGAATTGTCGACCCATGCGGCGCGCCCGATGGCACGACGCCAGGCCGCGCGGATGCCCGGCGCCCGGCGGCCGAGGGGCGTTGATGTGTCAACATCAACGTGCGTCGGAATGAGCGGGGCGGCCTGGGTCACCGCGGCGCTCTGCATCACGACGTTCGCGCTGGGGCAGGCGGGGCGAGCGGCGTGATGCGTCCAGGCACCCGCGGCATTCCTCCGCGTTCGGGCTGCGATGCGTGGCCTTTCCAAGGCGCCGCGCCAGCCGGAGCTTCGCCGCATGTCCTACCCGCCTCGCCGGTCCGTGCCGTTGCTCGCCCTCGCCGCCTTCCTCGTAGGCTGCGACGATCCCGCGCCGACCCCACCACCCACCGTGCCGCAGCCGCGCGCCGAGGTGCCGGCGACCCAAGGGGCGGCCGTCCCGTCCGTCGTCGCCCCCGGCACTCCGGCCCCGGCGCCGCTCGCCGGCCAGGTTGTGCCCGACTTCGCCGACCTTGCCGCCGCCGTCATGCCGGCGGTGGTCAGCATCTCGGTCACCGGTGAGGTCGCCGCCGCCGTGCCGCCACAGTTCCGCGGCACACCCTACGAACGGCTCTACCGCGATCGGCGCCGGGTCGTGCGCGGCAGCGGCTCCGGCTTCATCATCGACCCCGCCGGCCTCATCGCCACCAACAACCACGTGGTGGGGGAGGCGCGCCAGGTCACCGTGCGGCTCACCGATGGCACCGAGCTGCCGGCGCGCGTCGTCGGTGCCGACGAGCTGACCGATCTCGCAGTGATCCGCGTCGAGACGCGCCGGCCGCTGCCGCATGTCGCCTGGGGCAATTCGGGCGCAGTGCGCATCGGCCAGTGGGTGCTGGCCGCGGGCAGCCCCTTCGGCCTGGGGGGCTCCGTGACCAAGGGCATCGTCTCCGCCATCGGCCGCGAGATCGGCGCCGGCCCCTTCGACGACTTCATCCAGACCGATGCGCCGATCAACCCTGGCAATTCCGGAGGGCCGCTGTTCAACGTGGCCGGCGAGGTGATCGGCGTGAACACGGCGATCTACTCGCCGACCGGCGCCTATGCCGGGATCGGCTTCGCCGTGCCCGCCAACCTGGCGCGCGGCGTCATCGAGCAGTTGCGCGCGGGCCGGGCAGTGGAGCGCGGCTGGCTCGGCGCGGCGCTGCGCGAGCCTGAAGCGGGGGCGGGCGAGACTGCCGCGGGCCGCGGCGTCGAAGTGGTGGAAGTGGTGGCCGGCGGTCCGGCGGCGCGTGCCGGCCTTGCACCCGGCGACCGCGTGCTGGCGTTGGAGGGCACGCCCATCGGCTCGGCGCGGGAACTCGTGCGCAGCGTGGCAGGCAAGCCGCCCGGCGAGCGCGTCACGCTGGAGGTGCTGCGGCGTGGCCGCGCCGAGGCGGTGGAGGTGCGACTCGGGCGGCGCCCCCTGGAGCGGGAGTGACCCGCAGGGCGAGGGGGCGTGAGGTCCTTCGCCCGCGCCGGATGCCGGCTACAGCTCGAAATCCGTCACCGACAGGGCGATCAACCCGTCGAGCCGTATCGAGAGGTCCGCTGCCAGATTCGCATCCACGTTCGCGAGGACGAAGGTGTCGCCGGCGGACTGGAGGACGCGGATCTGCCCGGGCGCGCTGAACGCCGCGCCGCCGATGAAGGCGAAGCCCTGGTTGCCCGGCGTGGTCGCGTCGGCGTCGATCTGGAACAGGTCGATCAGGTCCCCCTCGGCCTTCGAGAAGTCGAGGACGCGATCGCGCGTGGCGACGGTGGGGCCGCTCTCGGCCGCCGTCAGCAACCGGAAGCGATCGAGCCCTGACCCGCCACGCAACGTATCGGCACCGGCGCCGCCGGTCAGGAAGTCGTCGCCGGCGTCGCCAACGAGCCGGTCGTCCCCCGCACCGCCGGCGAGCAGGTCGTTGCCGCCGCGGCCGAGCAGGGTGTTCGCGCCACGGTCACCGAAGAGGCGGTCGCCGAAGCCGCTGCCGCCCAGATCCTCGAACTCCGTGAAGGCATCCCCCTGCGCGTGACCGCCGATCGCCTCCCTGGTGCCGAGATCCACCGTGACCGCGGCGGAGGAGTCCGCGTAGTCCAGCAGGTCGTGCGCGCCCTCGCCGCCATCGAGGTCGTCCGCATCGAGGCCGCCGCGCACCGTGTCGTCGCCGCTGCCGCCGCGGATGGTGTCGGACTGGCCGTCGCCGGCGAGCAGGTCGTCCTCGCCGCCGCCGCGGATCAGGTCGGCGCCAGCGCCGCCCGACATCGAGTCCGCCGCGGCGCCGCCGCGCAGCGTGTCGTCGCCCCTCTCGCCGGAGACCTGGCCGTCCGTCGTGCCACCGCGCGTGTCGTAGAGGTCGGATTGCAAGCTGAGCCGCACCTCGCCGCTGATGAGGCCGAGGTTCAGTATCCTGTGCGCGATGCCCCCGAGATCGATCGCCACGGGAGCCAGGATGGTACCGGTGTTGACCAGGCCGCTGGCCGCGCCGGCCTCGCTGGCCACGCCGGTTTCGGCGCCGGTGATCGTGCCCTCGTTCAGGAAGAAGGTGAGAGCGGTCTCGCCGATGATGACGCCGAAGCGCCCGCTGATCGTGCCCGAGTTCTGGAGCGAGCCGTCGCCCTAGAACACGACGCCCTCGGTGCCGGCGGCGCCCGCGACTTGGCCCGCGTTGACGAGGTGCAGCGTGCTGCCGCCAACGGCCTCGACAGCGGCGCCGCTGACCCCCCCGAAGATGCCGCCGCTGTTCACCACCCTGACGGGGCCCTCGCCCCCGCCCACGACGATGCCCTGGCGGTTGAAGCCGGCGATGGTCCCGCCGTTGTCGACCCGCGTGTTCCCGCCGAACACACCGACGGCGGCGAGGCCGCCGAAGGGGCCGTCGATGCCCAGCACGACGCCCGCTGGGCCGACGATCAGGGCATCCCCGTCGTTCAGCGTGACCACCTCCTCCGTGGTCGTGACGACGGTGATCGTCATTTGCCCCTCCTCCTATGAGAACTGGGGTGAACCTACCCGGGATCACGGGCCTGCGGCCAGGCAACTGCGCGTCATTGCCTCGGGCGCGGGCACGGCGGGATGTTGCGCGGCGGGATGCGCACCGCCATGTGCCGGCCGGGATCAACGCGGGACCCGTCATGAGCCACGCCAGCAGACGTCACGCCCTTACCGCCTTTGCCGGCGTCATCCTCGCGGCGTCTGGCGCCGCGCGGGCGCAACCCGGCGGCGGCACTACCTGGCGCCCGGACCGCGCCGTGCGCATGATCATCCCCTTCGCTGCGGGCACTACCACCGACACGCTGGGCCGGCTGATGGGGGCCGCCCTGTCGCGCGGCCTCGGTCAGCCGGTGGTGATCGACAATCGCACCGGCGCCGGCGGCACGGTGGGCGCGGCAGCGGTGGCGGGGGCGGCGCCGGACGGGCTGACCATCCTGTTCGGCACCAGCGGCGCCATGGCCACCAACCCGGTGCTGATGGCCGCCATCCCCTACGACCCGATCCGCGACTTCGCGCCGATCGGCGCGGTCGCGCGCACCGCCATCGTGCTGGGCATCCGCCCCGCGCTGGGACCGGCGACGGTGCAGGAATTCCTCGCCCTTGCCCGGCGCCGCCCGCTTTCCCTCGCCTCCGCCGGCACCGGCACCACCGGGCACATTGCGCAGGCACTGCTTGACCTGCGCACCGGGATCACGACCACGCACGTGCCCTATCGCGAGGGCAACCGCGCGGTGACGGACCTGATCGCCGGCGTGGTGGATGCGATGTTGTACCACCCGCTCGGCTTCCTGCCGCATATCCGCAGCGGCGCGAGCCGTCCCCTCGCGCTCACCGGCGAGAGCCGCAGCTTCGTGCTGCCCGACCTGCCCACCATGGCCGAGGCCGGCGTGCCGGGCGTGATCGTCGAGGGCTGGTGGGCGGTCTATGCGCCGGCCGGGACGCCGGCGCCGGTGGTGGCGCGGCTGAACGCGCTGGTGAACGCGGCGCTGGCCGACGCCGAGTTCGCCGCGGCACTGCGCGCCCAGGGGCTGGAGACCATGGGCGGCACGCCCGAGGGTCTCCGCGCCCACAACGCCGCCGAGATCGAACGCCAGCGCGAGGTGATCCGCGCGGCGGGCATCACCGCGGGCTGATCAGCCGGGCAGCAGCGCCCGCGCCTCCTCCCACAGCCGCCGGGTCAGCGCGTCGGCCGGCTCGTCCCGTGCCAGCGCCGCGCCCTGGCCGGCCCAGGCCTGCATGCGCGATGCGTCGCCGGCCCGTTCCGCCGCGGCGCGCACCGGCGCCATCAGCGCGCGCTGCACCGGATAGGGCGCTGGCCGCGCATCGGTCCGGCGGGCGAAGGCCTGCGTGACCGCGTTGCGGATGCCCCGCCCGAGCCGGCCGGAGAAGGCACGGGTGAGCACCGTGTCCTCCGGCGCCGTGTGCGCGATCGCCGCCGACCACGCCGGGTGGATCGCCGCCTCCGGCGTGCGCAGATAGGCGGTGCCAAGCTGCACCGCGCTGGCGCCCAGCGTCAGCGCCGCGGCGATGCCGCGCCCGTCCATGATGCCGCCCGCCGCGACGACCGGGATGCGCACCGCATCCGCGACCTGCGGCAGCAGCGCGAAGAGGCCGACCTGGGTGTGCTCGGCCGCGGCGTTCTCGAAGCTGCCACGGTGGCCGCCCGCCTCCGAGCCCTGCGCCACCACGGCGTCCGCGCCGGCCGCCTCCGCGGCGCGCGCCTCGGCCACCGTGGTGGCGTTGCAGATCCACGCGATGCCGCGGGCCTTCAGCTGCGCCACCACCTCCGGCGGGAAGAGCCCCATGATGGAGGAGGCGACCTGCGGCGCCGCGGCGATCAGCGCCGCGCATTGCGCGGCGAAATCGGGCAGGAAGGGGCCGGGCCCGGCCTCCGGCACCGCGAGCCCGCCGGAGAGCGCGGAGAGGGTTTTGCGCACGCGGTCCTCATGCGCGGCGTCGCGTATCGGCGCAGGCTCTGGGATCCAGAGGTTGACCTGAAAGGCGCCGTTGCTGCGGGCACGGAATTGCGCCGCCCAGTCGGCGATCGCCTCCGCGGTGGAGAGCAGCGCGCCGAACCCGCCCATCCCCCCGGCATTGGCCACCGCGGCCGCCAGGCCCGGCGGGCAGGCCCCGGCCATCGGCGCCTGCAGGATCGGCGCGGCCAGGCCGTAGCGGTCGCAGAAGGCACGGGCGCGGGACAGGGCGGCGGTCATGGCAGGCTCCTCCTGGGGCGGGAGGCTTGGCGCGCCGACGCGGCGCCGCAAGCGATGCGGGCGCGGTGCCGCCATGCACGGCGGCGATGCGTGGTCAGAAGGGCGCCAGCCGCGCCGGCACCTGCCCGATCGCCGACAGCTCCGCATTGGCGAAGGCAAGGCGGACGTACCGCTCCTGCCCTGGCCCGAAGAAGGGTCCAGGCAGGCCCAGCAGGCCGCGCTCGGCGGCAAGGCGTTCGGCGACGGCAACCGCGTCGGGATCGCCCGCAGGGATGCGGAGATAGGCGAAATAGGCGCCGAGTGCATCGAGCCGCCAGCCCGGCAGCTGCGAGGCGGCGCGGCGGAACGCCTCCGCCCGTTCGGCCATGACGGCGCGGTTGCCCGCACGCCAATCGCGCAGCGCCGCGATGGCCCAGGTCAGCGCCGCCTGCGCGGAACGGGGCGCGCAGATCTGCATCGTGTCGAGCGCCTTCAGCAGCTCCACGCGGAAGGCACCGCCCGCGGCGATGGCGCCGACCCGGTGGCCCGGCACGCAATAGGCCTTGGAGAAGGAGTAGAGGTGGATCACGCCGTCGCGCCAGGCGGCGTCGCCGAACAGGCCATGCGGCGGCGACTGCTCGGGCGCGAGGAAGTCCCGGTAGGTCTCGTCCAGCACCAGCCAGGCGCCGGCCCCGCGGCAGAGGGCGGCGCAGCGGGCGATCAGCGCCGGCGGCATGACGGCGCCGGTGGGGTTGTTCGGCGTGACGAGGACCAGTGCGCGGACGGGGGCGTTCCCATGCAGCAGCGCGGCGAGGTGGTCCGGGTCGGGCAGGAAGCCGTCCTTGGCACGACAGGGCAGGGCGATGGCCGCGATGCCCTGCATCGCCAGCGCCATGCGATGGTTGAAATACCAGGGCGTCGGCAGCACCACGCGGTCGCCGGGGGCGGCAAGCACCGTCATCACCATGGAGAATGCAAGGTTGCAGCCGGCGGTGACGGCGATGTCGGCGGCGGCGATCGGCGCGCCGTAGAACCCCGCCATGTCGGCGGCCAGCGCCTCGCGCAGCGCCGGCTCGCCGTCGATCGGGCCGTAGCCGGCGGCGGCGCGGGAGCCGGCGGCTTCGGCGAGATGCGCAAGCAGGTCGGGGTGGGGCGGGTAGCCGGGAACCGCCTGCGTCAGGTCGATCGCCGGCCCGGCGCGGCCGTCATAGCGCGCGGCCCAGGCGCGGGCGGCGGGGATGGGCGGCGCGCCGGTGGTGCGGATCTGCGGGGAGAGGGAGGGCATGGGCGCGTTTCCGGGCTCGGCGACGATCGCCGCAGGATAGGGCGCGAACAGGATGTTCTCGAATCGGCGGGGCCCGATAGGGTGTGGCGATGTCCACCATCCATCTCGTCGCCGACGACCTGCGCCAGCGCTACCACGTCAAGGAATGGCGCAACGCCGCGGGCGTTCTGGCCACGGCCTGCCCGGCGGAATGGCAGGAGGTTCAGGACGTGCTGCGCGGCTTTCGGCTCCTGAAGTCCGAGGTCATCGTGGGGGGCGGCAACCGCTCCCTGATCAGCCGTCGCATCGACGAGGCGCTTTACGCACGTGGCTGGCAGGAGAAGGCGTTCGGCACGGCGATCATCGTGGACGAGACAAAGATCGAAAGTCCCACGCATGCGGTGGACTGCTTCAGGAACGGCGTTGCGGTCGAGATGGAATGGAACAACAAGGACCCCTTCTTCGATCGGGACCTGAACAATTTCCGCCTGCTTTTCGACCTGCGCGCCATCCAGGTCGGCATCATCATCACCCGATCCTGGGAATTGCAGGAGATCTTCAAGGCGCTCGGCAAGGGAGCGTCCTACGGCAAGGCCACCACCCATCACGAGAAGCTTTGGCCAAAGCTGGAAGGCGGTGGCGGCGGCGGATGCCCGGTGCTGACCTTCGCGATCAGGCCGGCGAGCTTCATCGACGATGGGCCAGAGGCGCTGGCGGCGCTGCAGGCACGCGTCGCCGCCGAAAAGTTACGGCAACGCCGGTCCGGGCAGGCGGGCGACGAGGACGATTGAACCCTTACTTCGCACCAACCGGGAGCAGCGGGGGCATGCCCCGGTCGGTCGCGCTGTTGTGCGAATAGGTCGGCCAGGAGGGTTCGTAGCGCTCCGTCGCCTCGTTGCCCCAACTGGTCCAGCCGGGCCGTACGCCGCGTGCGAACAACTCGATCCGGGGGGCCGGGCTGCATGCCTCGATGATCGGGAAGATCTCGTCCGGCTTGCGCGAGTGCTCGCGCTTGCGCGTTGCGAGAAAATTCACCTGCGTCCGTCCGGGAGCCAGGGTGCGGGCGTTCCTTCCACGGACGCCGAAGAGGACCAGCTCAGTGACGTTGCGGAAATAGAAGCCGACGCCACGGCCGTCGCTGCCGCCATCCTTCCGGATCTTGTGCCAGACCAGGTTCGACTTGTAATCAAAGCCCCAGGCCCGCATCACCGCCAGGCCCTCGGGCAACAGCGCATTCGGCACCCATAGATAGAGATGCGCCGTCTCGGCCGCGATATCGGCGACGGGAAGACGCGCGATGCCGTGCATCTCCATGGTGCCGTAGCGCGACAGGCGGCGATGCTCCGGCGCGACCTTTCCCGTCCGGTTGATGAACTGCCAGGGCGGGTCCGCCAGCACGCAGGCGAAGCGCCTGCCGCCGGCGGCTTCGAGAAGGTCCCTGCACGGGTCGGGCGCCGCACTGCCATTCGCCATGATCGTCTCAGTCTCCCGCCGCGCCATCGAGCATGGCTGGCCATCGGTGGCCGATTCGTCAACGGCGCCAGGATAGCAGCGATCCGGCGAGCCTGCCGCCCATGCCGCGATTCGTGCAACCTGCCGCTACCCCCGCGCCCGGTCCGGCCAGAACCGCACCCCTGCTCGCGCCAGCCCGCCGCCGACTCCGATCGCCGTGCCGTCGGCGCGCCAGCAGGCTGCGCCTTCCAGCGTGCCGTCGCTGTGGAAGCGGATGCCGCACATGCCGCCCGCGACATGCGGCAGCACCGTCACCTCGTGTCCCATCGCCGCCAATTCGGCCCGCACCGCGGGCGCGAAGCCGGCCTCCACCTCCAGCGCCTGCCCAGGCCCCATCCCCTGGGTCCAGACGCGCGGCGCCTCCACCGCCTCCTGCAGGGTCATGCCGTGGTCCACCAGCGCGATCACCGCCTGCATCACCGCGCCGAAGATGCGCAGCCCCCCCGGCAGCCCGAGCGCAACCGAGGGCCTGCCGTCCCGCAACGCGATCAGCGGCGCCTGGCTGGTGGTGATCCGCTTGCCGGGGACGATCGATTGCGCGTGGCCCGGCCGCGGGTCGAACAGCGCCATGTAGTTGTTCGGGATCAGCCCGACCTCTCCCACCATGAAGCGCGCGCCGAACAGCGAATTGACGGTGTGCGTGGCGGCGACGATGCGCCCCGCGCCATCCGCCACGGTGACATGAGTGGTGTTCGCACTCTCGCCGGCGGCGACGCCCGCGCCCCAGGCCCGCGCCCGCGCCGTGTCGAGCAGCGCGCGCCGCTCCGCCGCATAGGCCTTGGACATCAGCCGCGCGACCGGCACCTGCACGAAGGCCGGGTCGGCGGTGGCGACAAGCCGGTCGGCGAAGGCCATCTTCAGCGCCTCCGCGATCAGGTGCGTGGTGGCCGCGGTGCCGAAGCCGAGCGCACGCAGGTCGAAGCCCTCCAGCAGGTTCAGCATCTGCGTCACGTGCACGCCGGAGGAGGCGGGCGGCGGCGGCAGGACGATCTCCACGCCGCGGTAGTCGCCGCGCAATGGGACTCGCTCCACGGTGCGCATGTTGCGCAGGTCGGCCTCGGAGAGGATGCCGCCGCGCCGCGCCACGTCGGTTGCGACCGCCGCGCCGATCGCGCCGCCATGCAGCGCACCCGGCCCTTCCCGGGCAATGGTCGCCAATGCCTCGGCCGCCGCCGCCTGCACGACGCGCTGGCCGGCCCGCACCGCCGCGCCGCCGGGCAGGAAGACCGCGCTGATGGCCCCGTCCCGCGCCATGTCCGGCGCCGCCTCCGCTGCGCATTCGGCGAGGTATGGCGTCGCCGGGAAGCCGCGCGCGGCCAGTCGGATCGCCGGCTGCATCACATCGTCAAGGGACAGGCTGCCGAATCGCCGCAGCGCCTCGCACCAGGCCAGCAGGTTGCCGGGGACGGCGACGGAGAGCGCACCGACGGCATTGGCCCGCCCCTCCGTCTCCAGCGCACCGGGCCAGTCCTGCGTCACCGGCCGGTACATGTCGGGCCGCGCCGCCGCCGGGATGGTGGAGAGCCCGTCGATGACGGTGTGGCCACCATTGGCATCACGGACATGCGTCATCCCGCCGCCGACAAGCCCGACCATCATCGGTTCGACGATGGTCAGTGCGAACAGCGCGGCGACGGCGGCATCCACGGCATTGCCGCCACCCGCCAGCATCTCCGCCCCGGCGGCGGAGGCGAGCGGGTGGTTTGTCACCACCATGCCGCGCGCGCCGGTGGCCGGACGCTTCTCGGTGGCGAAGGGGCTGCCGGCGCGGGCGCGCCAGTCGCGATCGGGGTCCGGCATGCGCTTGTCCTGCTGCGGGTCGGCGCCAAGCCTCGCGCGCGCCCGCGCTGCGGGCAAGCGCCGGCTCACGCAGTTCGGCGTGGCCGTCCGGCCCCGCGTGGGTCTAGGCTGGTGGCTCGAAGCCCAGGGGCATCGCCATGTCCATCCCCCGCCGCGCCGCCCTTGCTGCCACGGCCCTCGCCGCCGCCGCACCGCGCGCCGCAACCGCCCAAGCCAGCACGCTCGGGAGACCTGCCGCCATGACCCTCACCGGCACCGACATGCTCGGCCTGGTCGATGTCCAGCCCACCTTCATGCCCGGCGGCGAGCTGGCCGTCGCCGAGGGCGACCTGGTGGTGCCGCTGATCAACCGCCTGCTCGCCGGCCCCTTCCGCCATGCCTTTGCCACCCAGGATTGGCACCCGCGCGGGCATTCCTCCTTCGCCAGCACGCATCCCGGGAAGCAGCCCTTCGAGACGGTGCAGATGCCCTACGGGCCGCAGACCCTCTGGCCTGACCACGCGATCCAGGGCAGCGCCAACGCCGCGCTCCACCCCGACCTGGTGCATGACCGCATCGAGCTGATCATCCGCAAGGGGTTCGACCCGAAGATCGACAGCTATTCCGCTTTCTACGAGAACGACCGTACCACCACGACCGGCCTCGATGCCTGGTTGCGGGCGCGCGGGGTGCGGCGGGTGTTCCTGGCCGGCCTTGCCACGGATTACTGCGTTGCCTGGTCGGCCGAGGACGCAGTGAGGCACGGCTTCGAGGTGGTGGTGATCGAGGATGCCTGCCGTGGCATCGGCCTGCCCCTGCCGAGTGGCGGCACCACCATGGATGCCGCGCAGCGCCGCTTGGCGGAGCTGGGCGTCGCCTTCACGACAAGCGCCGCGCTGCTGTAGCTGCCCCGCCTGGCGCCGTGGCGGAGGAGCGCGTGGTCAGCCGAGCATCCAGGCTTCGGGCAGCGGCGGCAGGGCAGGCACCTCCAGGTCGAACCCCGCCGGCGGGGGGGACAGGTCTTGCAACGCCTGCCGCATGACTGCCAGCGTCGCGGCGAGTTCCGAGAGATAGGCCGCGAGGACCTCCGCCCCGTCTGGCGGCGTCATGATCTGCTCCGCGGAGCCGGGCGCCGGGGCATCGGGCGCCGGGGCATCGGGCGCCGGGGCATCAGCTGCCGCGGGCTGCGTGGCCGGGGCGGGATCGGCGGTCGCCGGCTCGACGGCGGTGGGCGCCTCGGGCACGGGCGCCTCGGGCACGGGCGCCTCGGGCACGGTCGGCACGGGTTCCGACGCCGGCATCGCTGTCGGAGGTGATTCCTGCGCCGAGGTGGGCTGCACGGCCGGTTCGGCAGGCGGCTCGATGGTCGCGGCGGGCGACGTCACCTTCGGCGGCGCAGGTCCGGATGCGGTCTCCGGCTGGCGCTGCGCAACCGGCTCGGAGGCCGGCTGATTGATCGCGGCAACCGGCGGCGGGTCCTCCCGCGCCGAGGCGCTTTCCGCCGCGATCTCGACCGCGGGAGCGGGCGCATCCGCCGCCGGGGCAATCGGTGTAACGGCGGGGGCGGCCGGTACCGGCTCCGGATTGCCGGCCTGCGCCATCGCCGCGCCTTGCACGTCGGTGGGCACCGTGCCCGGCCAGCCCGCCTGCACCGCCGCCTGCGCCTCGGCCAGACGGTCGTGCAGGTCGTCGTGCAACCCCGGCAGCGCGGACTCCTCCGCGTTCAGGCGTGGCCGAGGGCGCATCGACGACAACAGCATGGGTTCGGCGTCCAGGGTTGTGGCGCCGATTCTGCGCCATGAGGATCCGGCGGCGCGGCGGGCCCGCGCGGTGAACGGAAGCTTAACGCAACGGTTCGGGCTTTTTCAACTATTGCTTGGAGAATATTTACGGAATTGACAAATCGTTACTGAACCCAAGCGGATCAGCGGAGTTGGCTCCGGTGCATGCGCCGCATCCGGCCGGCGCTGCTCACATTGCAAGGTGTCGCTGGCCTCCACGGCCCGCCGGATGGTCCCGCCGCCGAGCAGGCGGCGCCCTGCCGGCCCAGAGCGGAATCCGCGCCGACAGCGGCTGCTGCGGTGCCGCGCCCTCGGATGCGCCCAAGACCCGAATGCGCTGGACCAGCGGACCCCTCCTCGGACCGCTTCCACAGGAAGCGGTCAGGCCCCCGACGCTTGGCCCGCTCAGCCTCCCGGCGCCTCGGCCACGCCGCCCTGCTGCCCGCGCGTCGCCCAGCCCGTCACCCGCCGCTCCAGCGCCTCGGCCACCCAGTACATCGCCACGCCCATCACCCCGGTGAGGATCAGCCCGGCAAAGACCAGCGGCACGTCGAAGCGGCTGGATGCCACCATCATCAGCCGCCCGATCCCGGCATTCGGCGCCACGCTCTCGGCGATGATGGAGCCGACGAAGGCCACGGTGATGGCGATCTTCAGCGAGGCGAAGAAGTAGGGCATCGCCCGCGGCAGCCCGACCTTCCTGATGATGTCGAGCGGCCGCGCGCCGAGCGCGCGCAGCACGTCGCGCAGCTCCGGCTCCACCGTGGCGATGCCGGTCGCCACGTTCACCACGATGGGGAAGAAGCTGATCAGGAAGGCGGTGATGATGGCGGGCAGGCTGCCCGTGCCGAACCAGATCACCAGCACCGGCACCACCGCCACCTTCGGGATGGAGTTGAAGCCGATCAGCAGCGGGTAGAGGCCGCGATAGACCAGCGCCGAGGAGCCGATCGCCACCCCCAGCAGCAGCCCCGCCACGATCGCCAGGCCGAAGCCGACTGCCGTCGTGAACAGCGTCTGCAGCCCGTCCTGCAGCAGCGGGCGCCACCACTTGAGCGCACTCTCGGCAATGGCGCTCGGCGCGGGCAGCAGGAAGGCCGGCACGGCGAAGGCGCGGCAGCCGATCTCCCAGGCCAGGAACAGCCCGGTCATGACCAGCCAGGGCAGCGCCGTCTCCAGCCGCCGCCGGCGCCGCGCCGCGGCCGCCACGGCAGCGGCACGGGCGGCGGCGCCTTCAGCCGGCATCGGGCACGGCTTCTTCGTCGCGCCGCGCCGCGCTGACGTGGTCGCGCAGCGCGTGCACGAGATCGACGAAGCCCGCATCGTAGGTGTCCGCCATGCGCCGCGGCCGGGCGAAGGGCACCGCGTGCTCGGCGATGATGCGCCCGGGCCGCGCCGACATCACCAGCACCCGGTCGGCCAGGAAGGCGGCCTCGCGCAGGTCGTGCGTCACCAGGATCACCGTGGGGCGCCGGGCCAGCCAGAGCGCCTGCAGCACTGCCCAGAGATCCTCCCGCGTGAACACGTCGAGCGCGCCGAAGGGCTCGTCCAGCATCAGCAGGCGCGGCCGGTGGATCAGCGCACGGCAAAGGCTGGCGCGCTGCTGCATCCCGCCCGAGAGTTCCCAGGGGTGTCGCCCCTCGAACCCGGCGAGCCCCACCAGCGCCAGCAGCTCCCGCGCCTCGGCCTCGTAGGCCGCGCGCTCGCGGCGCAGCCGCCGCCGGTGCGGCTCCACCACCTCGAGCGGCAGCATCACGTTCTCCAGCAGCCGCCGCCAGGGCAGCAGGGTGGGGTTCTGGAAGGCCATGCCGGCGATGGAGAGCGGCCCGGAGACCGGCGCGCCATCCACCGTGACCACGCCCTCGGTCACCGGCCAGAGGCCGGTGACCAGGCGCATCAGCGTGGACTTGCCGCAGCCCGAGGGGCCGACCACGGCGACGAACTCGCCCTCGGCGACGCGCAGCGTGGTGCCGGAGAGGGCCAGCGTGCCGTCCGCCCCCTCGCCATACCGCATCGCCACGCCATCGAGACGCACGAAGTCGGGACGCATGAAGTCGGGGCGCACGAAACCGGGGCGCGGCGCCACCGCGGGGTCAGACGTCGCGCTCGGCTCGCGGCGGCAGGAAATCCGGCGTCCAGAACCGCTCCGCCGTCAGCCCGCCGGCGCCGAGGCCGAAGGCCAGCTCCACCGCGGCGATGCCGTGCGACATGCGCTGCGGATCCACCGCCGAGAGCCCGTTCTCGCGGACATTGGGCGTCATCAGGCAACGGTCGACGTTCATGGCGTGCCGCTCGGCCTCCAGCGCCACATCGGTCAGCGGCTCGGCGCGCTTCAGGATGGCCATCGCCTCGGCAGGGTCGGCGAGCTGGGCGCGCACCCCGCGCAGCAGGGCGCCGATCGCGCGACGCAGCGCCTCGGGGTTGGCATCGGCGAAGGCGCGCGTCGTCAGCAGCGCCGCGCCGAACAGGTCGAGGCCGTGATCGGCATACATCATCACCCGCTGCTGCGCGTGGCCGAGGCCAATGCCCTTCAGCGCGATGGCGGAGGTGGTGACGAAGCCGGTGATCCCCTCGGCGCGGCGCTGCACCAGCATGGGCTCGCGCAGCTCCGGGCTGACCGAGGTGAAGGCCACCCGCGCGCGGTCGATGCCGGCGGCACGGGCGAAGGCGGGGAAAAGCTGCCGCCCGGCGTCGAAGTCCGGCGCGGCGAGCGTCCTTCCCTCCAGGTCCTTCGGCGTCGCGACCGGCCCATCGGCCCGCGTGATGACGCAGAGCGGGCTGCGGTCCAGCACCACGGCGACGCAGAGGATGCCGGCATTCGGGTTCTCGATGGCGAAGCGGATCGCCGGGTTGATGTCGGCATAGCCGAGATCGGCGGCGCCTGCGGCAAGCTGGGGTGGCACCCGGCCGCTGCCCGAGCCACGCTCGATCGAGACATCGACGCCGGCCTCGCGGAAGAAGCCCTTGTCCCGGGCGACCAGGGCGAAAGCGTTCGGCGACTGGAAGGCCCAGTCGAGCAGCAGCCGCACGCGCGGCGCGGGCTGTGCGTGGACCAGCCGCGGTGCCGCTATGGCGGCCGCGGCGAGCGCCGTGACGGCGCCGCGCCGGGTCAGCAGCGAGAGCGGCAACGGCGGCCGGGCGCCGGCCTGCGGCAGGGCCACCAGGATCGGCCTCCTGCTGGTGCTGTCGGTCATGCCCCTGTCCCTTTCGGCGTCCTGCCCCGCACCCCGGCATCGCGGGCGGGCGCCGGATTTGTGAAGCAATCGAGCATGCGAAGGAATGGCGATTCGAGCATCCTGGCCCCCATTCCCGAGGCCAGGAACGTCCCCCCATTGCGCGGCCAGCGGCAAGCGATGCCCGCCGGGGACCGGGCGGGCAATGTCGTCGGATCGCCGCGCCGCCGCGGCGGGGCCGTCCCGCGGCCGCCAAGGAAGTCCCGCGCTTCCACCCGATCCGGCAGGAGGTGGCGTCGCGGATCGCAACCAGGCGGACCGACGCATCGGATGGTGCTTGCCCGAGGCGCAGGCAGCGGTGCATCGTCATCGAACGGAATTGGTGTCAGACAGGAGATGCCCATGCGGCGGTTCGCCTTAAGCCTCGCATCGGGACTGCTGCTTGCATGGCTCGCCACCGGAGCCAGGGCGGCCTGGCCCGAGCGGCCGGTGACGCTGATCGTGCCGTTCGGCGCAGGCTCGTCGCCGGACATCTCGGCGCGCATCATCGCCGACCGGCTCGGCGCCGCCCTTGGCCAGCCGGTCGTGGTGCAGAACATGCCCGGCGCTTCCGCCACCATCGGTGTCGATCGCGTCGCGAAATCGGCGCCCGATGGCTACACGCTCGGCTATACCGGTGACGGCGCCATGGTGGTGCGGGTCAGCATGGATCCGCCCATCCCCTACGACCCGCGCCGAGACTTGGTGCCGATCACCCTGCTCATGCGCACGCGCAACCTGCTGGTCGTGCATCCCTCCGTGCCCGCGACCACGCTGGCCGAGCTGGTGGCCCTGGCACGGGCGCAGCCTGGGCGGCTGGCCTATGGGCATTCCGGCGTAGGGTTCTCTACGCATCTCGGCATCGAGATGCTGAACCAGGCCGCGGGAATCGACATCACCGCCGTGCCCTATGCCAACGAGGGGCAGATGTTCACCGACCTGGCACAGGGACGGGTGCAGGTGATGCTCGGCGGCGCCGGGCTGGTGCGGCGCGCGCAGTCCGGCGAGGTGCGGGCCATCGCCGTATCCTCCCGCGATCGCCTGCCGGTGATGCCGGAGGTGCCGACCATTGCCGAGTCCGGCTTTCCGGGTTTCGAGGCGGTGGCCTGGTTCGGGCTGATCGCGCCCGCGCGCACGCCGCCCGCGGTCGTCGATCGCGTCCATCGCGCCGCCGCCGCGGCACTGGCCGACCCGGCGACGCGCGCAAGGCTGGAGGAGTTCGGCGTGGCCATCGCCGGCGACGGCCCGGCCGAATTCGGCGCCCTGGTTCCGCGCGAGATCGCCCGCATGCAGGGCGTGCTGGAGCCGCTCGGCCTCAGGGCGCGCTGACGCGGTTGCCGCTGGCGGCCTGCCGGCCCATGCTGCGCCGCAACCGATGACCCGGGCAGGGGAGTAGCAGCCATGGTGCAGGGCGGCGGTGCGGGCGGCGTGCCGGATGTAACACCCGGCGACACCTGGGCGGCGCTGCGCGACGACCCGTTGGCGGCGCTGGTGGACGTGCGCACGGATGCCGAGTGGAACTTCGTCGGCCTGCCGGAACTCGCGGAGCTTGGCAAGGGGGTGGTGCTGATCCCTTGGCAGACCTACCCGTCCATGCAGGTGAACACCGCCTTCGGCCAGCACCTGGCCAAGGCCGGGCTGACGCCGCAGCACCGCATCTTCTACATCTGCCGCTCCGGCGTGCGCAGCCTGGCGGCGGGGCAGGCGGCGCACGCCGCCGGCTTCCCGCAGGCCTGCAACGTCGCCGGCGGCTTCGAGGGGCCGGTCGACGCCGAGGGCCACCGTGGCACCGTCGCGGGCTGGAAGGCCGAGGGCCTGCCCTGGCGGCAGCGTTGATCAACTGGGGGACACGACCATGACCACGACACCGCTTCCGCTGAACACCGAATTCCTGTTCCGGATGGTGCTCACCGCCGGCACGCCGCAGATGGCGACCGGCGCCGATGCCCGCGGCGGCGAGCTGCGGGTGATCCCGGTGACGAGCGGCAGCTTCGAGGGGCCGGGGATGAAGGGCGAGCTGGTGCCCGGCACCACCGCAGACTGGCTGCGCGTCGAGGCCGACGGGACGGCGCACATGGATGTCCGGCTGGTGATGCGGACCAGCAAGGGCCAGACCTTCTACATGAGCTACAGCGGCATCCGGCACGGCCCGGCCGACATCATCGCGCGGATGGGGCGCGGCGAGGCGGTGGACCCGTCCTCCTACTATTTCCGCATCGCCATCCGCTTCGAGACCGCCGATCCCGAGCTCGCCTGGCTGAACCGGGTGCTCGGCGTCGGCGTCGGCCAGCGCCCGCCGGCGGGGCCGACCTATGATGTCTACGCGGTGCGGTAGGGCGCCGCCGCTCCGGCGGCTTCAGCAGCAGCGATCCTCACGGGCTTGGCACGCCGCGGGGCGGAACGCCTCCCGACCCCGGCGTTTAGCCCGCATGCCCGCGCCCGGGGCGCGCCGCGCAGACCGGACGCCGGGCTCCCACCCACCGGGAGAGGCAGCATGCAACCGACCCTCAAGCCGCTGCGCGAGCAGGTCATCGTCCTCACCGGTGCGACCTCCGGCATCGGGCTGACCACCGCCTGCGCGGCCGCCGCGCGCGGTGCTGCGGTGGTGCTGGCGGCGCGCAACGAGGCGGCGCTGCAGGAGGTCTGCGACGGCATCCGAACCCGCGGCGGCCGCTGCGCCACCGTTGTCGCCGATGTCGGCGACAGGGCAGAGGTGGAGCGCATAGCCGAGGCGGCGGAGGCGGCCTTCGGCGGCTTCGACACCTGGATCAACAATGCCGGCATCGGCGTCTACGCCAAGCTCGAGGAGATGACCGACGAGGACCATGAGCGCCTGTTCCGCACCAACTACTGGGGCGTGGTCCATGGCTCGCGCGTCGCGCTGCGGCGGCTGAAGCGCCATGGCGGGGCGCTGATCAACCTCGGATCCATCGCCTCGGAAATGCCCTCGCCGCTGCTCGGCGCGTATACCGCCACGAAGCATGCGGTGAAGGGCTTCACCGACAGCCTGCGGCTCGAATTGCTGCACGAGGGCGCGCCGGTCTCGGTGACACTGATCCAGCCCTCCGGGATCGACACGCCCTTCGGCGAGCACGCAAAGAATTACATGGACGAGGCCTCGCAAGTGCCGCCGCCGGTCTATGCGCCGGAGGTCGTGGCCGACGCGATCCTGCACGCCGCCGAGTACCCGACGCGCGACCTCGTGGTCGGCGGCTGGGGGCGGGCGATGATCGCCGCGTCCCGGCTGGCGCCGCGCCTCGCGGACCGGCTCTTCGCCTACAGCTTCTTCAAGACCGCGCGGCAGCCCGGCCGCCCGCCGCGGCGCACGCCGAGCAACCTGCATCGCGCTGGCGAGGACGGGAAGCGTTACGGCGACCAGGGTCATCTCTTCAGCCACAGCCTCTACACCGCGGCGCGAAAGCACCCGGGCACGGCGCTCGGCATTGTCGCGGCCGGCGCGGCGCTGGCCGGAGTTCTCGCGCCACGGCACCCGCCGCGCCGGCGGTCGGCGTGGCCAGGGCGGTGAGGGAGGGCGCGCGCGTGTCGCCGGCGAGTGGGCCGGCTCAGCGCCGCCCCGCGAGCTGGCGGTTCTCCAGCCGGCTGAGCAGCCGCACGACCGGCCACAACAACAGGAAGTAGATCACCGCCGCGGCAACGATCGGCGTCGCGTTGTAGGTCACGCTCTGCGCCTGCCTCGCCTGGAACAGCAGCTCCGGCAGCGCCACCACGCTGGCGATGGAGGTGAGCTTCACCACCTCCAGCGTGTTGGAGATCAGGTCCGGCAGCACGTTGCGCACGGCCTGGGGCAGGATCACGCAGGCCATGGCCTGCCCGCGCGTCAGGCCCGTGCTGCGCGCCGCCTCCATCTGGCCGCCGGGTACGCTCTCGATGCCGGCGCGCAGGATCTCCCCGTAATAGGCGCCGGTGTTGAGGAAGAAGCCGATCGCCACCGCCGTCCAGGCCGTGACTTCGAGGCCGGCGAAGGGCAGTCCGGCATAGACGAAGACCAGCAGCACCAGCGGGGGGATTGCGCGGAAGGTGTCCACCCAGGCCATCAGCGGCCAGCGCAGCAGCGGGTGCCGCACGGTGGACAGCACGGCGAGGATGATCCCGCCCGCCAGCCCCAGCGGCACGACCGTGAGCGAGAGCAGGATGGTCTGCACGAAGCCGGCCCAGAGGATGGGCCAGGCCTCGCGCAGGATGTCGAGCGAGAAGAAGGCGAGGGCAAAGTCGTCCCAGGCCATGGGCGGCGCCTCCCTACCGCTTCCACGCGAAGCGCGTCTCGACCCAGCGGCCGAGGATCACCACGGGGAGGAACAGCACCAGGTAGGCCGCGGCCCCCAGCGTCAGCGGCGTCGGGTTGAATGAGAAGGAAACCCCGGCCTGCGCCGCGCCGAGGATCTCCGGCACCGCCACCACGGAGGCCAGCGCCGTGCCCTTGGTGATGGCGATGGTGCGGTTGGTCAGCGGCGGGATGGTCATCCGGAAGGCCTGGGGCAGCACCACAAGGCGCAGCGTCTGGAGGAAACCCAGGCCGGTCGAGCGCGCCGCCTCCCACTGGCCCCGTGGCACGGCGGTGATGCCGGCCCAGAAGATCTCCTCGGTGAAGGCCATCAGCACCAGCGCCAGCGCCAGCCAGGCCGACGCGAAGCCCGACAGCGAGAGCCCCGCCGCCGGCAGCCCGAAATACAGCAGCGCGATGACGACGAGGGGCGGCAGGGCGCGGAACAGGTCGACGACGAAGATGATCAGCCAGTTCAGCGGCCGGACGCCGAAGGCCCGCACAACCGCCAGCGCCAGCCCGGCGGCGAGGCCGGTGGCGATGATGCAGAGGGCGAGGATGATCGTCAGCCAGAAGCCCTCGATGATCTTCGGAAGGTATTCCGCCGCGACGCGCGCGTTGAAGAAGCTGTCGACGAAGCGTTCCCAATTGCTCATGCCCGGGGCACGCCCCAATTGGCGGTGGTGGATCGGAGGCAGGGATGATGCGGATCAGGGGCGCGCGGGGGTTGCTGGTGGCGGCGGCGCTGGTGCTGGCGGCGGCGTCCGGCCCGCCTCCCGGTCCGCCCCCCGAGTCTGAGCGCGTGGTGCCCGGCGACCGGTCCGGCTTCACCGATGACGGCGGCACGGGGTGCTGGATCTGGATCGGCGGCCTGCCGCGCGGCTCCACCGAGGTGCGCGCCCGCTGGAGCGGCGCCTGCCCGGCGGGGCCGGCCGAGGGCGAGGGCCGCTCCGAGATGACCTGGCGCGAGGGCGGCAAGGCGCGGAGCATGGTCTATGAGGGCATGCTCGTTCGCGGCAAGGCGGAGGGGCGCGGCGTGCTTACGCATTACGAGGATGGCCAGCTCACCGCGCGCGAGGCCGGGGAGTACCGCAACGACCACTTCGTCGGCGGCAGCTTCGAGCTGCCGCGCCAGAGCCTGGTCTATGAGGGAGGCTGGGGCCCCGGCGGCCCGAACGGCCGCGGCCGGCTCACGCTGCGCGGCCAGGTCTTCGAGGGGGTCTGGGAACGCGGCTGCCTGCGCACCAAGGAGGGCTGGGTCTCCATCACCCGCCCGGCGGCGGAGTGCGAGGGCAGCCCGACCTAAGCGGGCAGGGCGGAGCGGCGGCACCTTCAATGCCGCTCCACCTGCCGGATGAAGGCGCGCGTGCGGTCGTGCAGCGGCGCGCCGAGGACCTGCTCCGGCGGGCCCTGCTCAACGATCACGCCATCGGCCATGAATACCACCCGGTCGGCGGCGGCGCGGGCGAAGCCCATCTCGTGGCTGACCACCACCATGGTCATGCCGTCCTCACGCAGCTCCCGCATCACCTGCAGCACGCCCCCCACCAACTCGGGATCGAGGGCGCTGGTGGGCTCGTCGAACAGCATCACCCGCGGCTCCAGCGCGATGGCCCGCGCGATCGCCACGCGCTGCTGCTGCCCGCCGGAGAGCTGGCCGGGCGTATGGCCGGCGCGGTCGGCCAGGTGCACCCGCTCCAGCGCCGCCGCCGCCCGCGCCTCGGCCTCACCGCGCGGCAGGCCGATCACCTTGCGCAGGGCGAGGGCGACGTTCCCGAGGGCGGTCATGTGCGGGTAGAGGTTGAAGGACTGGAACACCATGCCGATCCGCCGCCGCGCCGCGTTGATGTCGGTGCGGCGGTCCAGGATGTCGGTGCCGTCGATGGTGATGGAGCCGGCGGAGGGCTCCTCGAGCCGGTTCAGGCAGCGCAGCAGCGTGGATTTCCCGGACCCCGAGGGGCCGATGATGAAGACGAACTCGCGCTCCGCGACCACGAGATCGACGCCGCGCAGCACGTGCAGGGCGCCGAAATGCTTGTGGATGCCGCGGGCGGCGATGATCGGCGCCTGGGACGGGGGTGATGAGGCTGAGGGCACGGGTCAGACTCCGTCCCGGTGGGCGGCGCCACCCCCACCCCGGCCCTCCCCCACCGGCGGGGGAGGGGACGAGACCAGGACCACACTCACCCGGCGGTGCAGCCGGAGCGGCTCGGCGTCGCGTCGTAGTTCGGCAGCCCCGGCGGGCCGTAGCCGGGGAAGGTCACGCGCTCGGCGTCGTCCGGCTTCGGCGGCGCGCCGAACCACTTCTCGGACAGTCGGGCTACGGTGCCGTCCTGCTTCAGGCATTCGATGACGTGCTCGATGGTGGCACGCATCTCGGCGCTGTCGCGGCGGAAGGGCGTGGCCCAATGCATGCGCGAGCCGGGCAGGACGAAGTCGGCCACGTATTGCGGCGTGCGCGACGCGCTGTACTTCACCACCGTGTTGCCCGAGAGGTTAGCATAGGCGCGGCCCTGGATCACCGCCTGCACCGCGTCGGGCTGGGTGTCGAAGGCCAGCAGGGTCAGGTTCAGCCGCTCCCGGTTGTTGGTCACCCACTGCTCATAGGGCGTGCCCTTGTTCACGCTGATGGTCTTGCCGCGCAGGTCCTCCTCGGACCTGATGGGCGGCGTTCCCCGCCGGATGCCGAATTGCAGTTCCGTCCAGAGATAGCCCTCGGTGAACAGCAGGTTCTCCGCCCGCTCCCGCGTCACCGTCGTCGGGGCGCAGAGGAAGTCGTAGCGCCCGGCGTTCATCGCCGGGATCAGGCCGGAAAAACTGGCGCTGTCGATCACGATCTGCCGGTTGAGCTTCCGCGCCACCTCGGCAAAGAGGTCCACCTGGAAGCCCTGCACCCCGCCCTGCAGCGACGGGAAGGCATGTGGCGCGAAGGTGCCGTCCACGGCGCAGCGCAGCGGCGGCTGGCCCGTATTGGCGGGCCCCACCGTGGTCTGCGCCAGGGCCGGGCCCATTGCCGGGCCGCCGAGCAGCAGCCCCGTGGCAAGGCCGAGCGCGGCGAGGCGCGGGATGAATGCGGGTCTCGGCATGGGGCTTCTCCGGCTGCCTTCGGTGTCGCCGAAGCGTCCCCCATCCCGTCGGGTGAGGCAACCGGGACGGAGAGGGCATTCGCGCCGGCATGCCCCTTCGGCTGCCCGTCATCCGGGCGTGCGCCGCGGCCGCTGCCCAACGGGCGGGCGTTATACCAACTCGGTCAAAGGCTGACCCATGCGGCGCGCCAGATGGCGCGCCGAGGCCGCGGACGCGGCCCGCGCCCAATGGCGCGAAGCCAAGCCGCGCGGATGCGCGGCGCCCGGCGTCTGAGGGGCGTTGATGTGTCAACATCAACGCGCGTTGGTATTACCAGTTGAAGGACAGCCGCCCCGCCACCGCCTGGAAGCTCCGGTCCGGGCCATCCAGCTTCACCGCGCCGTTGCTGTATTGCAGCGTGAAGCGCAGCCGGCTCGCCGGGTAGTAGTTCAGGCCAAGCGAGACGATGCCCTGGCTGCCGCCGCGTGTCGGGGCGTCGTTCAGGTTGATGTAGCTGTAGCGCGCCGCGAGCTCGAGCCAGCCCCACTCGTTCGCCTTGGGGTTCAGCTCCTCGAAGCGCGGCCTGATGAATACGCCGCGGCTGCGGTCGTAGCGCCGCGGCGCCCCCAGCAGCGGCACCGTCGCGGTCACGTAGTAGCCCCAGAAATCCTTGTCCGGCGTACCGCGGGTCCCGTCGAGGCGCACCCGCTGGTACTCCGCCTGAAGGTAGAGCGGGCCGAGCAGCGCCGAGAGCTCGGGCCCGACGGCATAACCCGAGCCCGCCGCGATGGCGCGCGTGTCGAGCAGCCGTGTCGGGTCGAGCCGCAATTCCGGATAGTCGCGCAGCCGGATGGTGTCGGCGGCACCCCGGGTGCCCGGCTCGAGCTGCAGCGCGCCGTTCATGCCCAGGACCAGCTTCGCCCAGCCCGAATCCACCGCCATGACGTTGGCCCGCCCCACCAGCCCGCGCTGGCGTCCGTCGTTCAGCGTGGTGGTGGTTCCGTCCGAAACATAGGCGGCCGCGAACCAGCGCTCGCCCCGGGCCTCGCCGCCGATCGCCAGGCGGCTGGTGCCGGAGGCCAGGCTCGCGGCCACGATCAGGATCGAGGGCCGCTCCATCAGGGGCAGCTCGAAGGAACTCATGGAGAATTCGATGGTGTGCGACAGCGTATAGGCGCCGATGCGCGGCGTGATCCAGCGCCAGCCCGTATAGGCCGCCTGAAGTTGGTAGAGCCGGCTGAACTCCACAGGGTCGAATTGGCTGCCCGGCGCCTGGCCGAATTCCCAGGTGAAGTTGTAGCTGAAATCGGTCAGGAAGGTACCCTGCAGCCCGACCCGGGCGCGACGCATCGCCATGCCGTGTTCCGGCACGCCGCGCCGATTGCTGTCGAGAAAGCGAGGCGGCTGGTCGTTGAAATACCGGGGCTGGTCGAAGAAGCCGCCAAAATCGGCGTCCAGGCGAAGAACGGGCTGGATGGTGAGCGAGCCGTCGCCGAGCGTAAGCGTCGGTCGCCCACCCCGCATGCCGAAGATCGGCGAGGGCTGCGCGCTTCCGGCCGCTGCGGCTTGATCCCCAAGCCGGCTGCCCGGCTGGGCCGCGGCAGCGCCAACGAATAGGATCCAGGCGAGCAGGGCGAGGGGCGTTGGGCGCATGCGGGGGCTCCGGCTGCTGTCGCGGCGAGCCCTGTTAGGCGATCCGCCTCATCGTCCGAATGGTAGCGGCATGATGATTGGATGACAGCACGGCCTTGTCGCACGCGGCAGTGTGGGCCGGGGGCGACGTCGCAGCGCCTTGCCATCAATTCGCCCCAGGCCGGGCGCGAAACTGCCTGCGAGTCGGGGTTGCATTCGGACCAACCCGGTCGCGGAGGCTCGCCATCATGCTGCAGCGCATCGCCTGCTCCCTCATCGGCACCGCCATGACGCTGGTCTGCGCCCTCGTGGCGCTGCTGCTGTCGGATGCCTTGGCACCAGGGCGGATGCCGCCCATGCTGGCCTTCTGGGGTGCGGTGGTCGCGGGGGCGCTGCTGATCCTCGGCCTTGCCCTGCTCGACCGGCGAGGCGCCGCGGGAACGCCGGCGGACCGGTTCGAGCGGCGCGGACAGGTGCCTTTGGGATTGCCCCAGCGCTCCGCAGGATAGGCCGGCTCAGGGGGCTTCGGGGTAGAGCCCGCGCAGCCCTGCCTCCGAGGCGCCGCAGCGGCCGCGCTCGGTGATCAGCCCGGTCACCAGCCGCGCCGGGGTCACGTCGAAGGCCGGGTTGGCGCCGGGACTGCCGAGGGGCGTGATGCGCACCGTCTCGAGGCGCCCGTCCGCGGTGCGGCCGGTCATCTCCGTCACCTCCGCCTCGGCGCGTTCCTCGATCGGGATCTCCGCCACCCCGTCCGCGACCGTCCAGTCGATGGTGGAATGCGGCAGCGCCACCCAGAAGGGCACTCCGTTGTCGCGCGCCGCCAGCGCCTTCAGGTAGGTGCCGATCTTGTTGGCGACATCGCCGGTGCGGGTCACGCGGTCCGTGCCGACGATGCAGATATCCACCTCGCCGTGCTGCATCAGGTGGCCGCCGGCATTGTCGGCGATCACGGTGTGCGGCACGCCGTGGCGGCCCAGCTCCCAGGCCGTCAGCGCCGCGCCCTGGTTGCGCGGGCGGGTCTCATCGACCCAGACATGGATGTCGAGCCCCGCGTCATGCGCCTGGTAGATGGGCGAGAGGGCGGTGCCGTAGTCGACCGTCGCCAGCCAGCCGGCATTGCAGTGGGTCAATACGTTCACCCGCTGCGCGCCCGCGGGCTTGCGCGCGGCGATCTCGCGCAGCAGCGGCAGCCCGTGCTCGCCGATGCGCCGGCAGGTCTCGACATCGTCGTCGGCGATGGCTGCCGCCTCGGCATAGGCGGCGGCGACACGGTCGGCAGGGGCCAGATTGTGCAGCCGGGCGCGCATGCGGTCCAGCGCCCAGCGCAGGTTGATCGCCGTCGGGCGGGTTGCCGCCAGCATCGCCACCACCGCGTCGAGATTGGTGGTCGAGGCATCGCGCCGCAGGGCGAGAGCCACGCCATGGGCGGCGACCGCGCCGATCAGCGGCGCGCCTCGGGTCTGCATGGTCCGGATGGCATGGGCCACCTGCGCCTCGTCGGTCAGGCGCAGCCGGTCCAGCACCCAGGGCAACCGCGTCTGGTCCAGGATGCGGACTGACCAGCCATCCTCGGGGTCCACGGCGACGCTGCGGGTCGGGATGCCGTCGATCTTCATGGGCAGGGAGATGCGGTGCCGCCGCGGCCGGGGCAACCGGGTGCCGCCGTGCCGATCCGGCCGCGCCGGCCCCATGCCGCCCCGCCCGGTTCGACGCCCACGCAGGCGCCGCCGCCGCGTCAGATGCGCTGGTGCAGCGCGCAGACCAGCGTGAACAGTCGCCGCGCCGTCTCGAAATCCACGGTGATCCAGGTGCCGAGCCGCTGCTCCAGCAGCGCCGCCCCCTCGTTGTGCAGGCCGCGCCGGCCCATGTCGATCGCCTGGATGCGCGCCTCGTGACCGCCTTCCATCACCGCCCGCTCATGGCTTTCGATGATCAGGTGGTAATCCTTGATCAGCCGCCGGAACGGGCCAAGCGCCAGCACCACCGCGCGCAGCGGCGCATCCGTGCCGGGGTCGCGGATGTCGAGGATCAGCCGGCCGTCTCGCACCATCAGGTGCAGCGCGAAGGGCCCCGGATGCTCGACGCCGGCCGGATCGAAGCGGTTGGTGGCGATCAGGTCGGCCACGGCCTGGCGCCGATCCGCGTCGGCATAGGCCGAGGGCAACGGCGAGGCGTCGGGCAATTCGATCCGGGACAACCGCCGTTGGGTCTCCCCTGCCGCGGATGCCGTCGACGCCTCGGTATCACGCACCCGTGCGGCGGTATCGGCGAGCTTAGCCATCCCTGTCTGCCCCGCGCGCCGGAGCCCGGGCCGGCGCCAACGGCTGGCCGGAGTCCGGCGCATGCTCGTCCCCGGTGAAGCCCAGCCGCACCATCCAGCCCACGACGGCGCCCTTGATGGGCCTCAGCAGCAGCATGCAGACGATGGTGAACAGAGGCAGCCACACCACCATGTGCAACCACATCGGCGGCATGTAGGCCTTCTCCACCCAGAGCACGCCGGGCACCAGGATGTGGCCGGTGAGCAGGATGGTGAAATAGGGCGGCGCGTCGTCCGCCCGCAGCCGGCCAAGCGGCGCACCGCAGGCGACGCAGCTTTGCACCACGGTCAGGTAGCCGGCGAAGATCCGCCCTCCACCACAGACCGGGCAGCGGTTGGCAACACCGCGGCGTACCGCCAGGCCGAGCGGCGGTACGACATAGGGCGGCGCGGCGTGGGATGGCGGCGGGGACCAGCGCATCCGGCATTCCTCCTTTGGGCGGGCCGCGGTGGGGCCGCTGGGCTGGCCGCCCGGCACGGGGCCGCGCGCCAGAGCTATTGTGCACTGCAATATGAGCGGTTTGACCCACGCGGTTCAAGCGCCACGACCTGCGGGGCGTTGCTTTCCCCGCCGCGCAGCCATGCGGTCCGGCAGGGACGCGGCCATCCGGCCCGAATGCCGTCCCCTGGGAATGCCGTCCCCTGGGAATGCCGTCTTCTGGGAATGCCGTCCCCTGGGCGGATGGTGCTCAGGCATCCTATCATCGCCGCGCACCGCCGGGATCCCACCCGCTGCGGTAGCACCGGAGGCTCCCATGCCGGCTGGCAGCGCCGACCGCATCCTGGTCATCAACCCGAACGCCTCCGTCTCCTGCACCGGGGGCATTGCCGCCGCCCTCGCCCCCTTCGCCGCGCCCGGCCTGCCGCGCATCGAGGTGACCCGCCTCGAGGACGGCCCGCCGGCCATCGTCACCTGGCGCGACTGGTATGGCGTGGCCGAGCCGCTCTGCCGCCGCATCGAGGCCGAACCCGCGCTCGCCTATATCATCGGCTGCGTATCCGATCCGGGCGTGGAGGCGGCCCGCATGGCCACCGACCGCCCCGTCCTCGGCATGCTGCGCTGCGCCATCGCCGCGGCGCTGGCCCGCGGCGAGCGCTTTGGTATCATCGGCTTCATGGAAACCTCCCGCCCGCGCCAGCGCCGGGTGTTGCAGGCGATGGGCGTCGAGGACCGCATGGCGGGTTTCGAGCCGCTGAACATCCCGATGGAGGGGCTCACCGACCCGGTGGCGCCGCGGGCGCGGCTGCAGCAGGCGGCCCGCAGCCTGGCGGCGCAGGGAGCGGAGGTGGTGGTGCTCGGCTGCGCCGGCATGGCCGGCCACGTCGCGGCCGCCGAGGACGCCGCCGGCGTGCCGGTCATCGAGCCCTGCCAGGCCGCCGGTGCGCAGGCGCTGCTGGCCGTACTCTCGGGTTGGGCGACGGGACTGCGCACTGCCGCCTGATGCGCCCCCCGGCAGCGGTGCGATTCGGCGGCGCCAGCGCACATTCGCCGTTACCAGTCTCCGCTTTTAAGATATACCTTGCCCGTGACCCAAGGGCTGCCAACCACGCCGGTGCGGGCGCGCGTCACATCGCATTCGGGGCCATTTGTGGGCGCGCCAGGAGCGTTGGTGCGTGGCCGAACGCCGCAGCCGCTCGGCATCCTGGTCATCACGGCACTGCTTGCCGGTGTCGCCGGTGCGCTGGCGGTCTGGGTGCTGATCGGGATCGCCCTGGTCGTCGATCAGGGCCGCGCGGTGCAGACCGCGCTGCGCGACACCGCAACCCTGGCGAGCACCCTGCGGGAGAGCCTCGACCGCCGCATCGAGGCAATCGACGCGCGGCTGCGCTTCGCCCAGGATCTCTTCGCACGCGATCCGGAACGCTTCGCCTTCGGCGCCTGGGCCGGGATCGATCCGGCCGGCCACGACATCGTGCAGGGCATGGTGCTCGACCACGAGGGGCGGGTCCGCCTTGGCAGCGGTCGCGGCGCGCTGTCCGTGGGCGGCGCCGCCGACCTGGCGGCGCGTCCGGACCTGCGGACGCACATGCTCCACCCTGCGGCCGACCGATTGATCACCGGCGTGCCGGTGCCGGCGATCGGGCCTGAGCGCCCTACCGTGGGCTTCTCCCGCCCGCTCTTCACGCGCGATGGCGGCTTCGCCGGCGTGGTGGTGCTGGCCGTCGATGCGCCCGGGCTCACGCGTCTGCACGCCGCTATCGATGCCGAGCCCGGCGGCGTCGCGCTGATCAACCTCGATGGCGTCGTCCTGGCCCGCGCGCCGGCGGACCTGGCCATGTTGGGGCGGACGATCCCGCCCGACCTGCTGGTCGCCTTCGCGGATCCGGCGCGCCTGCACTTCTCCATCCGCAGTTCCGCCCTGCCGGACGGGGCCGACCGCTTCATTGCGATGCGTCGGCTGGAGACCCAGCCGCTCGTCGTGCTGGCGGCGCGCGATGCGGGCAGTGCGCTCGCTTTCTTCCTGCAGAACCGGCTCCGGCTGATCGGACTCGGCGTGATCATCAGCACGCTGATCGCGCTCGCCGTCGCGCTGGTCGAGCGGAAGCGCGCCGGCGGCCGGCGCGCCCGCGAGCAGATCGAGTCGCTGATGGAGAACCTCTCTCAGGGTGTCATCATGGCGGACCGCGACGGCGGCATCGTCGTGGCCAATGCCCGTGCTGTCGCGCTGCTCGGCGTTGCGCCGGAACGTGCCGCGGCGGGCAGGCCTGTCGCCGGGCTCGTCCCCGCCGCGGCGGTGGGCGCGAACGGGGGCGATGCCGAAGACGCCATCCCCACCCGCGCCGCCGCGGCCGAGGCGAGCGGTGCCTTCGAGCATCTTCTCCCCGACGGCAGCGTGCTGGAGATCCGCGCCGAGGTGATGCCGGATGGCGGCACGGTGCACACCATCGCCGACGCCACCGCGCGGCGCCGCGCCCGCGACGCCCTGGCCGCGGCGCGCGACGCG
>JAIEOP010000012.1 GCA_019750465.1 Acetobacteraceae bacterium | reverse complement strand
CATGGGGGAAGGCCGGTGAGCGAGACTTACAAGGGGCGTTGATGTGTCAACATCAACGCGCGTTGGTATGAGGCGGCTGGGCGGGAGCCGCGCGTGCGCGGCCTGCGGCTCCTCCTGCTGGCGTTCGCGCTGCTGGCCGGGGGGTTGGCTGCGGGATTCTCCTATGCCTACTCGATATCCGTCATGCCCGGGCTCGACGCCGCGCCGCCCGCGGCGGCTATCCGAGCCATGCCGGGCACCAACGCTGTGATCCGCAGCCCGGTGTTCGCCGCCGTCTTCTTCGGCGCGCTCCTGCTGCCGCTCGCCGCGGGGCTGGCCTGTCTCGCCGGGGGCGAGGCGCCGCCGCGCCGGGCAGGCGGGATGTCGCTCGCTGCCGCGGCCGTCTATGGCGGCGGGGTCGTCGCGGTGACCTTCGCGGTGAACCTGCCGATGAACGAGGCGCTGGCGGCGCTCGGTCCCGCCGCGCCGGCGGATCCCGCGGCGGCCCGGCGCACCTATTCCGACCCCTGGACGGCGTGGAACGACCTGCGGGCGGTGGCGGCGACCGTCGCGGCCGGGCTCTCCGCCGCGGCCCTCGCGGCGACGCGCCCCGCTCCCTGAGCCTCAGGCGTTCCGCCGGATCGGGCCAGACGGCATACTGCAAGGCACCGTCGCCCCAGCCGGGGCCAACACCGAGGAACGCCATGACCGCAAGCACCAGCCGCCGGGCCGTTCTCGCCGCGACGCTGTTCGCCCCCGCCATCGCCCGCGCCCAGGGCGACTACCCCACCCGCCCTGTCACCATCATCTCCGCCGGCGCCGCCGGGGGCCCCACGGACACCATCACCCGCATCGTCGCGGATGCGATGGGGCGGCAGCTGCCGCAGCCGGTGGTGGTCGAGGCGACGGGCGGCTCCCTCGTCGCGCCGCAGAAGCTCGTGAACAGCCGGCCCGACGGCTACACGCTGATGAACCAGAATGTCGGCCTGACCGCCGCGGCGACGCTCTACCGCCGGCTGCCCTTCGCCATGCCTGGGGCCTTCGCGCCGCTCGGCCTGGTCTCGGACGCGGCGATGACGGTGGTGTCGCGGCCGAATTTCCCGGCCCGGACCATGGCGGAGCTGATGGCGACGGTGAAGCGCGAGGGCGAGACTCTGAACCTCGCCACCGCCGGCCTCAGCTCGGCGGCCAACCTCTGCGGCCTGCTGCTGCAGCAGGCGGCGGGGGCACGGGCGACGACGGTGGTGTTCCGCGGCACCGGCCCGGCCATCAGCGAGGTCCTGGCGGACCGCATCGACCTGCTCTGCGACCAGGCGACCAATACCGTGCCCCACATCCGCCAGGGCCGCATCAAGGTCTTCGCCGTGAGCACGCCGCAGCGCCTGCCGGGCCTGCCGGACGTGCCGACCACGGCGGAGACCGGCTTCCCCTCCATCCTGATGTCCACCTGGCACGGCGTCTACGCGCCCACAGGCACGCCGGAGCCGATCCAGGAGCGGATCTCGGCGGCGATCGGCGCGGCGCTGCAGGACGAGAAGCTGGTCGAACGCTTCGCCACCCTGCTGACCGACGTGCCGACGCCGGACCGCCAGGGCCTTGCCTTCCACCGCCGCTTCTTCGTCGAGGAGATCGCGCGCTGGCGGCCGATCATCGAGGCGGCGGGGGCCTACGCGGACTGAGCAGCGGCCAGCCTGACATCGCCCGGCGCGGCATGCGAGACTGCCCCGGCAAGACCGGGAGAACCCACGCATGCCGCGCCCCGCCATCCCCGCCACGGGCCGCCCTTGGAACGCGCTGAGCGCCGAGCTGGAAGCCGCCAAGGCCGCCGACTATTCCTGGCGGCGCGGCCGCATGGCCGTGTACTTCTACTACCTCGATGAGGCGCTGCACCGCGTGCAGCAGGAGGCCTACAAGGCCTTCTGGACCGAGAACAACCTCGGCCAGCGCGCCTTCCCGAGCCTGAAGCGGCTGGAGGAGGAGGTGGTGGGCATGGGCCTCGGCCTCATGAACGCGCCCGACGCGGCGGGGGGCACCTTCACCTCCGGCGGGTCGGAGAGCATCTTCCTCTCGATGCTGGCGGCGCGGGAGCGGGCGCGGAAAGGGCGCGGCCTGGCGCCGGGGCGCGGCAACATCGTCATCCCCGACAGCGCCCACCTCACCTTCGACCGCGCCTGCTGGTATCTCGGCCTGGAATCACGGCGCATCCCGGTGGGCGAGGATTTCCGCGCGGATGTCCCCGCCATGGCGCGCGCCATCGATGCCGGGACGGTGGCGATCGTCGGCTCCGCGCCCTGCTACCCCTTCGGCGTCTTCGATCCGATCCCGGCGCTCGGCGCGTTGGCGGAGCAGCAGGGCCTCTGGCTGCACGTGGACGCCTGCGTCGGCGGGTTCCTCTCGCCCTTCGTGGCGCGGCTCGGCCACCCGGTGCCGGACTGGGATTTCCGCGTCCCGGGCGTGACCGCCATCTCGGCCGACATCCACAAGCACGGCATGGCGCCGAAGGGCGCGTCCCTGCTGCTGCTGCGGGAGGAGGCACTGCGCGGGCTGCACCGCTTCGAGAGCCGCGCCTGGCAGCGCGGGCCCTATGCCGCCTACACCTCGCAGGGCACGCGGCCCGGCGGCGCCGTGGCCGCCGCCTGGGCGGTGATGAACTACCTCGGCGAGGAGGGCTACCTCGACTGCGCGCGCCGCATCATGGCGGCGAAGCGGACGATGACGGAGGGCATCGGCGGCATCCAGGGCCTCTCGGTGCTGGAACCCTCCGACCTGTCGCTGTTCGTCTATCGCGCCACCGACCCGGCGCTGGACATCGGCAAGGTGGCGGCCGCGCTGGATGCGCGCGGCTGGCTGCCGGGCCGGCAGCAGCAGCCGGACGGGATGCACCTGCACCTGAACCCCGTGCACGCCGAGGTGGCCGAGGAATACCTGGCGGACCTGCGCGCCGCTGTCGAGGAGGCGCGCGGCGGTGCCACGACGGCCCGGGTGGCGGCGGAAGCGCGGACCTACTGAAGCCTGGCGCATGTCATGCCGATGCCCGTCGCTCCCGGATTTCGCGTTGGGAGGCCGGGCGCTCGGAGAGCTTCGCGACGGGCCGCAAAGGCGCGGCTGGTCGACGATATGGGTGACGCATGCGCGTTCCATCCGGTCGGAGGCTGCACCGGGCCAGGCGGCTGCCGATCGCTGGCCGGCGCCCCGCCCTCCCCTCTGCGCCCCGGTCGGGTTAATCCCCCGCCATGCGCTATCTCTCCACCCGGGGCGAGGCCCCGCCCCGCGACTTCGAAGCCGTCCTGCTCGCCGGACTGGCCGAAGACGGCGGCCTCTTCGTCCCCGAGACCTGGCCCATCCTCTCCGCCGCCGAATGGCGTGCGCTGCGCGGCCTGCCCTATGCGGAACTCGCGGCACGGTTGATCCACCCCTTCACCGGCGACCAGATCGCCTTTGCCGACCTGCGCGCCATGACTGGTGCCGCCTATGCCGGCTTCGGCCACCCGGCCGTGACACCGCTGGTGCAGCTCGACAGCCGGACCTTCGCGCTCGAGCTGTTCCACGGCCCGACGCTGGCCTTCAAGGACGTGGCGTTGCAGCTTCTGGGCCAGCTCTTCGAGCACGTGCTGGCAAAGCGTGGCGAGCGCATCACCATCGTCGGCGCGACCAGCGGCGACACCGGCTCGGCCGCCATCGAGGCCTGCCGCGATCGCGACCGCATCGACATCGTCATCCTCCATCCGCACGGGCGCACCAGCGCCGTGCAGCGCCGGCAGATGACCACCGTGGTGGCCGACAACGTCGCCAACATCGCCGTCGAAGGCGATTTCGACGCCTGCCAGGACCTGGTGAAGGCGATGTTCAACGATGCGACCTTCCGGCGCGAGATGAACCTCTCGGCGGTGAACTCCATCAACTGGGCGCGGATCGCCGCGCAGATCCCCTACTACGCCGCCGCGGCGCTGGCGCTCGGCGCACCCGACCGGCCCGTGGCGTTCAGCGTGCCCACCGGCAATTTCGGCAACGTCCTGGCCGCCTGGGCCGCGCGGCGCATGGGCCTGCCGATCGAGCGCCTGATCATCGGCGCCAACCGCAACGACATCCTGGCGCGGTTCCTCGCCGCCAACGACATGACCATGCGCCCGGTGGAGCCCAGCCTCTCGCCCAGCATGGACATCCAGGTCAGTTCGAATTTCGAGCGCCTGCTGTTCGAGCTGCTCGGCCGCGATGCCGCGGCAACTGCGGAGCAGATGCGCCGCTTCCGCGCCGAGGGGCGGATGCCTGTGCCGGATGCTGCCTGGCGCGACGCCACGGCCCTGTTCCGCGGCTCCACCCTGGACGACGCCGGCACGCTGGCCGAGATCCGCCGCCTCTGGCAGGGCCAGGCCTACCTCGCCGACCCGCACACCGCCATCGGCACCGCCGCCGCGCGGGTGCCGGGGCTTGCGCCGGAGGATCCCGGCGTCCCGGTGGTGGTTGCCGCGACCGCGCACCCTGCGAAATTTCCGGATGCGGTGGAACAAGCCACCGGCATCCGCCCGCCCCTGCCCGCCCGCCTCGGCGACCTGTTCGGGCGGGAGGAGCGCTTCGCCGTGATGCCGGCCGATCTCAGCCAGGTTGAGGGTTTCGTACGCAGCCACACATGGCGGAACCGCTGAGGCCGCCCCGCCAGGATCCTGCCTTGGGCGTGAGTTGGGACGATGCGGTTCGCCGCCCGCCGCGGCTGCATGCGGGAGGCGCGGGCGCCTCGCCGCCGCACGTGGCCCCTGGCCATGGTCTGATCTGGGGTCTGATCTGGGGTCCGATCTGGCGCGGCGCTCAACGGTTCGACGGATCGCGAGCGTGAGCGAACCCGTCATCGTGCCGCCTTTTCCGTCTTGGCGCGTTCGGGACGTGCGGCCGCCGCAACGGCGGAGATCCTGACAACGCACGCAAGGGCATCGCTTGAGCCAGATCTCGAAGGTCGGACCGGTCCTGCCATTCGACCCGCAGGTGCCGCCTGAACGCGCGTTCGAGTACGCCGGCCGGCAGCAGGCCCGCCGGACGGTGCTGGAGGCCCTTGCCGCGGGCTGGCACGCGGCGATCATCGGCGAGAGCGGTGCGGGCAAGACGCTGCTGTTGCGGGATCTGGAACGCCTTCTCCGCGCCGGCGGCCTGGATGTTCGTCTCGGCGGGCCCGGCGAGGCGGCGCCACGGCCGGTCGGTCACGGCACGGTGCGGTTGGTGGACAGCGCCGATGCGCTCGACGATACGGCGCTCCGCCTGCTCGTGCTGGCGGGCGGCATGACAGTGCTTGCGGTCCTGCCGCCCGCCGCGCCGCGTGTCAGAAACCTGCCCGTCCGGGTCGCCGCCGTGGGGCTGCCGCCGCTCTGCCCCGCCGAGGTGGAGGAGTTCGTCGCCTCGACCTTGGCCGAGGCAGGAAATCCGCCGGATCTCTTCGACGCGGCGGCGGTCGCCGCCCTGGCTTCCCTCTCCGGAGGCCTCCCGCACCAGCTGAACGTGCTGGGCCGGGCATCGCTGCTTCGTGCCAGGCGAGACGGGTCGCCACGCGTGGAAGCCCGCCACGTTGAGGCCGCCGCCGAGGCCGAGCGCCGGGGAAACGACGCGGACGGGACCAGCACGATGGCGCAAGCCGATCCTGTCGTCTTGCGACGCAGCCCCCCGCAGGGTGCGCTGGCGGTGGCGGCACGCCGATCATCGTCGGCGCCGTGGTGGCGACGGCAGGCACCGCTGCTGGTCCTGCCGGTCCTGCCCCTGGCGCTGGCGCTGGCGGGATGGTTCGTGTTCCCAAGGGCATTGCACCTCTCCGGCGAGGAATACGGTCGTGCGCCGTCCGAGGGAGCTGCTCCGGCCCTCGTCGCCACCCCGACCACGGGAGCCGCGCCTGCCACCGCCGCTGGCACGGCCGCCCCGATCCCGCGCGACCCGTCCCCGGAGGTGGATCGCAGCCGGGCGGCCAGCCCGCTCGCCACCGATCCCGCCCAGCCGGGACGCGCGGCGGTGCACCTCGGCGGAGGGGAGGCCCCGTCGAAGCCTGGAACCTTCCACGGAACCACCTTCAACGAGACGCTCGGTCGCAGCGGCGTGCTCCGCATCGCGGTGAACCGCGCCGGGCCTGGGGACCTGGTGACGGTGCGGTTCGCGGCCCATGGCGGCCTCATCGGCGCAGGACAGCTTGCCGGCCGCCTCTCCCGCGACGGCCGGCTCGTTGCCTCCGGCACCCTGATGATGGGCCGGAACCCCTTCGCGACCGAGCTGGAGGGCACGATCTCGGGCGACGTCCTGACCGGCACCGCCCGCTACACCCGCATCATCGAGCCCGGCGTGCGGCTAGGCAGCACGCGCGGCAGCTTCCGGTTGAACCGGGGCTGACGCGCAAGGCGCGGCTGCCGGGGCAGTCCGCACGATGGCCGGGTTCCGGCGGGCCAGATCGGGACAACGGTCGACGCCGCCCCGGCCCGGCCTCGGGGGAGGGGGAGGGGGCGGAGCCCGCCATGCCCGACGACACCCTCTACCACATCGACATCGTGACCTGGTCCCGCCAGCAGGCGGAGCGCCTGCGCCGGCACGCGGCCGGCGAGCGGGTGAACGGCCTCGACCGGGGGCACGCGATCGAGGAGATCGAGGGGTCGGGCAGTTCCGAGGTCGCGGCGGGTTCTTCCCTGCTTCCTCGGGCCATGATCCGTGCCCTGAAGATCACCCGACGGCCCGAAAGCAGCACGGCGTCGCACTGGCGCGGCGAGTCCGGCACCTTCCTCCTGCAGGCGCAGGCCCGCTCTCGGCCGAGCGTGGCACGCAGCATCCCGGTCGGGGACCTCTTCCGGACAGCAAGGCGCCTCGTCCTCGCACAGGACGGCGATGTCCCGCCGTAACCCGCCGCAGAGGAGTGCTCCCTCAGCCTGGCCGATTTGGTGGACGAGGCCACGGACCTTCGCACCCTGGAGGAAGCGATCGGCGGCGGCGCCTGATCCCCGCCGCCCCCTCGCCCCTGGCGGGAGACCGCCCGCCGCCTCACATTGTGCTCCCGATGACGCCGCGCCTCCGCCCGGCGCGCCCCCCACAAGGTTCCCGATGTCCGACGCCATCCGCCTGACCCGCCTGCCCAACGGCCTGACCGTCGTCTCCGAGCACATGCCGCGCGTGGAGACCGTCTCCTTCGGCGCCTATGTCGCTGCCGGCACGCGACACGAGCGCGCGGCCGAGAACGGCGTCTCCCACTTCCTCGAGCACATGGCCTTCAAGGGCACGGAACGGCGCGACGCCGCCGCCATCGCCCGCGAGATCGAGAACGTGGGCGGACACCTCAACGCCTACACGGCACGCGAGACCACCGCCTACTACGTGAAGGTGCTGAAGGAGGATCTCGGCCTCGCTGCCGACATCATCGGCGACATCCTGACGCATTCCACCTTCGCCCCGGAGGAGCTGGAGCGCGAGCGCGGCGTCATCCTCCAGGAGATCGGCCAGGCCAACGACACGCCGGACGACATCATCTTCGACCACTTCCAGGCCACCGCCTTCCCCGACCAGCCCATGGGCCGCCCGACGCTCGGCACGGAAGAGGTGATCAAGGGCATGAAGCGCGAGGCGCTGACCGGCTACATGCGCCATCACTACGGCCCGGGCGGCATGGTGGTGGCCGCCGCCGGCGCGCTCGACCACGACCACGTGCTCGATCTCGTGCAGACGCATTTCGCCGGCCTGCCCGCGGTGGCGCCCGACGCGGCCCATGGCGCGCACTACGGCGGCGGCGAGTTCCGCGAGGAGCGTGACCTCGACCAGGTGCACATCGTGCTCGGCTTCCCCGGCACGGCCTACAGGGACCCGCTGCACTACCCGACCCTGCTGCTGAGCACGCTGCTCGGCGGCGGCATGTCGTCCCGCCTGTTCCAGGAGATCCGGGAGAAGCGCGGCCTGGTCTATTCCATCTACTCCTTCGCGCATCCCTTCATGGATGGCGGCCTGTTCGCCATCTATGCCGGCACCGGCGAGAAGGAGGCCGCGGAGCTGATGCCCGTCACGCTCGAGGAGCTGCGCAAGGTGCAGCGCGAAGTCACGCAGGAGGAGCTGGACCGCGCCAAGGCGCAGTTCCGCGCCAGCCTGCTGATGTCGCTGGAGAGCACCGGCAGCCGCACCGAGCAGCTCGCCCGGCAGATCCAGGTGCATGGCCGCGTCGTTCCGGTGGAGGAGACCAAGGCGAAGATCGCCGCCGTCACGGTGGAGCAGGTGCAGCAGGCGGCCGTCCGTGCGTTCCGGGCGACGCCGACGCTGGCCGTGCTCGGCCCCGCGGGGAAGGTGCCGCACATCGCTGCCGTCGCGGAGACGCTCGCCGCATGAACGCCGGGGACGCAGGGCATCTCGAACGCCTGCAGGGGCTGGTCGCGGCGGCGCGCAAGGCAGGCGCCGACGCGGCCGATGCGCTGCTGATCGCCTCCGCCTCGCTCGCCGTGCAGCGGCGGCTCGGCAAGATCGAGCAGCTCGAACGCTCGGAGGAATTCGGCCTCGGCCTGCGGGTGCTGGTGGGCCAGGGGGGCGGGCTGCGCCAGGCCATCGTCTCCACCACCAGCGCCGATCCCGCGGGCTTCGCCGCGCTGGCCGAACGGGCCGTGGCCATGGCGAAGGTGGTGCCGGAGGATCCCTATATCGGCCTCGCCGCGGCGCCCGATGGGCTCCTTGCCGTGGCGCTGGAGCTGGAGGACCCGACCGAGCCGGGCGCGGAGGCGCTGATCGAGCGCACCGCGGCGGCCGAGGACGCCGCCCTGGCGGTGCCGGGCGTGACGAACTCCGAGGGCGCGGAGGCCGGGTGGTCGCGCACCACCTATGCGCTCGCCGGCAGCAACGGCTTCGCCGGCGCCTATCGCCGCACCACCCATTCCATCAGCGCCACCGCCCTGGCCGGCAGCGGCACGGGAATGGAGCGCGACTACGACTACTCCACCGCCATCCACATGGCCGACCTGCGCGATCCCGCCGCCCTCGGCCGGCGCGCCGGCGAGCAGGCGGTGCGCCGCCTCAACCCGCGGCGGCCGGCCACGGCGCGCATCCCCGTGGTCTTCGACCCTCGCGTGGCCGGCTCGCTGCTCGGCCACCTTGCAGGCGCCATCAACGGCGCGGCGGTGGCGCGCGGCACCTCCTTCCTGAAGGACCGCATGGGCCAGCGCGTGATGGCGGCCGGCATGACCGTGTTCGACGACCCGACGCGGCGCCGCGGCCTGCGCTCCCGCCCCTTCGACGGCGAGGGCATGAAGGGCGAGCGCCGCGCCGTGGTGGAGGACGGGGTGCTGACAACCTGGCTGCTGGACTGGCGCAGCGCGCGCCAGCTCGGCATGGCGAGCACGGGGCATGCCGGCCGCTCCACCGGCGGGCCGCCCGGGCCGGGACCGACGAACCTCTGGCTGGCGGCCGGCAGCGTGACGCCGGCGGCGCTGATGGCCGATATCCGCGAGGGGCTCTACGTGACCGAGCTGATCGGCATGGGCGTGAACGGGGTGACCGGCGACTACAGCCGCGGCGCCGCCGGCTTCATGATCCGCGGCGGGGCGCTGGCGGAGCCGGTGAGCGAGATCACCATCGCAGGCAACCTGGCCGAGATGCTGCTGCACCTGACGCCGGCGGACGACCTGGAATTCCGCCGCGGAACGGACAGCCCGACGGTACGGATCGAGGGGCTGACCTTGGCGGGGGCGTAGGGCCGGGGCTTCGGCACGAAGGCCGGGACGCCACGAAGGACACGCAGGCGCTGCGCTGGCCGCGGGCGCGGGCGGCACGGCGGCGTGGGCACGACAGGTGCGGCGCCTGCGGAAAGCGTGTGTGGACGGCCCCTTTGGTGCAAGGGGGTGTTTGGGAGGTTTCTGGCGTTCGGTGCGTTTGCGGTCGTGTGTCCGGCCTTGTGGCGCGGCACGGCGGCCGCTGGCCCGGATGGGTTTCGCGCGCGGGTCCGGAACGGGCAAACGGCCTCCGAGGGCCACCGGAACTCGGGGTTGACCCGCGCTCGACGTGCCCGAATGCCATCTTCTCCTCATTGCCCTCCCGCACCTGCGGCGCCGCGCGGCAGGCCTCGCCGCGCGACATCATGGCCCAGAGGATGCGGGCCATCTTGTTGGCCAGCGCCACCGCCGCGAGCTGGCGCGGCTTGCGCGCCAGCAATCCCGGGAGCCAATCGCTGGCCTGGCGGCTGCCGGGCCGGGCGTGGCGGATCACCGCGCCGGCGCCGATCACCGGCAGGGTGCGCAGGCGCGTGGTGCCGGCCTTGCTGATCCCCCCGGCTGATCCCCCCGAGCCGGGTCTTGCCCCCCGTCGAGTGCGGCTTCGGCGTCAGGCCGAGGAAGGCCGAGAAATGCCGCCCGGAGCGGAACTGCGCCGCATCCACCGTCAGCGCCAGGCTGATCGCGGTCAGCCGCCCGGCCCCCGGCACGCCGGCCAGCAGCCGGCTCAGGGCACTCTCCTTGTGCAGCGCCAGCCTTGTGCAGCGCCAGCAGTTGCGCATCCAGCGCCTTCACCTCCTCATCGAGCTGCTCGATCTGCCGCCCCAGCAGCTCGATCAGCGCCTTCGCCCCGGCCGCCACCGCCGCCCGCAGCGCCACCACCCCGAACTCGGCGGCATGCCCGCGCAGCGCGTTCACCACCTGGGTGCGCCCACCGCGGCGACGCGACCTCAAGCGCATCCTCTACCTCAGCGCCTTCTCCGCCTTCGCCAACCACCCCGAAAGCCGCGCCTAGTACGACCGCAAGCGGCGCGAGGGAAAACACCACACACAGGCCCTCATCGCCCTCGCACGGCAGCGCACCAACGTCCTCTGGGCCATGCTCACAGATGACCAGCCCTACAGCCCCAATCATCGCGCCGCTTGACAGCGCCATTACTCGGCCGCCAGCTTCGTCGCCTCGGCCATCGCCAGCTTGAGGAACCCGTCGCGGGTCTGCGGCAGCTTGCGGCCGAGGATCCCCTCGGCCACCTGGGTGCGCAGCACCTGCGCCGTCCCGCCGGCGATGGCGAACATGCGGGCGTCGCGCAGGTACCGCTCCATCGGGTTTTCCCGCGAGTAGCCGGCGGCGCCCCAGACCTGCAGGGCGGCGTTGGTGACCTCGATGGCGGTGTCGGCGGCCAGCACCTTGGCCTGGGCGGCGGCCAGCCGGTCCGGGAAGCCGGGATGCCCGCCCCCTGGGCCGGCGCTGCGCGCGGCGCGCCAGACCAGGGCGCGGGCGGCCTCCAGCTTGATCGACATGTCGGCGAGCATCCAGGACAGGCCCTGGAATTCCGCGATCGGCCGGCCGAACTGCCGCCGCGCCTGGGCGAAGTGCAGCGCGTGGTCGTAGGCGCCGGCGGCCAACCCCAGCGCCACGGTCGCCGCGCCGACGCGCTGGCCGTTGTACGCATCCATCAGCCGCCCGAAGCCGCGGGCAAAGCCGCCGGGCGGGCGCAGCACCATGGCATCCGGCACCTCGAGGCCCTCCAGGCGGATCTCCGCCTCCGGCATGCCCTTCAGGCCCATGGACGGGATGCGGCGGTGCACCACCAGGCCGCGCGGATCGCCCTCGGCGTTGCGCACGGCCAGGAAGCCGCCGATGCCGCGTTCCTGCCCATCCTCGATGACGCGCGCGAAGATGAGGTGCAGGCGGGAGACGCCGCCGCCGGTGATCCAGTGCTTCACGCCGTCGATCACCCAGGTGTCGCCGCGGCGCACGGCACGCGTCGCCATCTCGGAGGCGGCCGAGCCGGCGTCGGGCTCGGTGATGAGGATGGCGGGCTTGTCGCCGGCCAGCACCAGGTCGGCGGCGAGGCGCTTCTGCTCGGGCGTGCCATAGGCCATGACGGCGCCGAGCGCGCCCATGTTGGCCTCCACCGCGATGCGGCCGCACACCGCACAGGCGCGCGAGAATTCCTCGATGACCAGCACCGCGTCGAAATAGGACAGGCCCGGCCCGCCCCATTCGCGGGGGATGGTCATGCCGAGGAAACCCCCCTCGGTCATGCGGCGAACCATGGGCCAGGGGTACTGCTCGGTGCGGTCGGTTTCGGCGGCCCCGGCGGCGGCCTCCTGCGCGAGCTCGCGGGCGCGGGCGCGCAGCGCCGCCTGTTCCGCCGTGAGACCGTCCATGCCGCCCTTTCCTCCTGCGTCCAGGATCGCAGGTAGCGAGGGCCGGGCCGGGCGGCAATCCCGGCTGCGCGCTCAGCCGCCGCCGCCCACCGCCTCCGCGATCGCCGGCGCCAGGTTGCGGAACTCGGCGGCGCGCGGGCTGCGCGGGCGCCAGGCCAGCGCAAGGGTGCGCGCCGGCGGCGCCTCGCCGGGGGTGGCGGGTTCCAGCGGCCGCACCTCCACCGGCGCGCCGGCCAGAACGCCGGCCTCCACCGCCACCCGCGGCAGCAGCGTCACGCCGAGGCCGCCGGCCACCATCTGCACCAGCGTGTGCAGCGAGGTCGCGGCGAAACCGTCCTCGCCCGTCGCCGCCGCCGCCATGCCGCGCGGCAGGCCGCAGGCATCCATCGCCTGCTCGCGCAGGCAGTGCCCGTCCTCCAGCAGCAGCAGCCGCTCGGCCGAGAGCGCCGCGACCGGCACGCGATCCCGCGCCGCCAGCCGGTGCCCGACGGGCAGCGCGGCCAGGAAGGGGTCGGCGGCGATCGGCAGGGTCTCCGCCGCGCCGCAGAGGCAGGGCACCGCCAGCAGCAGCAGGTCGAGCCGCCCGGCATCGAGCTGCGCCACCAGCCGCTCCGTCTGGTCCTCGCGCAGCCAGAGCCGCAGCCGCGGGAAGGCCCCGCGCAGGATCGGCATCAGCCGCGGCAGCAGGAAGGGGCCAATGGTCGGGATCACCCCGAAGCGCAGCGGCCCGCTCAACGGGTCGCGCGCCGCGGCCACCGTCTCCGTCACCGCCTCCAGCGCCGCCAGCGCGATGCGGGCGCGCGCCACCACCTCCATCCCGAGGGGCGTGAAGATCGGTCGCTTGGTCGGCACGCCGCGCTCCAGCAGGTGCGCGTCGAGCCCGCGTTCGAGCGCGATGATGCCGGCCGAGAGGGTGGATTGCGTCACCGCGCAGGCCGCCGCGGCCCGGCCGAAATGGCCATGATCGGCAAGCGCCGTCAGGTAGCGGAGCTGCTGGGGCGAGGCAACCTGAATCATTGATCCTGTCGATCATTATGACAGAAACTATCCACTAGCACGCCCCTCACACGCATGCGATATGGGCTTGGCGTGCGCGCCGCCCTAGGCTCCGACCCATGGCAGGCGCTCCGCCACCGCTTTCCCGCGGCAACAGGGTCCGTGGGATCAAGACGGCGCACGTGCCTTGAACTTGGCGTTCGGAATGGCCGCAGGAACGGATCGTTGCCCGCCCTCGGCACGGTCCCGGTCCATGCGCCAGTACAGGCAACGCAGCCAGGAATGGAGGACAAGATGGACGGACATACGGGGCAGGGTGCCGGCAAGTGCCCGGTGGCGCACGGAGCGCCGCGGCACACGGCCTTCGCCGGCAGGTCGAACCGCGACTGGTGGCCGAACGGGCTGAACCTGCGGATCCTCCACCAGAACGCGCCGCAGTCGAGCCCGATGGGCAAGGCGTTCAACTATGCCGAGGAGTTCAAGAAGCTCGACCTGGAGACGGTGCGCAAGGATCTCTACGCGCTGATGACCGACTCCCAGGAATGGTGGCCGGCCGACTACGGCCACTACGGCCCGCTCTTCATCCGCATGGCCTGGCACAGCGCCGGCACCTACCGCATCGGCGACGGCCGCGGCGGCGCGGGCTCCGGCACGCTGCGCTTCGCGCCGCTGAACAGCTGGCCCGACAACGGCAACCTCGACAAGGCGCGCCGGCTGCTCTGGCCGATCAAGAAGAAGTACGGGAACCGGCTGTCCTGGGCGGACCTGATGGTCCTCACCGGCAACTGCGCGCTGGAGTCGATGGGCTTCAAAACCTTCGGCTTCGCCGGCGGCCGCGAGGATGTGTACGAGCCCGAGGAGGACATCTACTGGGGCGCCGAGGACACCTGGCTCGGCGACACGCGCTACACCGGCGACCGCGTGCTCGAGGAGCCGCTCGGCGCGGTGCAGATGGGCCTGATCTACGTGAACCCGCAGGGCCCGAACGCCCAGCCGGATCCGCTCGCCTCCGCGCGCGACATCCGCGAGACCTTCGCGCGCATGGCGATGAACGACGAGGAGACGGTGGCGCTGGTCGCCGGCGGCCATACCTTCGGCAAGTGCCACGGTGCCGGCGACGCGTCACTCGTCGGGCGCGAGCCCGAGGCGGCCGGCATCGAGCTGCAGGGCCTCGGCTGGCAGAACAGCTTCGGCACCGGCCTCGGCGCGCACGCCATCACCAGCGGCCTCGAAGGCGCCTGGACCAGCAACCCGATCAAGTGGGACAACGGCTACTTCGACAACCTCCTCAACTTCGACTGGGAGCTGACCAAGAGCCCGGCCGGCGCCTGGCAGTGGACCCCGGCGAATGGCGCCGGCGCGGGCACCGTGCCGGATGCGCACGACCCGTCGAAGCGCCACGCGCCGATCATGTCCACGGCGGATCTCGCGCTGAAGATGGACCCGATCTACGCGCCGATCTCGAAGCGCTTCCACGAGAACCCGGACCAGCTCGCGGACGCCTTCGCCCGCGCCTGGTTCAAGCTGACGCACCGCGACATGGGGCCGCGCTCGCGCTACCTCGGCCCGCTCGTCCCGGCCGAGGAACTGATCTGGCAGGACCCGGTGCCGCCGGTGACCCACCCGCCCATCGATGCGGCCGACATCGCCTCGCTCAAGGCGAGGATCCTCGCCACGGGGCTCACCGTCCCGCAGCTGGTCGCCACCGCTTGGGCCTCGGCCTCGACCTTCCGCGGCTCGGACAAGCGGGGGGGCGCGAACGGCGCCCGCATCCGGCTCGCGCCGCAGAAGGACTGGGAGGTGAACCAGCCCGCCCAGCTCGCCCAGGTGCTGGCACGGCTGCAGGGCGTGCAGGAGGCCTTCAACGCCGCGGCGCCCGGCGGCAGGCGCGTCTCGCTCGCCGACCTGATCGTCCTCGGCGGTTGCGCCGCCGTCGAGGGGGCGGCGAAGGCGGCCGGGGTCGCCCTGGAGGTGCCCTTCGCGCCGGGCCGCACGGATGCCTCGGCCGAGCAGACCGACGTGGCGTCCTTCGCCGTGCTCGAGCCGAAGGCCGACGGGTTCCGCAACTACCTGAAGGGCCCGTCCAGCCTCTCGGCCGAGGAGCTGCTGATCGACCGCGCCCAGCTGCTGACGCTGAGCGCGCCGGAGATGGCCGTGCTCGTCGGCGGCCTGCGCGTGCTGGGCGCGAACCACGGGGGCGCGCAGCACGGCGTCTTCACGACGCGGCCGGGGGTGCTGACGAACGACTTCTTCGTCAACCTGCTCGACATGGGTACCGCCTGGACGGCGGTGTCCGAGGCGGAGGACGTGTTCGAGGGCCGCGACCGCAGGACGGGTGCGGTGAAGTGGACGGGAACGCGGGTGGACCTGGTCTTCGGGTCGAACTCGCAGCTTCGCGCGCTCGCCGAGGTCTTCGGCAGCGACGACGCGCAGGAGGCCTTCGTGCGCGACTTCGTGGCGGCCTGGACCAAGGTGATGAACCTGGACCGCTTCGACCTGGCCTGAGGTCGGCGGCAGGGCGGGGGCGGCCGGGCTGTCCGGCGGCCTCCGCAGATCCGGCCGGAGATCGTCGGATCGCGGGAGATGTGGCTCTGGGGCGGCGCACCGGGCGAACCGGCGCGCCGTTTCACGTCTCCGGGGTAGCGGGGTCGCAACCGAGGCGAGCTTCGGCGCCGCAAGGATCGGCGCGTCCGATCAAATCGTATGATATTATTCATTAGACCACTCTTGGCCGCGCACCCATGTTGCGGTGCAGCGAGGCCGCACCGCCGGCCCGCGCCCCGCACTGCCAGGAGCGAGACCAAGCGATGCTGACTGTTGGCGACAGATTCCCCGCCTTCTCCCTCACCGCCGTGAAGCCCGGGCCAGAGGGCCTGGAAGGCCCCGGCAGGTCCTTCACCGACATCACCCATGAGACCGACGCCGGACAGTGGAAGGTCGTGTTCTTCTGGCCGAAGGACTTCACCTTCGTCTGCCCGACCGAGATCGCCGCCTTCGGCAAGCTGGCCGGCGAGTTCGCGGATCGCGACGCGGTGGTCTACGGCGTCTCGACGGACAGCGAGTTCGTGCACCTGAACTGGCGGCTGCACAATGACGACATCCGCGACCTGCCGATCCCGATGCTGGCCGACATCAAGCGCGAGCTGTCCTCGGCGCTCGGCATCCTGGACAAGGCGGCGGGCGTGCCGCTGCGCGCGACCTTCATCGTCGACCCGGACGGCACCATCCAGTGGGCCGCGGTGAACGGGCTGAACGTCGGCCGCAACCCGCAGGAGGTGCTGCGCGTGCTGGATGCGCTGCAGACCGACGAGCTCTGCCCCTGCAATTGGGAGAAGGGCAAGAGCACGCTGAACCCGGACGTGCTGTTCAAGGCGGCAGCGTAGGTCCCGCCCCGTCCCCTCCCCTGCGTCGCGCAGGGGAGGGTCAGGGTGGGGGTGGCTGTGCAACCGCTCCCACCCCTGCATTACCGCCCCCCTCCTGTCCTCCCCCGCTCCGCGAGGGGAGGGACGCCTGTTCCCATCGCCTCTCGGAACCCACCCATGTCCCTCGAAGCCCTGCGCAACCGCCTGCCCGACTATGCGCGCGACCAGAAGCTCAACCTCGGCAGCCTGGCGACCGAGCCGGCGCTGACCGCGCAGCAGCGCGCCGGCGCCTTCATCGCCTCGGCCATCGCCACGCGGAACGCCGAGGTGATCCGTGCGGTCACCGCCGAGTTCGCGCCGGCGCTGGCGCCGGAGGCGCTGACCGCGGCGAAGGCGGCCGCGTCCGTGATGGGCATGAACAACATCTACTACCGCTTCACCCACCTCGTGCCCGGCGACTACGCCCGGATGCCGGCGCGGCTGCGCATGAACGTCATGGCCAGGCCGGGCGTGGAGAAGGCGGATTTCGAGCTCTGGTCGCTCGCCGTTTCCGCCATCAACGGCTGCGGCATGTGCATGGAAAGCCACGAGCAGGCGCTGCTCCAGCACGGCATCGGCAAGGAGGCCGTGCAGGTCGCGGTGCGCATCGCCGCCGTGCTGCATGCCACGGCGGCGATGCTCGACGCCGAGGACACGCTGGTCGACGCCGCGGCCTGAGGCGCTTTCCGTCCAGGGGAGGCGTCGGCGCACCTGCCCTCCTGAAGGCCGCGGCGGGGAGGTTGCGCCGCCGATCAAGCCTTCCTTCATCTCGCACCGTCATGCTGCGGTCGCGCGGTATGGAGCGGATGCGGGGAATGGCAGGCGAGACGGCGACCATGGCCCCGCTGCAGCGCGCGCTGCTGGACCGTGAACGCTTCCTGGTCTTCGCCCTCACCGCCGCCGACCTGCTGGTGGAGATCACGCCGAAGGGCCGCATCACCTTCGCCGCCGGCGCCTTCGAGCGCCGCCTGGGGGAGCCGCCCGGCGCCTGGATGGGCCGCCCCGTCACCGACCTCGTCGCGCCGTCAAGCCGCCCCGGCTTCGCGCGCGCCCTCGACATGCTGCACGCGCGGGACCGCCTGCCGCCCACCTGCTTCCCGCTGCGCGATGGCGGCGCCACGGCCATGGGGGTGGCCGGGCTTCGCCTGAACGGGCTGCCGGGCGGCGGCGACCGGCTCTGCCTCACCTTCTCCGCCATGCCGCTCGACGCCGATGCATCGCCCGCTGCCCTGCCCGGCGCCAGCGGATTGCGCCAGGCGCTCGAGGCCGAGCTGCGCGCCGGCGGCCCGCCGGCAACCATGGGTCTGCTTGAACTCGAGGGGCCGGATGGTCCGCTGACACCGCGGCCCGAGCTGGCCGGGCGCATCGCCGCCGCGTTGGCGGACAGCGTCGCCGGCGGCGGTTTCGCCGGGGAGCTGGCGGCGGGCCGCTACGGCGTGCTCTCGCGCACCGCCGACGACTTCACCCGCATCGCCGCCGCCATCGAGGCGGTGGCGCAGCAGGGCGGGCTGCAGGCCGCGGTGGCGACCACGACGCTGCCACTGGACTCCGGCGGGCTCTCGCCGCTGCAGGCCACGCGGGCGCTGCGCTACGCCCTCGGCGCCTTCGCCCGCGGCGGCGGCCGCGCCATGGCGGAGGATGGCTTCGCCGGCGGCCTCGCCGGCTTCGTCGCCCAGGCCTGCGAACGGGCCGAGGCCCTGCGCGTGGTGATCGCGGAACGCCGCTTCCGCCTGGCCTTCCAGCCGATCGTGGGCCTGGCCGACCGCCGCGTGCACCATTTCGAGGCGCTGCTGCGCCCGGTCGCCACCCCGGGCGGCGCCAGCCCTGCCGGCGCGCAGGAATTCGTCACCTTCGCCGAGACGGTGGGGCTCTCCGAGGATCTCGACTGGGCCGTGGTGGAGACCTGCGCCGAGGCGGCGCGCAAGGCGGATGGCGCGCAGATCGCCTGCAACCTCTCGGGCCTGTCGCTGCAGAGCCCTGCCTTCCGCGACCGGCTGCTGGCGATGCTGCGGGCCGAGCCCAGCCTCGTGCCGCGCCTGCTCATCGAGATCACCGAGACCGCCGAGATCGAGGAGGAGGCCGAGGCGGTGCGCACGATGGAGGCGCTGCGCGAACTCGGCATGCCGCTCTGCATCGACGATTTCGGCGCCGGCGCGGCCGCCTTCCGCTACCTGCGCGCCTTCCGCGTCGACTACGTGAAGATCGACGGGCAGTACGTGCAGGCGGCGCTGACCAGTGCGCAGGACCGCGGCTTCGTCGCCTCCATGGTCGATCTCGCGCGCAACGTCGGCGCCGAGGTGGTGGCCGAGCGCATCGAGACCGAGGCCGAGGCGGCGGCCATGCTGGCGCTCGGCGTCGGCTACGGCCAGGGCTGGCTCTTCGGCAGGCCGGGGCGGCTGCCGGGCAGCCTGTGACCCGCCCCGCCCGCTGACGCAACGGCAACGGCGGCGCTACGCCACCTGCTGCGGCGCCCTCGCCTCGCCGCGCAGCAGCACCGCGTCCAGGTTCTCGAGGCACCGTTCGCCCATCGCCTGGCGCGTCTCCTCCGTCGCGCTGCCGAGATGCGGCAGCAGCGCCACGTTTTCCAGCGCCAGGTAGCCGGGATTCACCCGCGGCTCGCCGTCGTAGACATCCAGCCCCGCGGCGCGGATGTGCCCGGAGCGCAGCGCCGCGATCAGCGCCGCGTCGTCCACCGAGGGGCCACGGCCGCTGTTCACCACGATCGCGCCGCGCTTCATCCTGGCCAGGCGCGCCGCGTTCAGCCAGTGCCGCGTGCCCGCCCCGCCCGGGACATGCATGGACAGCATGTCGATCGCGCCGAGGAACCCCTCATCCGTGTCGTGCCAGGTCGCGTCCCCCTCCAGCTCCGCCGGCAGGCGCTGCACGTCGCGGTAATGCACCTCCATCGAGAAGCCGCGCGCCATCCGCGCCACCTCCCGCCCGATGCGGCCGAAGCCGAGGATGCCGAGCCGCTTGCCCTGCAGCGTCACGCCGAGCAGTTGCGTCGGCGCCCAGCCCGCCCAGCGCCCGGCACGCAGCATCCGCTCGCCCTCGCCGGCGCGGCGCGCGGCCATCAGCAGCAGGGTGAAGGCGCATTCGGCGGTGGCGAAGGACAGCACCTCCGGCGTGTTGGTCACGACGATGCCGCGCGCCTTTGCCGCCGCCAGGTCGATATGGTCGGTGCCGACGCTGAAGGTGGCGATGATCCGCACGCTGTCCGGCAGGGCGGCGATGCAGGCGGCGTCGAGCCCGTCCCCGGCCGCGCCGAGGATGCCGGCGGCGCAGCAGCCCGCCGCGCGCCGCGCGATCTCCGCCCCGCCCGCCGCCCAGTGCGCGTCATCGGCATTCAGCCGCGCGTCGTAGTCCCGCGCCGCGCGCGCCTCGATGGCGGCGGGCAGCGTGCGGGTGACGAGCAGGACGGGCTTGGCCATGCGTGGAAACTCCCCTGGTGCCCGTGCTCATACCCAGCACCGCCCCGACTTGCCAGCGGCCGACTTGCCAGCAGACAGCCGCGCAGTCAGGGTTCCCGCTTCCGCCAGGGAGGAGCAGGCACCATGGATCTCGGGTTGAAGGACCGCCGCGCGCTGGTCATGGGCGGCACCAAGGGGCTGGGCCGCTCGATCGCCGATGCCCTGGCCGGCGAAGGGGCCGCGCTGGTGATCAGCGGCCGCGACCAGGGACGGCTGGACGAGGCGGCGGCGCAGCTGAAGGCGGCCGGCGCCGCCAGCGCGCGGGGCGTGGTCGCCGACGTCGGCAACGGGACGGACATGGACGCGCTGGCCAAGGCCGCCGTCGCCGCCATGGGGGGCGTCGACATCCTGGTGCTGAACCATGGCGGCCCGCCGCTCTGCACCGCCAGCGAGATGCAGGAGAGCGACCTGGTCGCCTGGTTCCAGAACATCGTGGTCTCGCCGATCCGCATCGCCAACCTGCTGCTGCCGGCGATGCGGGCGCAGGGCTGGGGGCGGATCATCGTGGTGGGCAGCACCGGCATGCAGCACCCGATCCCGACGCTGGCGCTGTCCAACACGCTGCGGGCCTCGATCTGGGGCTGGCTGAAGACGCTGAGCGGCGAGGTGGCGAAGGATGGTGTGACGATGAACGTGCTCGCCCCGGGCACCATCCTGACCGACCGCGTCACCACCTCCACCACGCAGCGCGCGCGGCAGCTCAACATCTCCTACGAGGACGCGCTGGCCAAGGCGGCGGAGGAGATTCCCGCCCGGCGCCTCGGCGTTCCGGCGGATTACGGGCCGATGGGCGCATTTCTTGCTTCCGAGAAGGGTGGCTACATCACCGGCAGCATGATCCGCGTAGATGGCGGGCGCGTGCGCAGCATGCTCTGACCCGCCACGGGGACGGGGTGGTGGGATCGTGGCATGATCCGCGCCGCCTTGCCCGGAAGCGGGTCATCGGCGTAGCGAGGCGTCGCAGGAGAACCGGCATGATCCCCAACCTCTCCCCCGACATCGACCTCGCCGCCCGCCTGTTCGACGCGCTGCGGGCGCGCAGCTTCGACGGGGTCGGCATCACGCGGGAGGCCTATGGTCCCGGCGAACGCATGGCGCACGCCCTGGTGCGCGAGGCGGCGGGGGAGATCGGCCTGGAGATCGCGGTCGATCCGATCGGCAACATGACCATGACGCTGCCCGGCAGCGACCGGGCGGCGAAGCGCATCGTGCTCGGCAGCCACCTGGACAGCGTGCCGCAGGGCGGCAATTTCGACGGGGCCGCCGGCGTGCTCTGCGGCCTGGCGGTGGCCGCCGGCATGCGGCGCGCCGGCTTCACCCCCGCGCGCGACGTGACGGTGATGGCGATCCGCGCCGAGGAAGCGGGCGCCTGGTTCCCGACATCTTACCCCGGCAGCCGCGGCGCGCTCGGCATGCTGAAGCCGCAGGACCTGGAAGTGCGGCGCATGGACACCGACCGCACGCTGGCCGACCACATGCGCGAGGAGGGCTTCGACCCCGGCTTCGCGCTGCGCGGCGAGCGCAGCATGGGCCCGGACAGCGTCGCCGCCTTCCTGGAGCTGCACATCGAGCAGGGGCCGGTGCTGGAGGCCGAGGGCGTTCCCGTCGGCATCGTCACCGGCATCCCCGGCAGCCGCCGGCTGCGCAAGGGCCGCGTCAGCGGCGAGTACAACCATTCCGGCGCGACGCCGCGCAAGTACCGCCGCGATGCCGCGATCGCGCTGGCCGAGCTGGCGGTGACGCTGGACGAGGCCTGGTGCCGGCTGGAGGCGGAGGGCCACCGCCTGGTCTGCACCTTCTGCGAGATGGCGACGACGGACGATGCCGGCTTCACCAAGATCGCCGGCGAGGCGCTGTTCAGCCTCGATGTGCGCAGCGTGAACCTGCACAGCTGCGACGCGATCTTCGAGGTGCTCCACACCCGTATCGCCGAGATCGAGGCACGGCGCGGCGTCAGCTTCGACCTAGGCCCCGAGAGCGGCAGCCGGCCGAGCCTGATGGATGCGGGCGTGCAGCGCGGGCTGGTGCGTGCGGCGGAGGCCGTGGGGGTGGCGCACCTGTCCATGCCCTCCGGCGCCGGGCATGACGCGGCGGCCTTCGCCCAGGCGGGCATCCCGGCGGGGATGCTGTTCGTGCGCAACCAGAACGGCAGCCACAACCCGAAGGAAGACATGCGCATGCAGGATTTCGCGGCCGCCTGCGCGGTGGCGATGCGATTCACGGCGGAGATGAGTGCGTGACGGCGGCAAGACTGGCGGTCGATATCGGCGGCACCTTCACCGACGTCGCCGTCGAGCGCGACGAGCGGCGCTGGACGGCCAAGGTCCTCACCACCCCCGCCGCACCCGAGCAGGGCGTGCTGGAGGGCGTGCGGCAGGTGCTGGCCGCGGCGGCGCTGGCGCCCGCCGACATCGCCCTGGCGATCCACGGCACCACGCTGGCCACCAACGCAATCATCGAGCGCAAGGGCGCGCGCACGGCGCTGCTGACCACGGAGGGGTTCCGCGACGTCCTCGCCCTCGGCAACGAGAGCCGCTACGACCAGTACGACCTGAACATCGAGCTGCCCGAACCGCTGGTGCCGCGCCGCTGGCGCCTGCCGGTGACCGAGCGGCTCGACAACACCGGCCGCGTGCTGCTGCCACTCGATGAGGCGGAGGTGGCGGCGCAGGTCACCTTCATGCGCGCCGCGGGCATCGAGAGCGTCGCCATCGGCTTCCTGCATGCCTTCGTGAACCCGGCGCATGAGCGCCGCGCGGCGGCGATCCTGCGCGAGCTCTGGCCGGAGGTGCCGGTCTCCCTGAGCAGCGAGGTCTCGCCGGAGATGCGCGAGTGGGAGCGGTTCAGCACCACCGTCGCCAACGCCTACGTCCAGCCGCTGATGGCCAGCTACCTGCGCCGGCTGGAGAGCGGGCTGCGGGAGATGGACCTCGGCTGCCCGCTGTTCCTGATGCTCTCGGGCGGCGGGCTGACCACGCTGGAGACGGCGGCCCGCTTCCCGATCCGGCTGGTGGAGAGCGGGCCGGCCGGCGGCGCGATCTTCTCGGCGCATGTGGCGCGGCAGCGCGGCCTCGATCGCGTGCTGTCCTTCGACATGGGCGGCACCACGGCGAAGATCTGCATGATCGACGACTACCGGCCGCAGGCCAGCCGCAGCTTCGAGGTGGCGCGGGTCGGGCGCTTCCGGAAGGGCTCCGGCCTGCCGCTTCGCATCCCCGTCATCGAGATGGTGGAGATCGGCGCGGGCGGCGGGTCGATCGCGCATGTGGACGCCATGGGGCTGATCCATGTCGGGCCGGAGAGCGCCGGCGCCGATCCCGGCCCGGCCTGCTACGGCCGCGGCGGCACGCGGCCGGCGGTGACGGACGCGAACCTCGCCCTTGGCCGCTACGACCCGGAGCACTTCGCCGGCGGCGCGCTGCGCCTGCACCCGGAGCCGGCGCGGGATGCGCTGGCCGCCGCGATCGGCGGGCGGCTTGGGCTTTCCGCCGAGATGGCCGCCCTCGGCGTGGTCGAGATGGTCGATGAGAACATGGCGAATGCCGCGCGCGTGCACGCCATCGAGAGCGGCAAGGGCTTCGAGGGGCGCACCATCATCGCCTTCGGCGGCGGCGGACCGGTGCACGGCTGTCGCGTGGCGGAGAAGCTGGGCGTGCGGCGCATCCTGGTGCCGACCGGCGCGGGCGTCGGCAGCGCCATCGGCTTCCTGCGCGCGCCGGTGGCTTATGAGGTGGTGCGGAGCCTGTACCAGCGCTTCGGCAGCTTCGACGTGCCGGCGGTGAACGCGCTGCTCGGCGCAATGGCGGCCGAGGCGGCAGGCGTGGTGGCGCAGGGCAGCTTCGGCGCGCCCACCACGGAAGGACGGCTCGCCTACATGCGCTATGTCGGCCAGGGCCACGAGATCGCGGTGCCGCTGCCCGCGCGGGACCTGACGGAGGCGGACGTGCGGGAGATCCGGGCGCTCTACGACGTGGAGTACACCCGCTTCTACGACCGCCCCGTGCCGGGCAGCGACGTGGAGGTGCTGAGCTTCGCGGTGACGGTGGCGACGCTGACCGAGGCGATCGAGCCGGTCGCCGATGTGGTCCCGGCCCCCGGCCCCGCACCGATCCGCGCGCAGATGGTGCGCGACACGGTGACGGGCGAGGTGGCGGCGTGGCCGGTCTTCGCCCGCGCGGCGATCGCGCCGGGCGCGGTGCTGTCCGGCCCCTGCATCGTCGCGGAGGATGAGACCAGCACGCTGGTCGGCGCCGGATGGACGTGCCGGATGGATGGGCTGGGATATCTGGAATTGATGCGTGACGCCTGACGATTCGGATTGACGGCGTCGGCTGCCGCATTCTGCTTGCGGCACGCGCAAGATGTGTATAACCTTGTGGAGTTAATACACACGGAGCGCCGATGCGGACCAATATCGAGATCGATGATCGGCTGATGGCGGAGGCCATGGCGGCGAGCGGGCTCACGACCAAGCGTGAAACCGTTGAGGCGGCGCTCCGCCTCCTCGCGCGCCGCAAGCGTCAGGCGAGCGCGCTCGACCTCTTCGGCAAGGTGGATTGGGAAGGCGATCTGGATGCCGAGCGCCGCGATACGCTGGCGCGCCCGCGCCGTTGAACGCCGTCTTTGTGGACAGCTCGGTCTGGATCGACCACTTCCGCGGTATCGCGACATCTGAGGTGGGCGCGCTCCGCCGGCTGCTTGTTGCGCTTGATCCCGATGCCGGTGAGGACGACCCTGCGCATATCCTGGTAGGCGACCTCGTCCTGCTGGAGGTGCTGCGCGGCATCGTGGACGACCGGCAGCACGACCGGACCCGCGCCGTGCTGCTCGCGTTTCCCCAAGTGGCGATTGGAGGCACGGAGACGGCGCTCGCCGCTGCGGACCACTACCGTGCGCTGCGCCGCCGGGGCGTGTCCGTGCGCAAGGCCGTGGACTGCCTCATCGCGGCCTGGTGCATCGCCCGCTCCGTGCCGCTGCTGCACGGCGACCGCGACTTCGAGCCCTTCGCCGAGCACTGCGGGCTGCGGCGGTTCGAGCTCGAACCGAGCCCGTGATCGCTTCCGGATCAGGCAATCCATGTCGACGCAGTTGATCCGGCTGACCCTGCTGGAAGGCGACCCCGACGGACTGCGCACTGCCGAGATCGCGGGCCGCACGACGAAGCTGATCGCCTGCCCAGTGTCGTCGATCGATAAGCTGCTTGGGCGTTCGGAAGCTCGACGGACTGCCGTCTACTTTCTCTACGGCCAGGTCTTCGACGATGGCGGGGAGGCGATCTATGTCGGCGAATGCGATGCGGTAGCTCGACGCTTCAACGGGCAGCACCACGCGATGGACAAGGCGGAGTGGCGCCAACTCGTCGTCGCGTTCAGCTCCGATGCGATCTTCAACAAGGCGCATGCGCGGCGCTCGGAACATCTTCTCACGGAGCGAGTGCGTGCTGCCGCCCGCGCATCTCTTCTGACTGATCGATCAGGTCCCGGCGACCTCGATGAGGGCGACACGGCCTTCGCGGAACAGTTCGCGGCAGATGTCGCGACGCTAGCCGAGACGCTCGGTTTCCCGGCCTTCCGATCGACATCCACCACACGGCGCAGCAGCGACCGCGCGTCCAATGTCGAGACCAACACTGACACGGACGACGCGCTCTTTCGCTACGTCGGAGAGGCCCGCTTCAGTGCGCAGATGCGGGTCGCGCTTGACGACTTCGTGCTGCCTGAAGGAAGCCAAGCGCGGCTTGATGAAACGCCCGGCTGCGCCGAAAGCATCAGGACGCTCCGCGCGAGGGCACGGGCCGAGGGCATCCTCGTGCCTGATGCAACAGGCAGCGTGCTGCGGCTGACGCGCGACTTTGCCGTCGGCAGCACCTCGGCGGCAGGTGGTTTGATCGCGGGACGGAATTCCCGAGGACCGAACGAGTGGGTGCATGTGCGCACCGGTCGCACCTATGCGCAATGGGTGAGCAGCAAACAGGCATCAGCAGCTTTGCCGGAGACCTCTCAATGATCGTGAATACCCCCCTCGCCACCATCCAGCGCCAGATCCAGTGGAACCGCCTGATCGCCGTGGTGGAGGAACAGGCGCAGACCATGATCCGCACCGCCTTCTCCACCACGGTGCGCGAGGCCGGCGACCTCTCGGCCGGCATCTTCGACCTGGAGGGCCGCATGCTGGCGCAGGCCGTCACCGGCACGCCGGGCCATGTGAACTCCATGGCCGAGAGCGTCGGGCATTTCCTGGCGAAATTCCCGGCCCACACCATGCAGCCCGGCGACCACTACATCACCAACGATCCCTGGCTCGGCACCGGCCACCTGCACGACCTCACCGTGGTCACGCCGGCCTTCCGCAACGGGCGCATCGTCGGCCTGTTCGCCAACACCGCGCACATCATCGACATCGGCGGCCTCGGCATGGGCCCCGAGGGGCGCTCGGTCTTCGAGGAAGGCCTCTACATCCCGATCGTGAAGTGCTTCGACCGCAACGTGCCGAACGAGACCTTCTTCGACTTCATCCGCGTCGGCAGCCGCACGCCGGTGGAGCTGGAGGGCGACATCTACTCCCTGTGCGCCTGCAACGACGCCGGCGCCAGGCGGCTGGTGGAGATGCTGGACGAGTTCGCCATGGACAGCCTCGACCCGCTGGCGGAGTTCATCTTCGAAAGCAGCCTGCGCGCGACCATCGACGAGATCCGGAAGCTGCCGAAGGGCACCTTCCGTGCCTGGATCCGGTCCGACGGCTACGAGGCGCCGGTCACGCTGAACGCCGCCATGACCATCCACGACGACCGCATCGAGGTGGACTACGCCGGCACCTCGGGGCTCTCGACGCGCGGCATCAACGTGCCTCCGGCCTATTGCCGGGCCTATTCCTGCTTCGGCATCAAGTGCGTGGTCGCGCCCGAGATCCCGAACAACTGGGCCTCGCTCTCGCCCTTCCACATGATGATCCCGGAGGGCTGCATCCTGAACGCGCCGCGGCCCTACCCGGTCAGCGTGCGCCACGTGGTGGGGCAGCTGCTGCCCGACCTGATGATGGGCTGCCTGCACCAGGCGGTGCCCGGGCGGGTGAACGCGGAAGGCTCCTCGGCGCTGTGGAACCCGCCGCTGCGCGGCGGGTCGCAGGTCTCCGGCCAGGCCGCGGAGGTCGAGGATTTCGAGATCATCACCTTCAATTCCGGCGGCACCGGCGCGCGGCCCGCGAAGGATGGGCTGGACGGCATCGCCTTCCCCTCCGGCGTGCGCACCATGCCGGTGGAGGCGACCGAGAACGTCGCGCCCGTGATCTTCTGGCGCAAGGAATTGCGCCCCGACAGCGCCGGCGCCGGCCGCACCCGCGGCGGCTTCGGCCAGGTGATGGAGATCGGCGCCAAGGGCGATGCCGAGTTCGCGGTGAACGCCATCTTCGACCGCGTGGCGAATCCGCCGAAGGGCCGCGAGGGCGGCGGCGACGGCGCGGCGGGCTGGGTCGGGCTGAACGACGCCAACGGCACGCCGCTGCGCACCAAGGGATTCCAGGTGGTGCCAAAGGGGCGGCGGCTGCGGCTGTTGCTGCCCGGCGGCGGCGGCATGGGCGACCCGCAGGCACGCGACCCCGCCCTGGTCCGGCGCGACGTGGCCGACGGGCTGGTCAGCCCGGAGGCGGCGCGGCGGCTCTACGGCGTGGATGCCTGAGGGCTGCAGGCGACCGCCTCGGGATCATCCGCCTTCGGCACGGCCGCAGCGCCATCATGGCGCCGATCCCATCGTTCCCCCCTGACGCGTGATCGCCCGCGCCACACGTCCCGGTTGAATCCGCGCAACTGCCCCTGATAGCCTGCCCGCCAGGCCGCACCGCACGCGCCGCGGCCAGGGGAGAAACGCCATGACGCGCATCCGGGCCCTGCTCGCCGCGGCCACCCTTGCGGCCGTGTCCCCCGCCGCCGCGCAGGCGCCGCCCACTCCGGACCAGCTCCGCGCCGCCACCGCCCGGGTCGATGCCGACTTCATCCGCCGGAACGCCGCCACCGGCCGCGACTGGCCGAGCTACGGGCTGAACTTCAGCGAGAACCGCTTCTCCCCGCTCACCGGCATCACCACGGAGAATGCCGCGCAACTCGGCCTCGCCTGGTCCTACGACCTCGGCTCGCGCCGCGGCGTGCAGGCGACGCCCGTGGTGGTCGGCGGCGTGATGTACGTCACCGCCTCCTGGTCCGTGGTGCATGCGATCGACGCGCGGACCGGCGCGCGGCTCTGGAGCTTCGACCCCGAGGTGCCGCGCGAATACGGCGCACGCGGCTGCTGCGATGTGGTGAACCGCGGCGTCGCCGTGCACCGCGGCAAGGTCTATGTCGCCTCCTATGACGGCCGCCTGTTCGCGCTCGACGCCGCGACCGGGGCCAGGGCCTGGGAACGCGACACCATCACCGACCGGGCGCGGCCCTACACCGTCACCGGCGCGCCGCGCGTCTTCGCGGACACCGTGATCATCGGCAATGGCGGCGCCGAGTACGGCGTGCGCGGCTATCTCACCGGCTACGATGCCGAGACCGGCAGGCAGAAATGGCGCTGGTTCGCCGTGCCCGGCAACCCCGCCGACCCGCCCGAGGATGCGTCCATGGCGCGCGCGCTGCGCACCTGGGACCCCGCCGGCCGCTGGTGGGAGGCCGGCGGCGGCGGGACGATGTGGGACAGCATGACCTACGACCCCGAGCTGGGCCTCATGTACGTCGGCACCGGCAACGGCAGCCCCTGGAACCGCAACCTGCGCAGCCCGGCGGGCGGCGACAACCTCTACCTGCACTCGATCGTCGCGCTGCGGCCCGAGACCGGCGAGTTCGTCTGGCACTACCAGCATGTCCCGGGCGAGACCTGGGACTACACCGCGACCCAGCCGATGATCCTGGCCGACCTCACCATCGCGGGCCAGCCGCGCAAGGTGATCCTGCACGCGCCGAAGAACGGCTTCTTCTACGTGATCGACCGCACCGACGGCCGCTTCATCTCCGCGCGCAACTTCGTCGAGGTGACCTGGGCCACCGGCTACGATGCCGAGGGGCGGCCCATCGAGAACCCCGCCGCCCGCAGCCCGGACCAGCCCTTCGAGGCCATCCCCACCGCCTATGGCGCGCGCAACTGGCACCCGATGTCCTTCAACCCGCAGACCGGCCTCGCCTACATGCCGGTGCAGGGCGTGCCGCTGACCCTGACGCCGGACCGCGAGTGGCGGATGAACGTGGTGTCGCCGGGTCGCTTCCAGAGCGGCACGGGCTGGAACCTCGGCTACTTCCTGAACGCGACGCCGCCCAAGGCGCAGCCCTTCGGCGCGCTGATCGCCTGGGACCCGGTGGCGCAGCGCGAGGCCTGGCGCCGCGACCTCGGCGCGCCCTGGAACGGCGGCACCCTGACCACCGCCGGCAACCTGGTGTTCCAGGGCACGGCGGATGGCCGCTTCGTCGCCTATGACGCGCGCGACGGCCGCACGATCTGGGAGGTGCCGGTCGGCTCCGGCGTGGTTGCCGCGCCATCGACCTTCGAGGTGGACGGGCAGCAATACGTCGCCGTCGCGGTGGGCTGGGGCGGCGTCTTCGGCATCGTGCAGCGCGCGACGGACCGCGTCTCGCCGGGTCGGGTCTATGCCTTCCGCGTCGGCGCCACGGCGGCGATGCCGGCGGCGGTGCAGGCGGAGCGGCGGCCGCTCGTCTCCGGCATCGCCTTCCGGCAGGATGACGTGGCGCCCGGCACCGGCCTCTACGTGGCGAATTGCGCCGGCTGCCACGGCGTGCCCGGGGTGAACAACGGCGGCAACGTGCCGAACCTCGGCTACTCGACGCGCGAGACGATGGAGGCGATGCCGGCGCTGGTACTCGGCAACACCTATCTCCAGCACGGCATGCCGAGCTTCCAGGGGCGGCTGAGCGAGGCGGAGCTCGGGCAGATCCGGGCCTTCGTCCTCGCCACGGTGGACAGCGTCAGGCCGCGGTGAACCCCGGCGCAGCCTCCGCCGCCGCGATGCCTGCGGCAACGTCCTCGGGCAGCAGCAGGCGCTGGCGGAGCAGCGCCTCCGCCGCCCTGCGCACCGCGGCCATGCAGGCCGCGCGCGACGGCCAGCGCTCCTCGATCGAGGGCCGTGGATCGCCTGCGGCCTCGCGTTCGGCGCGGGCCGCGGCGAAGGCGAACAGGCTGCCCTCGCGGTCCGCCAGCTCGCCCGCAAGCCCTTCCCCAGCATACGGGTTCCAGCCCGTGTAGGTGCCGCGCGGCGCGGCGATGTCGGGCAGCAGCACGCCGCAGCGCTCGTTGCCGTCGCCATCCACCGCCGGCACCAGCGGGCGCCACGCATCCTCAGGCGCGCGAGCGCCCGCGACCGGATCGGTCACCGCCGCAATCGGGTTGGCGAAGCGTGGCACCCGCGCGCGGGGAATGCGCGGGAAGGCACCGAGCATGTCGGAGGCCGGCGCCAGCGTGCCGTCCGCGATGCGCGGCACCGCCGAGGGTGGCGGCGCCACGTCCGCTCCACCCAATCCTGCAGCGTCCTCGGTGGTCTCGAAGGCGAGGAGCATGGCGCGATCCCTCCGCGCCGCGGATGCTGCGGCGCGCGGGCGGATCAGTCCAGCGGCAGGCCCACGTAGTTCTCCGCCAGCGTGCGCATCCCCGCCTCGCTGCCGCAGATGTAGTCCAGCTCGGCAACCTGCACCTTGTGCTCGAAGGCGTCGCCGGCATCGAAGCGGTGCAGCATGGAGGTCATCCACCAGGAGAAGCGCTGCGCCTTCCAGATGCGCGCCAGGCAGCGCGCCGAATAGCCGTCGAGCGCCGCCATGCCGCGGCCGGCGTAGAATGCCTCCAGCGCCTGGGTCAGGTACCACACGTCCGCGACCGCCAGGTTCATGCCCTTGGCGCCGGTCGGCGGCACGATGTGCGCGGCGTCGCCGGCGAGGAACAGGCGGCCGCTCCGCATCGGCTCGGCGACGAAGCTGCGCATGGCGGTGACGCCCCGCTGCACGATCCTCCCCTCCTTCACCTGGCTCCCGCCGTCGCGCCGCGCCAGGCGCGCGTGCAGCTCCTTCCAGATGCGCGCATCGGGCCAGGCGGCCAGGTCCTCGTCGGGACGGCATTGCAGGTAGAGGCGCGTCAGCATCGGCGTGCGCATGGTGGCCAGCGCGAAGCCGCGTTCGTGCCGCGCGTAGATCAGCTCGTGGTGCACGTTCGGCGCCTCGGCGAGGATGCCGAGCCAGGCGAAGGGATAGACCCGCTCGTAGAGGCTCAGCGCGCCGGGCGGGAAGCTGTCGCGGCAGATGCCGTGGAAGCCGTCGCAGCCGGCGATGATGTCGCACTCCAGGCTGCGCGCCGCGCCGTTCTCCACCCAGGTGATGCGCGGCCGGCCAGAGTCGATGCCGTGCACCGCGACCCCCCCCGCCTCGAAGACCAGCGGCGCGCCCTGGTCGAGGCGCAGCGCGACCAGGTCCTTCACCACCTCCTGCTGGCCGTAGATGGTGACGTGCTTTCCCGTCAGCTCCGTCAGCGGGATGCGGTGGCCCTCGCCACCGAAGCGCAGCTCCAGCCCCTCATGCAGCATGCCCTCGCGGTGCAGGCGATCGGCGGCGCCGGCGGCGGTGAGGATGTCGACCGTTCCCCCCTCCAGCAGGCCGGCACGGATGCGGGTCTCGATGTGGTCGCGGGAGCGCGCCTCCAGCACCACGCTCTCGATGCCGCGCAGGTGCAGCAGCTGGGCCAGCAGCAGCCCCGCCGGCCCGGCGCCGATGATTCCGACCTGGGTGCGCATGGCCCCGCCCTCCCGCCCGAGCCCCGGCAATCGCAGGCCGGCCGGCGTGCCGCAAGCCCGGGCTTGCGTCCGGCCCGCCGCGCCCCGACTCTACCGCCGCAGGATCAGAGGAGCGGAGCCATGGAAGACCGCGTCACCGGGGACGGCACCGCAGCCCTCTGCGGACCGGACGGCTGCGAGGTTCCCGGCAGCAGCACCGGGCCGATGCTGCTGCCGGCGGGCGCCACGGCCCGCCCCGCCGTGCGGCTCGACATCGTCTCCGACGCCATCTGCCCCTGGTGCTGGGTCGGCAAGCGCAACATGGAGGCCGCCATGGCCAGCCTGGGCGCCGAGGATGGCGAGCGCTTCGAGGTGCATTGGCGCCCCTTCCAGCTCAACCCCGACATGCCGCGCGAGGGCGTGGCGCGGGCCGAGTACCGCGCCGCCAAGTTCGGCAGCGAGGCGCGGTCGCGCGCGCTCGACGCGCAGGTCGCCGCCGCCGGTGCCGCGGCGGGGCTGGAGTTCCGGCACGACCGGATGCTGCGCACGCCGAATACCGTGCCCGCGCACCGCCTGATCGCGCTGGCCGGCGAGGAGGGCGGGCCGGCGCTGCAGGACCGCGTCGTGGAGGCGCTGTTCCGGGCCTATTTCCAGGACGGGCGCGACATCGGCGACGCGGCCGAGCTTGCCACGATTGCCGGCGCGGCAGGGATGGATGCGCCGGCCGTCGCCAACCACCTGGCCAGCGATGCCGGCGAGGCAAAGGTGCTGGCCGAGGATGCCGGCTTCCGTCAGCTCGGCCTCTCCGGCGTGCCGACCTTTGCGCTGGCCGGGCATGTGCTGTTCTCCGGCGCCATGCCGCCGGAAGCCATGGCCAACGCGCTGCGCCAGGCGCTCGGCATCCTTCGCGAGCGGGGGCTGCTGGCTGCTTATACCAACTCGGTCAAAGGCTGACCCATGCGGCGCGCCAGATGGCGCGCCGAGGCCGCGGACGCGGCCCGCGCCCAATGGCGCGAAGCCAAGCCGCGCGGATGCGCGGCGCCCGGCGTCTGAGGGGCGTTGATGTGTCAACATCAACGCGCGTTGGTATTAGTAGGTGGCCCGCCCGCCGGAGACGTCGAACACGCCGCCCGTCGAGAAGCTGCAATCGGGGCTCGCCAGCCAGCAGACCAGGGCGGCGATCTCCCCGACGCCGGCGAAGCGGCCGGCGGGGATCTTGGAGAGCATGTAGTCGATCTGCGCCTGGGTCATCTGCTTGAAGATGTCGGTCTTCGCCGCCGCCGGCGTCACGCAGTTCACCCGGACATCGGTGGCGGCGAGTTCCTTGCCCAGAGACTTGGTGAAGCCGATCACCCCTGCCTTCGCCGCCGAGTAGGCCGCGGCGTTCGGGTTGCCCTCCTTGCCGGCGATGGAGGCAATGTTGACGATGCGGCCGGCGTTCCGCGCGCGCATGCCCGGCACCACGGCGCGGCAGCACAGGAAGACGCCGGTGAGGTCGATCTCGATGACCCGGCGCCAGGCGTCGATGGGGTAGTCCTCCACCGGCGCGTTCGGCCCGGTGATGCCGGCATTGGCGACGAGGATACCGACCGGGCCGAGCGCCGCCTCGGTCGCCGCCAGCGCGGCGGCGACGGCGCCGTCATCCGTCACGTCCACCTGCGCGGCGAAGCCGCCGAGGCGCTTCGCCACCGCCTCGGCCTCCGCGAGGTCGACGTCCCAGACGGCGCAGCGCGCGCCCGAGGCCGTGGCGCGCTCCGCCACGGCGAGGCCGATGCCGCGTGCGCCGCCGGTGACGACGGCGACCTGGCCCTTGAGATCGAGCTGGTTCATCGGTGGCACTCCGTTGCCCGCGGCACGTGAAAGGGCAGAAAAGGAGGGTCGGGGTGTGGGGAAGCGAGTTCGCTCCCTTCCCCACGGGCTACGGCATGAAGCTGCCGCCACCCACGTCGATCGTCGCGCCGCTGAGATAGCCGGCGGCGTCGGAGGCGAGGAAGGCCACCACCTCCGCCACCTCCTCCGGCGTGCCGATCCGGCGCAGCGGGATCTGCGCGAGGAAGGCATCGTTCACCCCCGCCGCCGCGCCCTGCGCCATCGGCGTGTCGATGCGCCCGGGCGCCACGCTGTTCACCGTGATGCCGTCCGGGCCGAGTTCGCTCGCCAGGCTGCGCGCGAAGCCCATCAGCCCGGTCTTGGCGGCGGCGTAGTGCGCCGCGGCGATCACGCTTTTGCCGCGCGCCGCCTGGCTGGTCATCATCACCACGCGTCCCCAGCGCCGCGCGCGCAGCGGCGGGATGCAGGCCTGCGAGACGAGGAAGGCGCCGGTGAGGTTCACCGCGAGGACGCGGCTCCACTCCTCCAGCGGCATCTCGCGGATCGGCCGCGCCCGCCCATCCACCTTCGGCGAGATGCCGGCATTGTTCACGACGATGCCGAGCCGCTCCCACCAGTCGTCCAACGCCTGGGGCAGCGCGGCGACGGCCGCCGGATCGGCGACGTCGAGGCGGATGGCGCGCGCGTTCGGCAGCGCCGCCGCGGTGCCCTCCACCTCCGGGATCACGTCCGCCAGCACCACGGGATGGCCGAGCGTCGCCAGCTTCGCCGCGCAGGCGGCGCCGATGCCGCGTGCCGCGCCGGTGACCAGCGCGACCCTGTCCCGCGCGCCTTCCGGCGCGACCCTGTCCCGCGCGCCTTCCGGCGCGACCCTGTCCCGCGCGCCTTCCGGCGCGACCCTGTCCCGCGCGCCTTCCGGCGCGACACGATCGGTGTTCGCATTCATGGCGCCAGGATCACCTTGCTCGCGGCGCGCTGCCGCGCCAGCTCGAATCCTTCCAGCCCGCGGTCCAGCGCCATGCGGTGCGTGATCATCGGCCGGAAGCCCTCCGGGTCGCGGGCGAGGTGCGCCACCACGCGGTCCCAGGTGCGCCGCTCCGCGCCGTGGCTGGCCCGGAGCTGGTGGCGGTTGCGCACGAAATCGGTCAGCGGCAGCGTCACCGCCCCGGCGTGGATGCCCACCACCACGCAGGCGCCGCCCTTCTTCAGCACGCCGAGCCCGTCGTTCAGCGTGGCGGGCACGCCGGTCGCCTCCAGCACGACGTCCACGGGCCGCCCGCCGGTCGCCGCCAGCACCTGCCCGACCAGCGGCGCCTCGGCCACGTCGATCAGCTCCTCGAACCCCAGCGCGCGGCAGACATCGAAGCGCGGCGCATCGGCGCGGCCGGAGATGATCACCCGCGCCGCGCCGGCCCGGCGCGCGAACAGCGCGATGGCCTGGCCGATCGTGCCGGGCCCCATCACCAGCACGGTGTCGCCGAGCCCCACCGCGCCGGTCAGCACCGCCTCCGCGCCGACACCCAGCGGTTCCACCAGCGCGCCGAGCTCGGCATCCACGGCATCGGGCAGCGCCACGCAGCAGGCGGCGGGCACGCGCACCTCGGCGGCGAAGCCGCCATCCACGGTCAGGCCGATGCCCTGGCGGCAGAGGCAGTTGCGCGCATCGCCGGCGCGGCAATTCGCGCAGGCGCCGCAGGCCACCATGGGAATCACGCAGACCCGCTCGCCACCCCGGAAGCCGGTGCCGGTGCCGACGCGCCAGACCCGGCCGCTGAACTCATGGCCCATGGTCACCGGCATGCGGTCGGTCATGAACTCGTAGCCGCCGGTCCATTCATAGGCGTGCACGTCGGAGCCGCAGATGCCCGCGGCCTCGACCTTGAGCACCACCTCGCCGGGGCCGGGTGGCGGGGCTGCCGGCACCTCCTGGAATTCGAGGCCGAAGCCCGGGGTCGTCTTGCGCAGGGCGAGCATGTCAGAACGGCTCCGGGTAATGCCCGGCGAAGGCCGAGATCGGCGGCTTCGCGTCGGGGTCGGTGATCACGTCCAGCAGCACCGGCGCCCGCGCATCCAGCGCGTCGCGCAGCGCCGGGGCGATGGCGGCGCCGCCCTCCACCCGCACGCCGGCGACGCCGCAGGCGCGCGCGATGGCGGCGTGGTCCACGGCGGCGAAGTTCACCGCGATGGTGTGCTCGCCGAAGCGCACCTCCTCGGCGTGCTTCTGGTAGCCGAGGATGCCGTTGTTCAGCACGATGACCGTCACCGGCAGCTCCAGCCGCCGCAGCGTCTCCAGCTCGGCCCAGGAATGCGCGAAGCCGCCATCGCCGCAGAGGCACACCACGCGCCCCGCGCTGCCCATCTCCGCCAGCGCCACCTGCGCGCCGATCGCCATCGGCAGGCCCCAGCCGAGGCCGGCGATGCCGCGCGGCGTCAGGAAGCGCTGCCCCGCCCGCTTCGCGGTCAGGTAGTTCGCGATCCAGATGGAGGCGTAGGAGGCATCCGCCACCACCACGTCCTCCGGCCCGATCAGCGCATCGAGCTCCGCCATCACGCGCTCCGGCCGGCAGAGCGGCGCGTCGCGCGCCAGCAGGCCCTGCATGGTCGCGTGCCAGGCGGCGACGGAGGCGGCGATCTCGCGCTCCACCGCCGGCCGGGCGGCGGCGCGCCGGCCAAGGTCGCGCTTTCTCAGTGCCGCCGCCAGCGCGCCCAGGGTCAGCTTGGCATCGCCGAGCAGGCGCTGCGATTCGTAGTTCCGCCCGATCTCCATCGGATCGGTGTCGAGGTGGATGAAGCGCGTCTCCGGCCCGAACAGCCGCCAGCTGTCCGTGCCGTTCTGGTTGGTGCGGGTGCCGACCAGCAGCACCACGTCGGCGCGCTCCACCATCGGGCGCAGCGCGTGGGTGCGCGTCCCCTGACCCATCACGTAGCCGGCGATGCCGAGGGTCAGCGGATGCGTCTCGTCCGCCGCGCCCTTGCCCATGACGGTGGTGGCGACCGGCAGGTGCGCAGCGTCCTGCAAGGCGCGCAGCTCCGGCATGGCGCCCGACATCAGCACGCCGCCGCCCGCCACGACCAGCGGATGCTCGGCCGCCGCCAGTGCATCCGCCGCCGCATCGACGGCGACGGGGTCCGCCACGGTCCGGTCCAGCGGCACGTCGCCGAGCGACATCACCCGCGGCCGCAGCAGCGCGGCGCGGGCGGCCGCCGTCTCGGTCAGCAGGTCGGCCGGCGCCAGCAGCACCGCCGGGCCGGGCCGGCCGGAGGCGGCGGCGGTGAAGGCCATGTCCACGTAGTCATCGAGGCGATCGGCGCGATCCAGGCGGCGCACCCATTTCGCCACGGGCGCGAACATCGCCAGGTGGTCCAGCTCCTGGAAGGCGTTGCGGTCGACGCTGTCGCGCGTGACCTCCTGCACCAGGGCGAGGACGGGGACGCTCGCCTTCAGCGCCTCGGCCAGCGGCGCCACCAGCAGGGTCGCGGCCGGGCCGTTCTGCGCGGTGACGACGCCGACCTTGCGGGCAATGCGGGCATAGCCGTCGGCCATGGCGCCGCCGGCATTCTCCTGCCGGTAGGGCTTCTGCTCGATGCCGACGGCCGGGCAGGCGAGGTGGAAGGCGCTGGGCAGGGACTGGCCGAAGGTGAGCGTCACGCCGTGGCGGCGGAACCCCTCGGCCAGGCGCAGCGCGACGGTGGCATTGCCGCCGGCGGCGACGGCGGGCTTGGCGTCATCGAAGACCGGCATGGCGTTCCCTCGCGGCTTTGCGCGAGGGTAGCAGCTACGCCGCGTCGTGGAAGATCACCCCCAGCGTGAACCGCTCCCCGCCGCGGAGCCGGCTGACGCCGTGGCGCAGCGCCACGCGGTAGGTGCCGCGCGAGCCCTGCACGGGCCGATGCCGGGTGGCGAAGACCACCGCCTCGCCCTGCGCCAGCGGCACCACCTCGGCGCGGGACTGCATGCGCGGCCGCTGCTCGGTCAGCACGAATTCGCCGCCGGTGAAGTCGCGCCCCGGGGCGGACAGCAGCACCGCGACCTGCAGGGGGAAGGCGACCGGGCCGTAGATGTCCTGGTGCAGGCAATTGTAGTCGCCGGCACCGTAGCGCAGCAGCAGCGGCGTCGGCCGGGCCTGGCCGGCTTCGTGGCACTCGGCACGGAAGGCCGCGAGGTCGGCAGGGTAGCGCCGCGCTTCGCCCAGCGCCTGCGCCCAGCGGTTCGCCAGCGGCGCCAGGCGCGGGTAGAGCGCCGCCCGCAGCGCCGCGACAGGGGGCGGCAGGGGCTCGGCGAAGTATCTGTACTCGCCGCGGCCGAAGCCGTGCCGGGCCATGATGATGCGGCTGCGGAACCCGTTCTCCGCCGCGTAGAGCGCGGCCAGGGCGGCGCACTCCGCCGACGGCAGCAGCGGCACGCCGGTGGCGGCCGCGCCATGGCCCTCCAGCTCGGCCTCGATGCGCGCCCAGTCGAGCGCGGCAACGGTGTCCTCGATCATGCCGGCGATCATGACCATGGACGACGCGGCGCGCCTCTCGCGGGTTGCGCCGGGATCAGCCGGCCGCCACCGGTGCCCGCATCAGCAGCGGCCGCCCCAATGCCCGCCCGAGCACCGCCACCAGCGCGATCGCCAGCCCGTGCGAGACCAGCACCTCCAGCGCCGCATCCAGGTGGTGGAACAGGGTCAGCCCCGCCGAGGACAGCGCCGCCGAGGCCAGCCCCGCCAGCAGCAGCACCGGCGTCGGCCGCACGGGGCCGGCATGGCGCAGCAGCAGCAGCAGCCCCGCCCCCAGCGGGATGCCGAGCCCGAGAATGAAGCGGATGCAGCCCATGCTGAGCCGCGGCTGCAGGGCGCGGTCGCCGAGGCGCACCATGTCCTCGAGGCAGCCCAGGCCCAGCATGGCCGCCCAGGCCAGGGCGAAGGGCAGCGGCAGCAGCGCCCAGCGGGGCGAGCGGTCCGGCCGCGCCAGCATGGCGGCCGCGAAGGCGGCAGCGATGCCGGTGGCCAGCGCGGCCAGCCATTGCGCGCCCTCCTGCGGCAGCATCAGCCGCGCCACCAGGTCCTGGCGCAGGCCATGCAGCAGCACCGCGACGCCGATCGCCGCCGCCGCGCCGGCCAGCCACAGCGCCGCCTGCACGCCGGGGCCGGGCATGCGCCGCACCGGGCGCAGCCCCGCGGCCAGGTCGCCGATCAGATCCTCGGTCTGCACCACATCCCGTCCCTAGTCTCCCGCGCCGCCGCCCAGCCGCTTGCGCAGCGTCTTCACCGCCCGGTGCGTCGCCACCTTCAGGGCGCCCACCGACATCCCGGACCGCGCGCTGGCCTCGGCCAGGGAGAGGTCCTCCAGCTTCGCCAGCACGAGCGCGGTGCGCTGGGCCGGCGGCAGCTCCGCCACCGCCTCGCGCAGCCGCGCCGCTTCCAGGCGCTGCTCCGCCGTATTCGCCGCAGGGGCGGCCAAGGTTTCGCCGAATGTCTCAATTGGTGTCTCCCGGCCCTGGCGGCGACCGTGGCGGCGCAGCCGGTCGATCGCCCGGCGCTCGGCGATCGCGGCCAGCCAGGGGCGGATCGGCCGCGCTGGCTCATAGGCCGCGCGCAGCTGGTGGATGGTCAGCAGCGCGTCCTGCACCGCGTCCTCGGCCTCGCTCGGGTCGAGGATGCGCCGCCGCACCACCGCCCGCAGGAAAGGCAGGCAGGCACGCAGCAGGCGGTCATAGGCGCGGGCGTCGCCGGCCTGCGCCGCCGCCATCCAGCCCTCCCACTCGCCATCCGCCCCCGCCATGGCACGGCCCTAGCCCGCATTTCTCACACGCTGCCAGCGTGACGGCCGGAATGGCTGTGGGATCGGCGTTTGCTCGGCAAGTC
>JAIEOP010000401.1 GCA_019750465.1 Acetobacteraceae bacterium | reverse complement strand
GGCGCCGCCGCGCCACGCGCCGCCCCGATCCGCCCCCGGCGCGGGAGGAGGCGCTTGCCCCGCCGCCGCGGCTGGAACCCGCGCCCGTGCCGAACCGCAACCTGGAACCGCCCCGGTCGAGGACGCCCGGCGACAGCACGAGCTTCGAGCCCAGCATCATCCACCGCCCGCTGCCCAATACCGGCGCCGCGCGCGACGGCGCGCGCAATTACGACGAGGAACGCCTGTTCTTCCCCGCGCCCGGCGCCCGGCTGACCGTACCCTTCTCCTACTGAGCCGCCGCGCGTCCCGCCTGCCAGACCGGATCCGGCAGGCTCCACAAGGCGGGGTCGCGCATGGCGCGCACCAGGGCTTCCACCACCGCGGCGAGGATCGCCTCGCCCTTCTCGGCCGTTGCCGCACGCGGGTCGCCGCGCACGCCGGTACGCGGGGCGCGCTCCTCGAAGCTCCAGAACCGGCTGAAGCCGGCCGGCGGGTTCGGCACCGGGTTGGAGAGGCTGTCGGCGATCCGGGCCATGCGCACCTGCGCCGCATCCAGCGCCAGCCACAGGCTGGTCTCGCCCTCGCAGGCGTGCTGCACGCCGGGCTGGGTGGTCAGGATCGCGCCGATCGCCTGCGCCGCTGCCATCGGCCAGGTGGTGGTGACGATGGGGACGCCGAACTCATGCGCCATCTCCCGCACCGACACGGCCAGCGGCTCGATGTTGCCGCCATGGCCGTTCACGATCAGCAACCGCCGGAAGCCGTCCGCCATGATGGAGCGCACGACGCAGCGCAGCACCGCGTGGAAGGTCGCGTGATCGAGGCTGATCGTGCCGCCGAAGGGAAAATGGTGCTCGGAAAGGCCCATCCACATCGGCGGCAGCACCGCCACCGGGATGCCGGCCGCCTCGGCCGCGCGGGTCGCGAAGGCATGCGCGCAGAAGCTGTCCGTCCAGACCGGCAGGTGCGGCCCGTGCTGCTCCAGGCTGCCGACCGGCAGCACCACCAGCGCCTCCGGGTCGGCGGCCAGCGTCTTCAGCTCCGGCGCCGTCATGCGCTCCCAGCGGATTTCGGTGGCCATGGCGTTCTCCCTTGCTGTAGCCCGGCCGCGCAGCATGGCGCGGCGCCGGCGGCGGGGGAACCGTGGGACGGCGAGCGCGGCGGCGCACGCCCGTGGCGGGGCCGCCCTCTCACGCTCGGATCACGCAGACCCCGCCAGCCTGTGATCAGCAACACCGGGAGCATCGCATGCAGGTTCTGATCATCGAGGACGAGCCGCTGATCCGGCTGCTTGCCACCGACATCCTCGAGGCCGAGGGCTGGACGACGACCGGGGTCAGCACCGCCGCCGCGGCGCTCGCTGCCGTGCGGACCCGCCGCTTCGATGCCGCAATCATCGATCTCGGCCTGCCGGACGCGCCGGGCGCCGACCTGGTGCGCCAGCTGCTGGCGGCGCGGCCCGGCCTCGGCATGGTGATCAGCACCGGCCGCCAAGCTGACGATCCGCTGGTGGCGGCGGCGCGCCGGGCCGGTGGAGACCGGATTGCCGCCGTCCTCCGCAAGCCATGGGAGGATTCGGCGCTGGTCGCCTCGGTGCGCCGCGCCGCGGGCCGGCACCGCAGCGCCGCGCAGGGGCTCACCCTGCTGCCCTGCCTGATCTGACGGCAAGACCCCGGCGGCGGCCCCGGGACGGCGGCGCGGTTTGGCCTTCCGCCGGTCCCTGCCGGGCTCTCCGCCTGGTGCGCGCGATCGTCCCCGTGGCTACCGATGGCCGGCGGCTGACCACGCAGCGGCCGGCATGCAGATGTAGGGCGGGCGCGCTGCCGGGAAACGCTGCGCGACGGGCACTTTGGTGCCACGCTGCATGGCGATTCCAGGAGACCGCGCCATGCCGATCTATGTCCTGCACGACCTGAGGCCGGAGCTGCCCCCGGCCGGCAGCTTCTGGGTGGCGCCGGATGCGCATGTGATCGGCCGCGTGATCCTCGGCGCCGAGGTCGGCATCTGGTTCGGCGCGGTGCTGCGCGGCGACAACGAGCCCATCACCATCGGCGCCCGCAGCAACATCCAGGAGGGCGCCATGCTGCACGCCGACCCCGGCTTCCCCTGCACGGTGGGCGGGGACGTGACGGTCGGCCACCACGCCATCCTGCATGGCTGCACGGTCGGCGACGGCGCGCTGATCGGCATGGGGGCGACGCTGCTGAACGGGGCGCAGATCGGGCCGGGGTGCATCGTCGGCGCCAATGCGCTGGTGACGGAGGGCAAGGCCTTCCCGGAGCGCTCGCTGATCGTCGGCAGCCCGGCCAAGGCAGTGCGCACACTGGACGAGGCGGCGGTGGCGCGGCTGCTGGATTCGGCCGCGCACTACGTGGCGAATTGGCGCCGCTACGTGGCGGGGCTGCGACGCATCGACTGAGGGAATGGCGGCGCAAGCTCCCCCGCGTGCCCGGGCGGGAGCCGCGGCGCGGTACCCGGTGCCTCCCCTGGGTGCCGAGCCGGACGGCAGGGCGCCCAGCCCCCGGCGTCGTTCTTCCCCGGGCCAGGCCGTCTGCTGTAGTCTCGGTGCGGCGCCGAAGTGGAGGGTGACGGACGGCGGTGCGGCACCTCCTGAAATTCCTCCATACCCTCGGTGCGATCGGGTTGATCGGCGCGATGGCGGCCCTGCTCGTCCTCTCGAGGATGGCGCCGCCGCCGGCCGCGCTGGAAGGCTATGCCCTGCTCCGCGGCGCCATGGGCGTCATCGCCACGTGGATCTTCTTCCCCTCGCTCGTGGTGACGCTGATCGCCGGCCTTCTCGCCATCGCCTACAGCCGCGCCTATCAGAATGCGGGTTGGGCCTGGCTGAAGGCCGCGAGCGGCATCCTGGTGTTCGAAAGCGGCTTCGTGGGGGTGCTTGGGCCGATCCAGCAGGAAGCGGAGCAAAGCGCCATGGCGCTCGCCGGCAGCGCCGACCCCGCGACGCTCGGGGCGTCGCTGCATGGCGAGCAGGGTGTCCTGTGGGTGCTGCTTGCCGTGGCTATCGCCAATGTCGTGCTCGGCGTGTGGCGGCCGCGCCTCACCCGGCGCCAATAGGGCCGGTTTGAACCGCCCAGGTTTTGCCGGCGGCTGGTGGGCTTGATGCCCACCCCCTCCCGCCGGGCGCACGACGAGGCCGGGTCGAGGCCGACGCCGCCAATGGCCGCAGCGATGCCCGAGCCCCGCAGGGCTGCGCCCGCCCTGATGCGGGACAGCCGCCGGAAGACCGCCAGGGGGCAAGGCGGCGTTCGATCCGGCGCACAGTCGCTCAGTCGTCGCGGTGCACCCGCTCCATCCGCTCGTGCCGCTCCTGCGCCTCGATGGACAGCGTGGCAATGGGCCGCGCCTCGAGACGGCGTAGGCCGATCGGCTCACCGGTCTCCTCGCAATAGCCGTAGGTGCCGTTCTCGATGCGCTCGACGGCCTGGTCGATCTTGGAGATGAGCTTGCGCGCCCGGTCCCGGGTACGGAGTTCCAGCGCGCGGTCGGTCTCCACGCTGGCACGATCGGTGAGGTCGGCCTCGGCGATTCCGCCGGCCGAGAGACTGGCGAGCGTATCACCCGCCTCGCGCAGCAGATCATGCCGCCAGCGCAGCAGCTTCTGGCGGAAATACTCGAGCTGCCGCGGACTCATGAACTCTTCGTCATCCGTCGGCCGGTAATCGGGCGGAAGCGTGATCAACATTGTCTGGACGGTCCCATGCCTACGGCTTGCCATGGCCCGACGCCCCGGTTCGGAAGGCGGCAGGACCATACAGGCGACCGTCCGGACACGCCAAGGGGCGCAATGACCCCAAAGGGCTGAAACGGCGGGGTTTTCATCGGGCTGCCACGGATTGCCCGGCCTTGCCTCCGGGGCAGCGCCGTTTCCCCGGCCTTGCCACCGGTCAGCGCCGTGCCGCTCACCCTCGCCCCGCCCGCTCGTGCCGCGCCAGCTCGATTTGCGCGCGGAGCGCAATGGCGGCCTGGATCTCGGCCAGCGCGGGATCCTGCGCCGGCCCTGCGGCCGCCAACGCGTCGGCCAGCGCCTGCAGCCGCCCACGCGCCACCGCACCACCACCCCCCATCAAAAGCGCGTGTTGCAGTGCGCCGAGGCCATCCAGCACCGCCGCCGCCCTGGTCTGGACCGCCGCCTTCTCTCGCGCTGCCGCGCCACCCGCCGCCTGAAGGACGAGCAGTGACTCCGTTGCCGCAGCCGCCACGGCGGCGCTCGGGGCCACGCCCGCACCGGCGGGCACGGCGGCGTCCAGCGTGAATCCAGCCGCCGGCGCCGGCCCCCGCGGCCCGTGCCGTGCCGCAGCCCCCACCCTGCCAACCGCGCCTGTCGCGCCACCCTTGCCCGCCGCCTGCATGCCTTGGCCTCCGTTCCGGTCAGGCCTGCCGGGGGACCCGGCAGGAGCTGCCGGCCGCCTGCCCATCCGGACCGTCCGGACGGGCACCCGCCCCACGCCGCGCCCGCCCGGGTCTGGCACGCGGCTTGCGACAACTCCGCCGCGTCCTCATCCGAAGGCCGCGCCTGGAGGCCACCCTTGGCGGCAAAAGCTTTCGCAAGCGCAAACCCGCGCGCCCGGCAGTACCGCCCTTGGCTGCTGCGACTCGCCCTGGCGCTGCTGCTCGCCCCCGGACTGGCCGCGGCCCAGTCGGTGCGCATCAAGGACATTGCCGATATCGAGGGCGTGCGCGACAACCAGCTCGTCGGCTACGGCCTGGTGGTCGGGCTGGCCGGCACCGGCGACCGGCTGCGCACCTCGCCCTTCACCCGGCAATCCCTGGTCGGCATGCTGGAGCGGCTCGGCGTCAACACCCGCGACCAGGAAACGCGGCTGGAGACGAAGAACGTCGCGGCGGTGATGGTCACCGCCAACCTGCCGCCCTTCGCGCGGCCCGGCAGCCGCATCGACATCGCGGTCTCGGCACTCGGCGACGCCACCAACCTGCAGGGCGGCACCCTGCTGGTCACGCCGCTGCTCGGCGCCGACGGCGAGGTCTACGCGGTGGCCCAGGGCGCGGTGGCGACCGGGGCGATCGCCGCGCGCGGCGCCGGCGCCTCCGTGCAGCGCGGCGTGCCCACCTCGGCCCGCATCGCCTCGGGCGCCGTGGTGGAGCGCGAGATCCCCTATACGCTCGGGGCGCGCGGCACGATCCGCCTGGCGCTGCGCAACCCCGACCTCACCACGGCACGGCGCATTGCCGCGGTGGTGAACCGCGCCGCGCCGGGCTCCGCCACCGCGACCGACCCGCGCACCGTGGCGCTGGCGCTGAACGGACGCGACGCCGTGGGCTTCCTCGCCGCCATCGAGGGGCTGCGCGTCGAGCCGGACCAGATCGCGCGCATCATCATCGAGGAAGCCTCGGGCACCATCGTCATGGGCGCCAATGTGCGCGTCTCCACCGTTGCCGTGGCACAGGGCAACCTCACGATCCGCATCACCGAGACGCCGCAGGTGAGCCAGCCCAACGCCCTCGCGAACGGCGAGACGGTGGTGACGCCGCGCACCAACATCGAGGTCGACGACGGGGCGGAGCGGCGCTTCGGCGTGTTCTCCGGCGGCGTTACGCTGCAGGAACTGGTGCGGGCGCTGAACGCGCTCGGCATCGGGCCGCGTGACATGATCCCCATCCTGCAATCCATCAAGGCCGCCGGCGCGCTGCAGGCGGAACTGGAGCTGCGCTGATGCTGACCCTTGCCACGACCCCCCCCGCCGGCGCGACGCCGGCCCTGCGGCGCGCCGCGCTCGACTTCGAGGCGCAGGCCCTGTCCCAGCTGCTGGCCCCGGCCTTCGCCACCGTGGACATGAGCCGCAGCGCCTTCGGCGGCGGCGCGGCGGAGGCGCAGTGGCGGCCGATGCTGCTGGATGCGATGGCCGGCGCGGCGGTGCGCGGCGGCGGCGGCATCGGCCTGGCGGACGCCGTGCTGCGGGCGATGCTGCAGCGCCAGGCCCAGGGTTCCGTGCAGGAGGACGGTGGCACATGAGCACATGCAACACCTCGCCCGAGGCGCCGCTGCTGGCGGCGCTGCTGATCGCCGGCGAACGCCTGGCCGAGGCGCTGCGCGCGGAGAATGCGGCGCTGGCAGGGCTCGACCTGCCGCGCGCGGCGGGACTGGCGGACGGCAAGATCCGCGCGACGGACGCCTTCGCCGCCGCACAGCAGGCGGCGACGCGGACCGGCGCGCGGGCAGCGGGGCCGATGGCGCACAGCGTGGCGGGGCTGGCGAAGGAGCTTTCCAGCCTGGGCCAGGAGAACCAGCGTCTGCTGCAGCGCGCGGTCGGCATCCAGTCGCGGGTCATCGAGGTGATCGCCGGCGCGGCGCTGCCAAGGGCAACGGCGGAGGGAGCACGGTACGGCGCGGGCGGGCAGCGCAGCGCGCCGCGGCGGGCGGTGGCGTTGGCGGTGCAGGCACGGGTGTGACGGGGCGGCTGCGACGGGGCGGCGCCATGCGATTCGCCACCTTGGAGCCCGCCCGGAACCGGTGAGGGACGTGCCGGCCTGCGGATGAGCAGCATAGCGGGGGCGGCGTAGAGGCGGGCAGTTGCGCGGGCGATGGTGGGCTCGACGCCGCGCGCGGAACGGCGGTTGCGGCCAGGCCAGGGGCAAGAAGCGCGCCCTGCTCCTCGGCTCCATCCTTCCGAAACCGACACTGACGGTCAGATCGAATCCGAGCTAACGGATGCATCCCGTCCTGGACGGGCCCGGGCCGGCATGGCGGATCCGGCATGTGAGGATGCCGCCCCGCGGGTGGTCGCCAGGCAGAGCCCAGTTCGCCGTCATTCCCGGCCATGGCGCGGCGCACCGGTCGCCGGCGCTCCACCGCCTGCACGGTGGTGCTGCGGTGCGGCCAGGGCCGCCATCCGGCCGCCCGCGATCGCCGGCCGCGCATCCTCCGCTGCGAGTGCGGGCATCCAGGCGGGCCGATCCGTATCGGCATCGAGCAGCGCGGCCCGATCAGCGGTGTCGGTCATCGCGCCACCGGCGGCCGCCGTGGCCGGAGCAGCAAGCGCGGCACCGGATGGCCATGCCTCCACGCCGCGACAGACGATGCCTCTCGCGTCGCCTTCACCGCACTGCCGAATGACGAACGCAAGGAAAGCGCCAAGGCCTGCCGCAATGCCTCCCTGGCTTGATACCAACGCGCCGAGTTGTCGACCCATGCGGCGCGCCGGATGGCGCGCCGAGGCCGCGAACGCGGCCCGCGCCCACTGGCACGAAGCCAGGGCGCGCGGATGCGCGGCGTCCGAGGGGCGTTGATGTGGCAACATCAACGCGCATTGGCATGACTCGGCACCCAGGGCGTCGCCGACCAGTGTCCCGGTTCCGAAGTTCGCCGCCAGTGCGGTGCCCATCGGACCGGCCCATTGGGCGTTGGGTTGGCGGGGCAATTCACCTGGCACTTGGAACTCGAGTGGCAGGATCGGACCACTCTGGAGCAATATCCAGTAAGATGGAATCACCTGGTCGGATGTCCTGCGCCAGAAGACACAGATACTAGAGCAGCCTCCGACCGGATGGAGCGCGCGCGTTCCATCCGGTCGGAGGCTGCCCTAAGCAAACCTCTGGAGGTTTGCGCACGACAAAAAACCTAAGCAGGCTTTCGCTACAATGGATTGGACCACACAATGTGTGGGCCAAGCCATGAAAGCCTGCTTAGTGACTCAGTATGTCCGGATCCTCGTAGCCCAGCAGGTCCAGCGCGCCGCGCGTTGGCAGGAAGCGGAACACGGCCTGTGCCAGCTCCAGCCGCCCCTCGCGCTGCAGCAATCCCTCCAGCCGCGCCCAGAGCGCGTGCAGGTGCAGCACGTCGGACGCCGCATAGGCCTGCTGCTCGGCTGTCAGCTCCGGCGCTCCCCAGTCCGAGCTCTGCTGCTGCTTCGAGAGGTCGATGCCCAGCAGTTCCTTGCAGAGATCCTTCAGCCCGTGCCGGTCGGTGAAGGTGCGCACCAGCTTCGCCGCGACCTTGGTGCAGACCACCGGCGCCATCTCCACGCCGAGATGCAGGCGCACCGCCGCGCAGTCGAAGCGGGCGAAGTGCAGCAGCTTGGTGGTGGCCGGGTCGGCCAGCAGGCGCTTCAGGTTCGGGCAGTCGGCGCCGTGGCCCCCCAGCGCGGGCGGCACGATCTGCACCAGATGCGCATGACCGTCGCCGGCGGAGAGCTGCACCAGGCAGAGCCGGTCGCGGTGCGGGTTCAGCCCCATCGTCTCGGTATCGACGGCGACCATCCGGCCGAGGTCGAGACCCTCCGGCAGGTCGTGGCGGTGCAGGTGGATCACGGCGTGGCGCCCCAGGAGAGGCACCAGCAGCAGGCCCTGCGCGGGTGCGGCGTTGGGAGAGGACATGGTGCCCAGGAAAGGACTCGAACCTTCACGACCTTGCGGCCACAGGTACCTGAAACCTGCGCGTCTACCAATTCCGCCACCTGGGCATCGGTGCGGCGAGGGGCCGCGAGATAGAGGCGCCCCGGTGCCCCGTCAAGCGCGGCGTGCCCTGCCCTTGCGCCGGCCGTGCGGACCCATATGGTCGCGGCCATTCGGCAGGGGATGCGGCGGATGCGCGGCGAGATGGTGCGGAAGGTGGCGACGGTGTTCGGGGGCTCCGGCTTCATCGGCCGCTACGTCGTGCAGCGCCTGGCGAATGCCGACTGGGTGGTGCGCGTCGCCGTGACCAACCCCTCCGGCGCGCACTTCCTGCAGACCCAGGGGCGGGTCGGGCAGATCGTCCCGCTCGCCGCCGGCGTCACCGATGAGCGCGCGGTGGCGCGGGCGGTGGCCGGCGCGCACCTGGTGGTGAACCTCGTCGGCATCCTGCACGAGCGCCGCGCCGGTGACTTCCGGCGCATCCATGCCGAGGGCGCGGGCCGCGTCGCGCGCCTGTCCGCAGCGGCCGGGGTCGCGCGGCTGGTGCATGTCTCGGCGATCGGCGCCGATCCGGCCAGCCCCTCCGCCTATGGCCGCAGCAAGGCCGAGGGCGAGGCGGCGGTGCGCGCGGCCTTCCCGGACGCCACGATCCTCCGCCCCTCCATCGTCTTCGGGCCGGAGGATGCCTTCTTCAACCGCTTCGCCGGGCTGGCGCGGATGCTGCCCGTGATGCCGGTGATCCACGGCGATACGCGGTTCCAGCCCGTCTATGTCGGCGACGTGGCCGATGCCGTGCTCGCCGCGGCGGAACGCGCGGACGCGCCGGGCCGGACCTACGAGCTGGGCGGACCCCGCGTGGCGAGCTTCCGGGAGCTGCTGCGCTACGTGCTGGAGGTGACCGGCCACCGCCGGCCGCTGGTCGCGATCCCGGATGGGATCGCTGCCCTGCAGGCACGGCTGGGCGAGCTGCTGCCCACCCCGCCGCTGACCCGGGACCAGCTGCTGATGCTGCGGCGCGACAACGTGGTGGCGAACGACGCGCACGGGCTGGCCGAGCTTGGGATCGCCCCGAAGGCGATGGAGGCCGTGGTGCCGGGCTACCTGGCGCGGTTCCGGCCCGGCGGCGGCCGCCGGCCAAGGGCTGCCGCTATATAGGTCCTTTTCGGACCTTTTAATCAGAACTCCGGCTGTTTCTTCGAGAGGCTTGGCGGCGGTGGCGCCTGTTTAGGTCAGAATTTCTGCCATTTCAGCCAGAAAGGACTCGCAAGGCCGGGACGGGACGCGTAATGCTGCGCCCCAAACACCTGGGATGGTCGCATCCGGCTGCTGTCTTGCCGCCCAGCGCCCGCCCCATCCACCGTCCGGGACCCGCCGCCATGGCCGATCGCATGCTGCAATTCGTGCGCCTCCCCCAGGCCCAGCCGGAAAAGCGCGATCTCGCCGAGCGGCGCACCGATTTCGGCGAGATCTACCGCGAGTACACCCAGGCCGCCGCCGCGGCGCAGGCCAGCCGCTGCAGCCAGTGCGGCGTGCCCTTCTGCTCCGTGCACTGCCCGCTGCAGAACAACATCCCGGACTGGCTGAAGCTGACCGCCGAGGGCCGGCTGGAGGAGGCCTACGAGGTCTCCTCGGCCACCAACACCTTCCCCGAGATCTGCGGCCGCATCTGCCCGCAGGATCGCCTCTGCGAGGGCAACTGCGTCATCGAGAAGGGCTTCGAGAGCGTCACCATCGGCGCCGTCGAGAGATACATCACCGACACCGCCTGGGAGCGCGGCTGGGTTTCGCCGCCGACGCCGCGGGTGGAGCTGCCGCACAGCATCGGCATCATCGGCGCCGGCCCGGCGGGCCTGGCGGTGGCGGAGCGGCTGCGCCGGCGCGGCTGGGGGGTGCATGTCTATGACCGCCATGACCGCGTCGGCGGCCTGATGATCTACGGCATCCCCAACTTCAAGCTGGAGAAGGCGGTCGTGCTGCGCCGCTGGCGCCAGTTCGAGGCCGGCGGCATCCGCTTCCACCTGGATTGCGTGGTGGGGCGCGACGTCACGCTCGCCGAGCTGCGCGCGCGCCACGACGCGGTGTTCATCGCCACCGGCGTCTACAGGCCGCGCGACATCGACTGCCCCGGCCTGGGGCTGGACGGCGTGGTGCCGGCGCTCGACTACCTCACCGCATCCAACCGCAACAACCTGGGCGACGCGGTAGCCGGCTTCGACAGCGGTGCCTTGGATGCGCGTGGCAAGCGCGTGGTGGTGGTGGGCGGCGGCGACACGGCGATGGACTGCGTGCGCACCGCGGTGCGCCAGGGGGCGGCCGCCGTCACCTGCCTCTACCGGCGCGACCGGGCGAACATGCCGGGCTCCATGCGGGAGGTGAAGAACGCCGAGGAGGAGGGCGTGCGCTTCGAATGGCAGGCCGCGCCGGAGGCCTTCGTCGGCAAGGATGGCCACGTCGCGGCGGTACGCGCCACGCGCATGCATCTCGGCCTGCCCGACGCGACGGGGCGCCAGGGGGTGGCGCCGGTCCCGGGCAGCGGGTTCGAACTGCCCTGCGACCTCGCCATCAAGGCGCTCGGCTTCGACCCCGAGGACGTGCCGGCCATGTTCGACGAACCCGCGCTGGCGGTGACGCGCTGGGGCACGCTCAAGATCAACCACCGCACCTTCATGACCAGCCTGCCCGGCGTCTTCGCCGGCGGCGACATCGTGCGCGGCGCCTCGCTGGTGGTGTGGGCGATCCGCGATGGCCGCGACGCGGCGGAGCAGATCGAGACCTGGGTTCGCGCGCGGGCCGAACCGGCCCGGGCGGCGGCGTGAGGAGCATGGCAATGGAGAGCGGGCCCGAATTCGTCGCATCCTGGCACCGCAACGCCACGGCGCTCGCGGCGGCCCATGTCGACCTCGCCGAGCACGACGCCTGCGGCGTCGGCCTCGTCGCCTCCCTTGACGGAACGGCGCGGCGGGAGGTGGTGCAGGCCGGCATCGACGCGCTGAAGGCGGTGTGGCACCGCGGCGCCGTGGATGCCGATGGCAAGACCGGCGACGGCGCCGGCATCCACATCGAGATCCCGCAGGAATTCTTCGCCCAGGTCGTGCGCGACGGCGGCGACCGGCTGCGGCCGGGGCGCATCGCCGTGGGCCAGGTCTTCCTGCCGAAGACCGATTTCGGTGCGCAGGAGCGGTGCCGGCAGATCGTCGAGACCGAAATCCTCGCGGCCGGATACCGCATCTATGGCTGGCGCCAGGTGCCCATCAACACCGCCTGCATCGGCGAGAAGGCCAACGCGACCCGTCCCGAGATCGAGCAGATCCTGATCTGGGACCCGGAGCGCCGCACGGAGGATACTGTCGAGCGCGACCTCTATGTCATCCGCCGGCGTATCGAGAAGCAGGCGATCGCGGCGCAGATCCAGGAGCTCTACCTGTGCTCGCTCTCCTGCCGGTCCATCATCTACAAGGGCATGTTCCTGGCCGAACACCTGACGGAGTTCTACCCGGACCTGCTCGACGCACGTTTCGCGAGCCGCTTCGCGATCTACCACCAGCGCTACTCCACCAACACCTTCCCGACCTGGCGCCTGGCGCAGCCCTTCCGCTGCATCGCCCACAACGGCGAGATCAACACGCTGTCCGGCAACGTGAACTGGATGCGCAGCCACGAGACGCGGCTCTCGCACCGGCTGCTCGACCCCTACCTCGAGGACATCAAGCCGGTCGTGCAGGCCGGCGGGTCGGACACCGCGACGCTCGACAACGTCTTCGAGCTGCTGGTCCGCGGCGGGCGCGACGCGCCCATGGCCAAGGCCTTGCTGATCCCGGAGAGCACCGGCAACAACGCCACCATGCCGGCGGCGCACCGCGAGCTGTTCATGTACTGCAACGCGGTGATGGAACCCTGGGACGGGCCGGCGGCGATCGCCGGCACGGATGGGCGCTGGGTGATCGCCGGCCTCGACCGCAACGGGCTGCGGCCGATGCGCTACACCATCACGGACACCGGCCTGCTCATCGTCGGCTCCGAGACCGGGATGGTGAAGCTGGCGGAGGAGGCGGTCCTCGCCAAGGGCCGGGTCGGTCCCGGCCAGTGCATCGGCGTCGATCTCGCCGAGGGCCGCTTCTACGAGGACGGCGCGCTGAAGGACGCGCTGGCGGCACGCCGTCCCTTCGGCCAGTGGACCTCGCGCACCACCCGCATCGACGACATCGTGCGCGCCGGCGCCGGGGAGCCCGTGGCCCTCGCCGGGGAGGCGCTGCGCCGGCGCCAGCTCGCGGTCGGCACCACGCTGGAGGAGCTGGAGACCATCCTACATCCGATGGTGGAGGATGCGAACGAAGCGGTGGGCAGCATGGGCGACGACACGCCGATCGCCGTGCTGTCGGGCCAGTACCGCGGCCTGCACCACTATTTCCGGCAGTCCTTCAGCCAGGTCACCAACCCGCCGATCGACAGTCTCCGCGAGACGCGTGTGATGACCTTGCGCACCCGCCTCGGCAACCTCGGCAACATCCTCGATGAGGACCCGACGCAGTGCGACATGCTGATGCTGGACAGCCCGGTGCTCTCAACGGCGCAGTTCACCGCCATGCGTACCTACATGGGCAGCACCGCCTGCGAGGTGGACTGCACCTTCCCCGTCGCTGAGGGCGAGGCAGGGCTGCGCCGCCACATGGAGCGCATCCGCCGCGAGGCCGAGATCGGCGTGCAGTCCGGCTGCACCCACATCATCCTGACCGATGAGCACCAGGGGCCGGAGCGCGCGGCGATCCCGATGATCCTGGCGGTGGGCGGCGTGCACACCCACCTCGTGCGTCACTCGCTCCGTACCTTCACCAGCCTGAACGTCCGCGTCGCCGAATGCCTGGACGTGCACTGCTTCGCCGTGCTGATCGGCGCCGGCGCCACCACGGTGAACGCCTACCTCGCGCAGGAGAGCATCGCCGACCGCCAGCGCCGCGGCCTGTTCGGCGACCTCGGCCTGGAGGAGTGCGTCGCCCGCTACAAGAAGGCGGTGGACAAGGGCCTGCTGAAGGTGATGTCGAAGATGGGCATCGGCGTGATCTCCTCCTACCGCGGGGGAATGAATTTCGAGGCGATCGGCCTCTCCCGCGCGCTGGTGGCGGAATTCTTCCCCGGCACCGCCTCCCGGATATCCGGCATCGGCCTTTCCGGCATCGCGCGGCGGCTGCTGGCGCTGCATGCGCGCGCCTGGGCCGCGGATGTGGTGACCCTGCCGGTGGGCGGCCTCTACAAGAAGCGCCTGCGTGGCGAGACGCACGCCTTCGAGGGCGGGCTGATCCACATGCTGCAGAAGGCCGTGGAGACCGACAGCTACGCCACCTTCAGGGCCTATTCCAAGGCCGTGCGCGCATTGCCGCCGGTGGCGCTGCGCGACCTGCTCGACTTCCGCATCGAGGGCCGCAGCGCCGTGCCGCTCGAGGAGGTCGAGAGCATCACGGAGATCAGGAAGCGCCTGGTCTCGCCCGGCATCTCCCTCGGCGCGCTCAGCCCCGAGGCGCACGAGACGCTGTCGATCGCCATGAACCGCATCGGCGCCAAGTCCGACAGCGGCGAGGGCGGCGAGGACCCGGCGCGCGCCAGGCCGCGCCCGAACGGCGACAACGCCAACAGCGCCATCAAGCAGATCGCCTCGGGCCGCTTCGGCGTCACCGCCGAATACCTGAACAACTGCCGCGAGATCGAGATCAAGGTGGCGCAGGGCGCCAAGCCCGGCGAGGGCGGCCAGCTGCCCGGCTTCAAGGTCAGCGGGCTGATCGCTAAACTCCGGCATTCCACGCCGGGGGTGATGCTGATCTCGCCCCCGCCGCACCACGACATCTACTCGATCGAGGATCTGGCGCAGCTCATCTACGACCTGAAGCAGATCAACCCGGACGCCACAGTGTGCGTGAAGCTGGTGGCCCGCTCCGGCATCGGCACCATCGCGGCCGGCGTGGCCAAGGCGAAGGCGGATGCGATCCTGGTCTCCGGCCATTCCGGCGGCACGGGCGCGAGCCCGCAATCCTCCATCAAGTATGCCGGCCTGCCCTGGGAGATGGGGCTGACCGAGACGCACCAGGTGCTGCTGCTGAACCGGCTGCGCCACCGCGTGAAGCTGCGCACCGATGGCGGGCTGAAGACGGGGCGCGACGTGGTGATCGCGGCGATGCTCGGCGCCGAGGAGTTCGGCATCGGCACGGCCAGCCTGGTCGCCATGGGCTGCATCATGGTGCGGCAGTGCCATTCCAACACCTGCCCCGTCGGCGTCTGCACCCAGGACGAGACGCTGCGCGCCAAGTTCGCCGGCAGCCCGGAGAAGGTGATCAACCTGTTCTCCTTCATCGCCGAGGAGGTGCGCGAGATCCTTGCCTCCCTCGGCTTCCGCCGGCTGACTGACGTGATCGGGCGGACCGACCTGCTGCGCCAGGTCAGCCGCGGCGCCGAGGACCTCGACGACCTCGACCTCAACCCGCTGCTGGTGCAGGCCGATGCGGGCGGCAACCCGCCCTACTGCACTCTGACGGGGCGCAACGAGGTGCCGGAGACGCTGGACGCGGAGATGATCCGCGACGCCGACGCACTGTTCCGCGCCGGCGAGAAGATGCAGCTGCAGTACAACATCCGCAACACGCACCGCGCCATCGGCACCAAGGTGTCGTCGAAGATCGTGCGGCAGTTCGGCATGGCCGGGCTGCAGCCCGGCCACCTCACCGTGCGCCTGCGCGGCACGGCGGGGCAGTCGCTCGGCGCCTTCGCCGTGCGGGGCCTGAAGCTGGACGTGGTCGGCGATGCAAACGACTACGTGGGCAAGGGGCTGTCGGGCGCCACCATCGTGGTGCGCCCCTCGCCCTCCGCCCCCTTCGTCTGGAGCGAGAACACCATCATCGGCAACACCGTGCTCTACGGCGCGACCGCGGGCGAGCTCTTCGCCGCCGGCCAGGCCGGGGAGCGCTTCGCGGTGCGCAACAGCGGCGCCGTCGCGGTGGTGGAAGGCTGCGGCGCCAATGGCTGCGAGTACATGACCGGCGGCACGGTCGCGATCCTCGGGCCCGTGGGCGACAATTTCGGCGCCGGCTTCACCGGCGGCATGGCCTTCGTCCTCGACGCCGACGGCAGCTTCGAGCGGCGGATCAACCCCGACTCGCTGCACCGGTGCCGCCTCGGCTCGGCGCACTGGGCGGGCGTGCTGCGCGAGCTGATCGCGCGGCACGCGGCCGAGACCGGCTCGCCCCTGGCGGCCCGGCTGCTGAACGACTGGGCGGGGGTGCGGGAGCGGTTCTGGCACGTCGTGCCGAAGGACTACGCACGCTACCTGCCGACGCCGATGCAGGACGCGGCCGCACCGGCCGTCGCGCCGGCGATCGCAGCGGAGTAGCCGGGCGGGCATGGCCGGGCGCATAGGGTGCCCGCCATGGCCACCTCGCACCCGCACGCCCCCACCCCATCCTCCCCGGCGCCGCACCCGCCGCGGCACGTCCGGGCCGTCGTCGCCCGATCGCGCCGCAAGCGCGGCACCGCCCGCGACCTGCCGCTGCCGCTCGGCGCCCGCATGGCGGATGCGCTGGCCGCGCTCGTCGGCTCCTGGCGCTTCGTGCTGGCGCAGAGCGCGCTGCTGGCGGCCTGGCTGCTCGGCAACGCGCTCGCCGGCGCCGCGGCCTGGGACCCCTTCCCCTTCATCCTGCTGAACCTGCTGCTGTCGTTCCAGGCCGCCTACACGGCGCCCATCATCATGATGAGCCAGAACCGGCAGGAGGAGATCGACCGCGCCCGCGCCATCGCCGACTACCGCGTGAACCTGCGCGCGGAGGCCGACATCGCCCTGCTGCACGAGAAGATCGACATGCTGCGCGCGCAGGAGATCATGGCGCTGACGGAGATGCTGCGCCGCGCGCTGGACCGGCTGGAGGCGCTGGAGGGCCCGCGCAATCCGCCGTCGCCGGCGAGCCAGGCATGAGCGGTTGGCCGCCCCGCACCGGCATGCCATAAGCCCGCGCCGTGCGCATCCTGTATCACCTTCCGCTCTCGCCCTATGCCCGCAAGGTCCGCCTCGCCCTGGCGGAGAAGCGCCTCCCCTTCGAGCTCCGCATCGAGCGGGTCTGGGACCGGCGCGCGGAATTCCTCGCGTTGAATCCCGCCTGCACCGTGCCGGTGCTGACCGAGGAGAACGGCCTCGCGATCGCCGACAGCAACGCCATCTGCGAATACCTCGACGAGGCCTATCCCGACACCAACCTGCTCGGCCGGACGCTTGCCGAACGTGCCGAGGTGCGCCGCCTCGTCGCCTGGTTCGACGGCAAATTCGCGCAGGAGGTCACGCAGAACCTGCTCTACGAGAAGCAGATGAAGCGCGCCATGGGCCGCGGCAACCCGGATGCCTCGGCGATCCGCGCCGGCTACGCCAACCTCCGCCCGCACCTCGAATACCTGGGCTGGCTGCACGAGACGCGGGCCTGGCTCGCCGGCGGGCAGGTGAGCCTGGCGGATTTCGCCGCCGCCGCGCATCTCTCGGCGCTGGACTTCATCGGCGACGTGGACTGGTCGGTGAACGACGCGGCGAAGGACTGGTACGCGCGCATGAAGTCGCGGCCGAATTTCCGCGGCCTGCTGGCCGACCGCGTCAGCGGCCTGACCCCGCCCGCGCACTACGCGGACCTGGATTTCTGACCAACGCCTACCGGCGCTGCGGCCCCGCCTCGCTCAAGGCCAGGTTCTGCAGCGCCAGGTCCGCCGTCGCCGTATCCGGCGCCAGCGCCAGCGCCCGCTCCCAGTCCGCCCGCGCGCCCGCGGTGTCGCCGCGCAGCTGGCGGATGATGCCGCGCTCCAGCAGCGCCTCCGCATTGTCGGCGCCAAGCGTGAGCGCCCGCGCGATATCGGCCTCCGCCTCGGCGATGCGGTCCATGCGGCGCTTCGCCGCGGCGCGCAGCACCAGCGCCTCCGCCCGCCGCGGATCGAGCGTCAGCACGCGGTCCAGGTCGGCGACGGCATCGGCGTTGCGGCCGAGGGCCGCCTGTACCAGCGCCCGGTCGGTCAGCAGCTCGATGTCGTCCGGCAGCAGCACGAGGCCCATGGTGGTGGCGGCGAAGGCCCGGCCGGGCTGGCCCGCGATCATCCAGGCCTGGCCGGCCTGGCCGAAGATCGCGGCGCGCACCGCGACGGCGGCGGCACTGCGCGCCGCGAGCGATTCCAGCCGCTCCGCCGCGCGCGCCGCGTCGCCCTGGGCCAGCATCGCAAGGCCGAGGCAATGCCGCGCCGCCTCGCCGCCGCCGGCGGCCTCCCACCGTTCGGCCTGGATGCGGGCAGCATCCGGATCCTGGCCAGTCAGATCGAGGCAGGCCTCGTACTCCGGGCTCGCGGCGAGGCGCGGCAGGGCGGGCGGCAGCGGCAGGGTCTCGCCCGCCGCATCGGCACCGGGCGCCAGCAGCATGACCCAGGCCAGGGCCGCCGCCACGGCCAGCAGCAGGCCGGCAAGGGCGCCGAGCAGGACGGAGCGGGACAAGGGCACGGGGCCAGACTAGCGTGCCGCCCGGGCCGCGGGAAATCGCGGCGCGGCGCGTCCCGGGGCCCGCCCTGGCAAGCCGCGCGACGTGATGCCAGATCATGTCCATGCCCGATCCATGCAACGGCCCCGCCCCCCACCTGGTGATCGCCGGCCTGGGCTATGCCGGCACCGCCGTGGCGCGCGCCGCCCTTGGCGCCGGCTGGCGCGTCACCGGCACGGCGCGGGATCCCGGCGCTGCCGCGCAGCCGCCGCCGGGTGTCGCGGTGGTGGCGTTCGACGCGGCGGGGCCGGTGATCGCGGGCGCCAGCCACCTGCTGGTCACCGCGGCGCCCGGCGAGGCCGGCGACCCGGTGATCGCCCGGCACCGCGCCGTGCTCGCGGCCGCCCCTGGGCTGCGCTGGATCGGCTATCTCTCCACCACCGGTGTCTATGGCGACCGCGGCGGCGCCTGGGTGGACGAGAACACCGCCCCCACCCCCGGGCAGGCGCGGACCCGCCGGCGTCTGGCGGCCGAGCAGGACTGGGCAGCGCTGGCCGGCCCGCGCGCGCTCGACATCTTCCGGGTCGGCGGCATCTACGGGCCCGGCCGCAGCGCCTTCGACGACGTCCGCGCCGGCACCGCGCGGCGCACCATCCGCCCCGGCCACGCCTTCAGCCGCATCCACCGCGACGACATCGCCCTGGCCGTGCTGGCGGCCATGCGCACCGCGGCCCCCGGCGGGCGGCGCGTCCTGCACCTCGTGGACGACGAGCCGAGCGAGAGCGCCACCGTCATCGAGGCGGCGGCGCGGATGCTCGGCATGGACCCGCCCCCCGCGATCCCCTTCGAGGAGGCGGCACAGACCATGTCTCCCATGGCGCTGAGCTTCTGGTCGGAGAACCGGCGCGTGGCGAACGCGGCGACCAAGGCGGCGCTGGGCCTATCCTGGCGATACCCCACCTACCGCGAGGGCCTCGTCGCCATCCTCGCCGAGGAGCGCGCCGAGGGTGCTTCCTAGCAGCGCCAGGTCCTGCGGCCGGGACAGCCGGTGGTCGCCGTCCTTCACCAGCGTCACCGACACGTCCGGCCCGGCGATCCGCTCGGCGATCGTCAGCGAGAGCTGCCAGGGCACGTCCGGATCCCCCTGGCCATGCAGCAGCCGCACCGGGATGGCCAGCGGGATCGGCGCGTCGAGCAGGATTTGGCGCTCGCCCTCCTCCAGCAGCGCGCGGGTGATCGGGTAGGGATCGCCATAGGCGCTCGGCCGGTGCCAGACGCCGTCGCGGGCGATGGCCGCGCGGGCCTCCGGCGCCAGGCCCTCGCCGATGCGGCGGGTGAAATCCGGCGCGGCGGCGATGCCGACCAGCCCGGCCACCCGCGCGGGCCGCAGCCGCGCCGCCAGCAGCAGCGCGATCCAGCCCCCCATGGAGGACCCGACCAGCACCACCGGCCCGGCGGTCAGCGCATCGATCACGCAGGCGGCATCCGCGGCCCAGCGGCCGATGGTGCCGTCGATGAAGCGCCCGCCGCTGGCGCCGTGGCCGGAATAGTCGAAGCGCAGGAAGGCCCGGCCCTGCGCCGCGCAGAGGGCGGACAGCGCCTCCGCCTTGGTGCCGGTCATGTCGCTGTTGAAGCCGCCGAGGAAGACCACCCCCGGGCCGCGCCCGGCGCGCCGACGCCAGGCCAGCTCCACGCCATCACCTCGATCGAGGCGGCCCGCCTCCTCCGCGCCACTGGCAAGACGTCCACTCACAGCCGCGGCAGCCCGCGACGCGCCAGGTTGCCCATCAGCGCGCCGACGCCGAAGCTCCAGGGCGGGCAGTCATCCGTGCGGGCAACCTCGTTCACCAGGGTGCCGAGCCGCGGCGAGGCGATGCGCACGACGTCGCCCTCCCGGTGCGTGAAGCCCAGGCCCGGCCCGCCGCGGTCCTTGGCCGGCGAGAAGGGCGTGCCGAGGAACAGCACCACGCCGTCCGGGTACTGGTGGTGCGGCCCGATGAGCTGATCGACCAGCTCGGTTGGGTCGCGGCTGATCGCCCCGACCGCGCCCTCCTCCTCCAGGCGGAAGCCGTCCCTGCCCTCGATGGTCAGGCGGAGCGTGGCGCGGCGGACATCCTCCAGCGTGAACGCCGCGTCGAACAGCCGCAGCAGCGGCCCCAGCGCGCAGGCGGCGTTGTTGTCCTTCGCCCGGCCCAGCAGCAGCGCGCTGCGCCCCTCCACGTCGCGCAGGTTCACGTCGTTGCCGAGCATGGCGCCAAGGATGGCGCCCTGCGCATTCACCGCCAGCACCGCCTCGGGCTCCGGATTCGACCACTGGCTGGCCGGATGTACGCCAATTCTGGCACCGGTGCCGACGGCGGCCATGGGTTGGCACTTGGTGAAGATCTCGGCATCGGCGCCGATGCCGACCTCGAGGTACCCGCTCCACCAGCCCTTCGCCACCAGCGCATCCTTCAGCCGCAGCGCCTCGGTGCTGCCGGGGCGGATGGCCGCCAGGTCGTCGCCGATGAACTCGCGCACCTCGGCACGGGCCGCCGCGGCCCGCGCCGCATCGCCATGGCAGCGCTCCTCGATGACGCGCTCCAGCATGGAGCGCACATAGGTCACGCCGCAGGCCTTCACCGCCTGCAGGTCGATGGGCGCCAGCAGGTAGGGCTTCAGCGGGTCCCGCGCGTGGTGCGGCGTGTTGGCCAGCACGGCCCGCAGATCGAGGGCGATCGGCACGCCCTTGCGGCGGATCGCGCCCACCGGGTCCTCGGCGTTCAGCCAGGCGCTGACCGTTCCGAAGGCCGGCGTCATGTCGAAGGCGGCGCCGTCCAGCAGGGCGATGGCGCTCGGGCCCGCCGGCAGCGGCCCCTCGGGCGGGCGTGGCGTGCCGGCGCGCCGGTCGCCAGGGATCCGCCGGTCGTTGATCGGCACCGCGGGCGGCAGCTCCGCCGGCATATGCACCCGCGCGACATGGGCACCGTTCGGCCAGTCGGCAGGCAGCGCGTGCTCGTCCAGGCGCAGCATCCTCGTCGTTCCTCCTGTCCGGGGCCAAACTACATCGCCGTGGCGTCCCGACAACGGCGCCGCGCCGCCGCGGTCCGCCCCCGTCAGGGCGGGGCCAGGGCCAGCGGGGCGACCGCCGCCTCCGCCGGCAGCACCGTGCTGAGCACGCCGCCGCGCCATTGCAGCACCACCGTGCGCGCCCGGCCATTCTGCCCGCGCTCGTCGAACCGCGCGCCCCAGCCATTCGGCAGCGCGCCGAGCGGCAGGTCGGTGGCCAGGATCGCGGCCCGGACCCGCGCCGGGTCGGTGGCCCCGGCGCGCTGGAACGCCTCGTAGAACATCAGCGCCCCGCCATAGCAGGCGAGCGAGTGGCCGGAGCGCGGCTCGGCGCCGTAGCGGCGGCGATAGGCCTCGGTGAAGGCGGCGACGCCGGGCGCGAAGCGGTCGTCGATGCGCGGCTGCGGCAGGTCGCCGAGCAGGGTGAAGTCGAGCTCGGGCCCCAGCGCCAGCGCGGTATCCGCAAGGGCATAGCCGCCGCCGAGGCCGAGATGCGCCCGCGGCAGCCAGCCCTCCTCGCGCAGCGCGCGGAACAGCGGCACCGGATTGGCGGCGCGGCTGCAATGGATCAGCACCTGCGTCTCCGCCGCGCGCAGGCGGCGCAGCGCGACCGCGATCTCGGCCGGCTGCTGCGCGCGGTACCCGGCCCTGGCCGCGAGCGTCAGGCCCTGCTCCCGGATCCGCGCCTCCAGCGTCTCGGCCAGGGCCTGCGGGCTCAGCGCATCGTCCTGCAGCAGGCCGAGGCGCAGCGCGGCCGGCGCCTCCCCGATCAGGGCGGCCAGCGGCGGCACCGCCTCCAGCGCCGTGCTGGCCAGTTCGGTGGCGCGCGGACAGGCGCGGAACAGCAGGCGGAAGCCCCGCTCGGTCAGCGCATCGGTCCCGGCGGCGAGCTCGAGATAGGGGAGGCTGGCAAGTTCCGCGGCCTGCGAGGCGGCCAGCGCGAGCTGGCCATCCAGCGTGCCGAACAGCGCCACGGGGCGCTCGGTGCCGGGGAGCCCGGCCAGGCGCCGCGCCTCGGCCCCGGCCTGGGCGGGGTCGGTGACATCGGTGCGCAACAGCCGCGCCGGGCGCCCGAGCACGCCGCCCCCCGCGTTGCGCTCCTCGGTCGCCAGCTCGACGCCGCGGACGCACTCGTCACCGAGCAGGGCGAGCGGGCCGGAGAGCGGAAAGAGCGCACCGAAGCGCAACTCCGCCGGTGCCTGGCCGGGCGTGGGCTGGGCAGGCGCGGGGCGAGCCGCGGCCAGGGCGGCGGCGAGCAGGGCCGCACCACCCAGGACCCGGCGTCGACCGGGGACGTGATGCTTCGGCACGCATCCTCCTCTTCCCGGCGCGGCGCTGTGGCGGGAGTGAAGGCGCAGCAGCCGCCGCTGTCCATCCCGCACCTGCACCCCCCGGATGCGACGCTTGACGCGGCGCCCGGCAGGCCGGAAGCCAGCGCCCCTGTCCGGGAGTGACCGCCATGGCCGCCACGCTGCCGCCGAGCATGACCTTCATCACGCATGGCGCCGGCGGCGGGCCGGAGGTGCTGGTGCCCGCCACCGCCCCGCTGCCGCAGCCGAAGGCGGACGAGGTGCTGATCCGCGTGCAGGCGGCCGGCGTGAACCGGCCGGACGTGGCGCAGCGGGAGGGCAACTACCCCGCCCCCATCGGTGCCAATACCGTGATCGGCCTGGAGGTCGCGGGCGAGGTGGTGGCCGCCGGACCCGAGGCAGGCCCCTGGAAGGTCGGCGACCGGGTCTGCGCCCTGACCAACGGTGGCGGCTATGCGGAATACTGCGCGGCGCCGGCGCCGCAATGCCTGCCCTGGCCGAAGGGCTCCGACGCGATCCGGGCGGCATCGCTGCCCGAGGTCTTCTTCACCGTCTGGGCCAACCTGTTCGGCCATGGCCGGCTGGCGGCCGGCGAGACGGTGCTGGTGCATGGCGGCACCTCCGGCATCGGCGTCACCGCCATCCAGCTCGGCAAGGCCTTCGGTGCGACGGTCTTCGCCACCGCCGGCAGTGCGGAGAAGGTGAAGGCCTGTCTCGATCTCGGGGCGGATGCGGCGATCGACTACAAGACGCAGGACTTCGTCGAGGAAGTGAAGCGCCTCACCGACGGCGGGCTGGTCGACGTGGTGCTGGACATGGTCGGCGGCGGCTATTTCGGGCGCAACCTGCGCTCGCTGCGCATGGACGGGCGGCTGGTGCTGATCGCCATGCTGGGCGGAAACACGGTGGAGCGGGCGGACCTGCTGCCGATCATGCTGCGCCGGCTGACGGTGACGGGCAGCACCATGCGGCCGCGCACCACGGCGCAGAAGGGCGCGATCGCCGCCGAGCTGCGGGCCAAGGTCTGGCCCTTGCTGGATGAGGGCCGTTGCGCGCCGCCGATCTACAAGGTCTTCCCGCTGGCCGAGGCGGCCGCGGCGCACCGGCTGATGGAGAGCAGCCAGCACATCGGCAAGATCATGCTGAAGGTCGCCGATTGAGCACCCTCCCCCGCTGGCGGGGGAGGGCTGGGTGGGGGTGGGGGCCGCCATCATCGGTGGTGGCCCCCCCCACCCCCGACCCCTTCCCCGCTCCGCAGGGGAGGGGGGCGCTGTCGGGCCTTCGCTACCTGCTGGTCTCCGTCGTGCTGTTCGGCGGCATCTGGCCGATCACCAAGCATGCGCTGGATGCCGGCGCCTCCTCGCTGTGGTTCGCGCTGAACCGGGCTGCGCTGGCGGCGCTGGTCTCGGGGCTGCTGCTGGCGGCGCTGGGGCGGCTGCGGATCCCGGCGCGGGCGGACCGGCCCACGGTGGTCGCCGTGGGGCTGCTGCAGATCGGCAGCTTCTTCGCCATGGCGCACCTGGCGCTGGACTACGTGCCGGCGGGGCGCACGGCGATCCTCGGCAATGTCACGGTGTTCTGGCTGATCCCGCTCTCGGTCGTGGTGCTGGGCGAGCGCGTCTCGCCGCGGCAGTGGTGGGCGGCGGGCATCGGGCTGCTCGGCGTGGCGATGCTGATGGCGCCCTGGTCGCTGCTCTCCGGCGCCACGCTTGGGATGCTGCCGGGCTACGGGCTGCTGCTGGGGGCGAGCCTGGCGTGGAGCGTCGCCATCCTGGTGACCCGGCGCTTTCCGCCGACCCGGCCCGTGCTCGACCTGCTGCCCTGGTGCTTCGCCCTGGGCGCCTTGCTGATCCTGCCGCTGGCACTGTGGCGCGCGCCGACGGGCGGGGTGCCGCGGGAGGCGCTGTGGCACGCCCTCTTCGTCGGCGCCTTCGCCGCGCCGATCGGCACCTGGGCCACCATCGAGGCCGGACGCCGGCTCTCCGGCGTGATGACGGCGGTGGGCTTCCTGCTGATCCCCGCCATGGGGGTGGTCGTCTCCCATCTGTGGCTGGACGAGGCGCTCGGGCCGGACATCCTGCTGGGCGGGGCGCTGATCGGGGTCAGCGTCTGGCTGGCCTCGCGCGGGTAGGGACGCTGCCATGCGACTGAACGCGGTGGAGATGGGCACGGGCGCGCCGGTCGTGCTGCTGCACGGGCTGTTCGGGGCGGCGCAGAACTGGGGCACGGTGCAGAAGCGCCTGGCCGGGGCGGGGCGGCGGGTGATCGCCCTCGACCTGCGCAACCACGGCGCCAGCCCCTGGGATGCCGCGATGGACTACCCGACCATGGCCGGGGACGTTGCGGAGACGCTGGCGGCGCTGGCCGCGCCAGGCGCCACGGTGGTCGGCCATTCCATGGGCGGCAAGGTCGCCATGGTCCTGGCGCTGACCCGGCCGGACACGGTGGGCCGGCTGGTGGTCGTGGACGTCGCCCCGGCGGCCAATCCGCCGGCCTTGCGGCCCTATGTCGCGGCCATGCAGGCGGTGCCGCTGCGGCCCGGCCTGACCCGGCGCGAGGCCGATGCGGCGCTGGCCGGGGCGGTGCCGCAGCCCGGCATCCGCGCCTTCCTGGTGCAGAACCTGCGCTTCGAGGGTGCCCCGTTCGAACCCGACCGGCCGTCCTGGCGGCTCAACCTGCCCGCGATCGGCGCCGCCATGCCCGCGATCGAGGGCTTCCCCCAACTGGCGACCCGCTATCCCGGCCCCGTCCTGGTGCTCGCGGGGGAGCGGTCCGACTACATCCGGCCCGAGCACCACGCCCGCTTCCGGGCGCTGTTCCCCGCCGCCCGCTTCGCCACCGTGCCGCGGGCGGGACACTGGGTGCATGCGGAGAATCCAGAAGGGTTCCTCGGCCTGCTCCAGCCGTTCCTGGACGCGGGCAGTTGATCACGACGCCACCCGTCCGCCGCTCCCCACCCGTTGGCACGATTCTTGATCACATCCGCACGCTGTCGTTGACCCCCTGGGCCTCGGGCAGCATACAGGCGGGCGTGGACCTGCCCCAGACCAGCCTTCCCGCCCGGCTCGGCCCCGACGCCGCGCCGACCCTGCCAGCGTCTGCCGCCTCGGCCGACCTGGAGGTCGGCCGCCGGGTGCTGTCGCTGGAGGCGGCCGCGCTCCGGCAACTCGCCGAGGGCCTCGAGGCGGGCGGCTTCGCCCGGGCCGTCGCCCTGCTGTCCGGGGTGACCGGCCGGGTCGTCGTCACCGGCATGGGCAAGTCGGGCCATGTCGCCCGCAAGATCGCCGCGACCCTTGCCTCCACCGGCACCCCCGCGCTGTTCGTGCACCCTGCCGAAGCCTCGCATGGCGATCTCGGCATGGTGGTCCCCGGGGACGGCGTGCTGGCGCTGTCGAATTCGGGGGAGACGCCGGAACTCGCGGACCTGGTGGCGCATGCCCGCCGCTTCGGCCTGCCGCTGGTGGCGATCTCCGGCCGGGCCGACAGCGCGCTCGCGCGCGATGCCGACGTGGCGCTGCTGCTGCCGGCGGCGCCTGAGGCCTGCCCCATGGGCCTCGCACCCACCACCAGCACCACCATGCAACTCGCGCTGGGCGACGCGCTGGCGGTGGCGCTGCTGACCCGGCGCGGCTTCACCGCCGCCGATTTCCGCACCTTCCACCCGGGCGGGCGGCTGGGCGCCAAGCTGTCGCGCGCGCGGGACCTGATGCATGGCGGCGCGGAGGTGCCGCTGGCGCCGCCGGAGATGCGCATGGACGCCGCCCTGGTGGCGATGTCGGAGAAGCGCTTCGGCTGCCTCGGCATCGTCGCGGACGGGCGGCTGGTCGGCGTGATCACGGATGGCGACCTGCGCCGGGCCCTCGCCCCTGGCGGGGCGGCGCCGCAATCCTCGCTGCTGGCGCGCACCGCGGGCGAGGTGATGACGCGCGCGCCGCGCACCATCGGCCCCGACACCCTGGCCGCCGAGGCGCTGCGCCTGATGAACGAGCGCAGCATCACCACGCTCTTCGTGGTGGCGGACGGTGGCGCCCCGGTCGGCATCCTGCACGTGCACGACCTGCTGCGGGCCGGCGTCGCATGAGCGGACGGACCGGAACGCCGGACCGGCCCGCGCCGGTCCTTGCGGGCCCCGGCCCGCGGCGGGCCGCGACAGGCGGGCCTGGCCGGCACATGCCGCCGCCCTCGCGGGCGCGCCGCGCGCCGAGCCCAGGCGCGCTGGCCCGCCGGCGGTTCGCCGTCCGGGCGGTGAAGGTCCTGCTGCCGGTCCTGGCGCTCGGCCTGCTCTCCGCCATCGCCTTCTGGCCGGAGATCGACGGCCAGGGCGATGGCGGGCGCGTCAGCTTCCGCCGCACCATCGAACCGCGGGCGGAGGCGCTGCGCGTCGTCAACCCGCGCTACCGCGGCATCGACGAGGAAAGCCGGCCCTACACCATCACCGCCGCCATCGGCCAGCAGGTGGGCGCCGAGGAGATCCTCGATCTCACCGAGCCGCGCGGCGACATCGTGCTGAACGACGGCGCCTGGGTCTTCGTGCGCGCCGATACCGGCCGCTACGACAAGCCGGCGCACCGGCTGCTGCTGGAGGGGAACGTCACCATCTACCACGACAACGGCACCATGCTGCGCACGGCGCAGGCGCTGGTGCTGCTGGATGAGGGCGCGGCCGAGGGCGACACGCCGGTCGCCGCGCAGGGCGGCTTCGGCACCCTGACCTCGGAAGGCTTCCGCCTGACCGAGCGTGGCGCGGTGGTGGTCTTCACCGGCAACGCCCGGGCCGTCCTGGAGAGCCGCCCATGACCGGGCAACCTCTGCTCCGCACCCTTTCCGGGCTGGCCATGCTGCTCGGCGCCCTGGGCGCCGCGGCGCAGGGCATCGACCTCAGCCGCGGCGGACCGGTCGAGGTCACCGCGACCGACGGCATCGAATGGCGCCAGGGCGAGCAGGTGGTGATCGCCCGCGGCAACGCCCGCGCCGTGCAGGACGGCGTGACGGTGGATGCCGAGCGCCTGCTGGCGCGCTACCGGCAGCCGCCGGACAGGCAGGAGGGCTCCCGGCAGCAGGCCGCCGCACCGGGCCGGCCACCCGGCGCCACCCCGGCGGCCTCCGCCGAATCGCCGCTGTCGGGCGGCAGCGAGATCTGGCGGCTGGAGGCCGAGGGGCGGGTGAAGATCACCACCGCCACCGACATCGCCCGCGGCGACCGCGCGGTCTACGACATCGACCAGGCCGTGCTCGTGCTGACCGGCCGGAACCTGTCCCTCACCTCCGGCGCGAACGACATCACCGCGCGCGACAGCCTGGAATACTGGTCCGGACGGCGCATGGCGGTGGCGCGCGGCGGCGCGGTGGTGACCGACCGGGCGGAGGGACGGCGGATCACGGCCGATACCATCGTCGCCTATTTCCTCGAGGAGGCGCCTGCGGCCGGCGGCGCCACCCCAGCAGCGGCGCCGCGCGCCAGGACGCCGGAGGGGCGCGACGTGCCCGGCGCCGGCAAGCTCGACCGCGTCGAGGCCTTCGGCAGCGTGGAGATCCGCACTGCGCTCGACGTGGTGCGCGGCGACCGCGGCGTCTATTCCGCGGCGACCGGCATGGCCCGCATCCTCGGCAATGTCCGCATCACCCGGGGCGACAACCAGATCAACGGCCAGGAGGCCATCGTGAACCTGCAGACCGGCGTGGCGCGGCTGGTCTCCACCCCGGGGGCGCGGGTGCAGGGGCTTATCCTGCCGCAGCAGCAGGGCGGCGAGGATCCGCTGGCAGCCCAGGGGAGCGGCGGCGGGGCCGGGCCTGCCGGCGGAGCCCGTGGCGGCGCGGCGCCGCGGCCCCAGGGCGGCGCCCGGTGAGGGGCCCCCGGGGATGAGCGCCGCCTCCACAATGACCGCGACCGGGCTGGTGGCGCGCGAGCGGGACAGCCTGCGCCCCATCGACGGCAAGGGTGGCCTGGTCGCCACCGGCCTCGGCAAGCGCTACCGCAAGCGGCCGGTGGTGCGGAACGTCTCGATCAGCCTGCGGCGTGGCGAGGCGGTGGGCCTGCTCGGCCCGAACGGCGCCGGCAAGACGACGACCTTCTACATGATCACCGGCCTGGTGCAGCCCGACGAGGGCCAGGTGGTGATGGACGGCAACGACGTGACGCACCTGCCGATGTACCGGCGCGCGCGCCTCGGCCTCGGCTACCTGCCGCAGGAGGCCTCGATCTTCCGCGGCCTCTCGGTGGAGGACAACATCCGTGCCGCCCTGGAGGTGGTGGAGCCGATCCGCACCCGCCGCGAGGAGATGCTGGACGCGCTGCTGACCGAGTTCGGCATCGCCCACCTGCGCCGCGCGCCCGCGCTGGCGCTCTCCGGCGGCGAGCGCCGGCGCTGCGAGATCGCGCGCGCCCTGGCCACGCACCCTTCCTACATCCTTCTCGACGAGCCTCTGGCGGGCATCGACCCGATCGCGGTGGGCGAGATCCGCGACCTGGTGCGCCACCTGAAGGACCGCGGCATCGGCGTGCTGATCACCGACCACAACGTGCGCGAGACGCTGGAGATCATCGACCGCGCCTATATCCTGCATGACGGCCAGGTGCTGATGGAGGGCCTGCCCGCCGACATCGTCGCGCATGAGGGCGTGCGGCGGGTCTATCTGGGGGAGCGGTTCAGCCTGTGAGGACCGTCGGACACCCCCTCCCCCGCCTGCGGGGGAGGGTTGGGGTGGGGGCGGCCCGACGCGCGCAATTCCACGGCACGCCCCCCCTCCTGCCCTCTCCCCGCTCGTGGGGGGAGGAAATTCGAACCACGACGTTGCCATGGCGCTAGCTCCGCGCCTCGATCTTCGCCAGACGCAGTCGCTGGTGATGACGCCGCAGCTGCGGCAGGCGATCAAGCTGCTGCAATCCTCCAACCTCGAAGTCACCGCCTTCATCGAGGAGGAGCTGGAGCGCAACCCGCTGCTGGAGCGCGACGAGCGCGCGACGCCCGGCCCGGATGACGGCCGGCGCGCCGACCCCCTCCCCGCCCAGCCGGAAGCCCAGGATTCGCACGCCGCCACCATCTCCGACGCCCTGCCCGGCGAGGCCGCGGCGCCGCTCGACGTCGCGAGCTGGGACAATGTCTATGACAGCGGCGGCAGCGCCGATGGCGGGCACGGCCCGGCCGGCGCCGGCGGCCGCAGCGACTTCGCCGACGACATCGCGGGCGTGGACAACCTGGCTGCCGGGGTACGGTCGCTGCGCGATCACCTTGGCGAACAGGTGCGGCTGACATTCGGTGACCCCAAGGACCGGCTGATCGCCGCGCAGCTGCTTGCCCTGGTCGATGCCGCCGGCCGGCTGGCGGTGGATGACCAGATCATCGCACAGGCCATGGGCTGCGAGGTCGAGCGCATCATGGCGGTGCGCGCGCGCATGCAGCGCTTCGACCCGGTGGGGATGTTCTGCCGCGACCTGCGCGAATGCCTGGCCGTGCAGCTGGCCGACCGCAACCGCCTCGACCCCTGCATGCAGGCGCTGCTCGACAACCTGGAGATGCTGGCGCGGCGCGACCGGGCCGGCCTGATGCAGGCCTGCGGGGTCGATGCCGAGGACCTCACGGACATGATCGCCGAGCTGCGACGGCTCGATCCGAAGCCAGGGGCGAATTTCGATGCCGCGCCCGCGCCGGTCGTGGTGCCGGACGTGCTGATGCGCCGCGCCCCGGACGGCGAGTGGTTCCTGGAGCTGAACCCGGAAACCCTGCCGCGCGTGCTGATCAACCGCGGCTTCCACGCCCGCGCCCAGCTCGGCGCGGCGAAGCGGGAGGACAAGGCCTGGATCGCCGAGCGTCTGCAGACGGCGAACTGGCTGGTGAAAAGCCTGGAGCAGCGGGCCAACACCATCCTCAAGGTCGCCGCCGAGATCGCGCGTCGCCAGGACGGATTCTTCCAGCACGGCATCGAGCACCTGCGGCCGCTGATCCTGCGCGACGTGGCCGAGGCCGTGTCGATGCACGAGAGCACCGTCAGCCGCGTCACGGCGAACAAGTACATCGCCACGCCGCGGGGAACCTTCGAGCTGAAATTCTTCTTCACCACCGCGATCGCGGGCACCGGGGGCGGCGAGTCGCACAGCGCCGAAGCCGTGCGCCACCGGATCCGGGCGATGATCGACGCCGAGGATCCGGAGGCCGTTCTTTCGGACGACGCGATCGTGGACCGGCTGCGTCAGGAAGGCGTGGACATCGCCCGCCGCACCGTGGCCAAATACCGCGAGGCGCTGCGCATTCCATCCTCCGTGCAGCGCAAGCGGGAGAAGGCCGTCCCGGCCTGATCCAGCTCTCCCCGGCGGGGCGACCCGCCCGGGCCGCCGGACCTGCCGGGCGTCCTTCCCCTTACTGGTGAAGGAGACCCGGGTTCATGCACATCACCGTCGCCGGCAAGCAGGTCGAGACCGGCGAAGCCCTGCAGACGCACGTCCGAGACGGCCTGGCCGCGATCACCAAGAAGTATTTCGACCATGCCGTGGAGGCCAACGTCACCTTCCACCGCGACAACCGCTCCCACTTCGCCTGCGACATCAACCTGAAGGCCGGGCGCAACCTGTTCATGCGCGCGGAAGGCGAGGCGCCCGACGCGCATCGCGCCTTCGAAGTGGCGGCCGAGCACCTGGCCAAGCGCCTGCGCCGCTACCGCCGGCGCGTCAACGACCATGCCCGCAGCCTGGCCGAGGAGCGCGACAGCGCGGCGGTGCCGGAGATGGCCCGCCAGGTCGTGCTGCGCCAGGACGAGGACGAGGCCGAGGAGGCGGCGGCGGCGGAGGCGGTCGCGGCGGAGGCGCCGCACGGCGTCGTGGTGGCCGAGCACCCGACCGAGATCGCCCGCCTCACGGTGGGCGAGGCGGTGATGCGCCTCGACCTCACGCATGCGCCGGTGCTGATGTTCCGCAACAGCGCCTCGGGCGTGCTGAACGTGGTCTATCGCCGGCCCGACGGCCATGTCGGCTGGATCGACGCGCCGGCGGCGTAGGCGAGCGCCGGCGATGGCGATCCGGGGCCTGCACCATGTCCAGCTTGCCATGCCGCCCGGCGGGGAGGCCGACGCGCGCGGATTCTATGCCGGCCTGCTCGGCATCCCCGAAGTGGCGAAACCCGCGGCGCTCGCCGGCCGCGGCGGCTGCTGGTTCGAAGCGGGCGCCGTCCGGGTGCACCTCGGCGTCGAGGCCGGGTTCCGCGCCGCCCGCAAGGCACACCCGGCCTTCCTGGTGGAGGATCTGGCCGGACTCTCGGCGCGCCTGGCGGCGGCCGGCTGCCCGACCCACACCGACGCGCCGCTGCCCGGCTGGCACCGGCTGTTCGTGGACGATCCCTTCGGCAACCGGATCGAGCTGATGGAGCCGGAAGGACCGGCACCGGCCTGACCCGGCCCCTCAATGCACGAGGGCAGGCTCCATCTCGTGCTGCAGGATCGCGGCGATGGCGAGGCGCGCATCCGGCGCGGCGCCGATCGGCGTGCCATCGGCCGCGTGGATCGAGATGCCGCGTACGCCGTTCACGAGAACGGGTCGGATATAGGCGATCTGCTGAACGCCGAAGGCTGCCCAGTCGGCGGCGGAAAGCTGCCGCAGGTTCGCCGGAGGGTTGCCGGCATTGCCATCGGGCTGATGATTGTGGCTCATCTGTCTGTCTCCTTTCCGCCGCCCCGAAGGCGCTGGCGGTTCCTGCGCGCCGGTCCTCCGTGCGGCCCCGGCGCCTCGATCAGGGCCTAGCGCGCTGGTTCGGCGCGCCCGCCCACCACGGTGCGGGTCGCCCCGGCACCGGTTCCGTTGATCTCGATGGTCTTCACCCGGACCTCGGGCTGCGGCCGGCGCAGATCCACGTGCAGCAGCCCGTTGTCCAGCCAGGCGCCCTCCACCTCGATGCCCTCGGCGAGCACGAAGGCGCGCTGGAACTGCCGGGCGGCGATGCCGCGGTGCAGGAAGACGCGCCCTTCCGGCTCCTCCTTGTGGCGGCCGCGGATGACGAGCTGGTTGTCCTCCTGCGTGATCTGCAGGTCGTCCATCGCGAAGCCGGCGACCGCGAGGGTGATGCGCAGCCGGTTCTCGCCCGACTGCTCGATGTTGTAGGGCGGGTAGCCGTCGGCGTTCTTCGTCACCCGGTCGAGCATCTGCTCGAGATGGTCGAACCCGAGGAACAGCGGGGATCCGAACGGCGAGGGACGTGACACGGCAGGCGGCCTCCTCAATGCCGAGCGAAGCGTGCGGGGCGGCCCGAAGCGCCGCGCCACGCGTCGCATGTTGTCCACGACAGGGGCCAATGCAAGAGGGGCCGGGGCACGCCCGCGTTGCGCGGCCGACCCGCCGGCCTTACATGCCGGTGCCAAACCTCGGCGTCGCGCGACCGCGGCGCAGGCCGCGAAACACCCTTTGCCCCCACCGATGGCCGCAGACACCACCACCGCAGACACCACCACCGCAGACGCAACCACCGACGCCGGCGCCCGCTCCGCCTCCGGGGTGGCCACCGGGATCGTCGCGCCGGCCGAGCTGCTGCCGATCCTGCTGGTCCCCGACCCGCGGCTGCGCGCGCGGGCGAGGCCGGTCGGCCCGGCCGACGCGGACGAGGTGCGCGCCCTGGCGCCGCGCATGCTGGCCAGCATGTACGCCGCCCCGGGCATCGGCCTGGCCGCGCCGCAGGTCGGCGTCGGCCTGCGGGTCTTCGTGATGGATCTGCAGAAGGACGACGCGAAGGCGCCGATGGTGCTGGTGAACCCGGAGATCGTCGCCGCCAGCGCCGAGCTGGTGACGCGGGAGGAAGGCTGCCTCTCCCTGCCCGGCCAGTATGCCGACGTGACGCGCCCGGCCCGCGTCCGGTTGCGCTACCAGGACCTTGCCGGCGCGCGGTGCGAGCTGGATGCGGAAGGCCTGCTCGCCACCTGCGTGCAGCACGAGCTGGATCACCTGGACGGTGTTCTCTTCGTCGATCGCCTGTCCGCGCTGAAGCGCAACATGCTGCTGCGCAAGCTGGCCAAGGAGCTGAAGGCCAGGGCGCGGGACTGACCCGGTGCGGCAGCCAGCATGAACGGCGCGCGCCTGCGGGTCGCCTTCATGGGCAGCCCCGATTTCGCCGTGCCGGCGCTGCGCGCGCTGCATGCGGCCGGGCACGACATCGCCGCGGTGTATTGCCAGCCGCCGCGCCCGGCGGGACGCGGGCAGCGCGAGACCCCGTGCCCGGTGCAGCGTGCCGCGCAGGATCTCGGGTTGCCGGTGCGGACCCCGGCGCGGCTGCGGCGCGAGGCGGCCGAGCATGCCGCCTTCGCGGCACTCGATCTCGATGTCGCCGTGGTTGCGGCCTATGGGCTGATCCTGCCCCTGCCCATGCTGGCGGCGCCGCGGCGCGGTTGCCTGAACATCCATGCCTCGCTGCTGCCGCGCTGGCGTGGCGCGGCGCCCATCCAGGCGGCGATCATGGCCGGCGATGCCGAGACCGGCGTGACCATCATGCGCATGGACGAAGGCCTCGACACCGGCCCGATGCTGCTGAAGGGCACGGTGCCGATCGGCCCCCGCGCGGGGACGGCCGAGATCCACGATGCGCTGGCGGCGCTGGGGGCGCGGCTGATCCTGGAGGCGCTGGAGCGCGACCCGCCCGCGGTGCCGCAGCCCGAAGCAGGCGCGACCTACGCCCCGAAGCTCGGCAAGGCCGACGGGAAGCTCGACTGGACGCTGGATGCCGCGGCGCTGGACCGGCGCGTCCGCGCGCTCAACCCCTGGCCTGGGACCTATTTCGAGCAGGGCGGCGAGGCGATCCGCGTGCTGGCCGCCGAACCCGCCGGGGCCACCGATGCGGCGCCCGGCACGGTGCTGGACGGGGCGCCGGCGATCGCCTGCGGCAACGGCACGGCGCTGCGCCTCACCCGGCTGCAGCGGCCCGGCCGCGCGCCGCTGCCGGCGGCGGCGTTCCTCCGCGGCTTTCCCCTGCCGCCCGGCGCCGTGCTGGGCTGATGCCCCGCTACGCGGTGACCCTGGAATACGACGGCGGCCCCTTTGTCGGCTGGCAGCGCCAGGATGCCGGGCTCTCCGTGCAACAGGTGATGGAGGCCGCCGCCGCCGCGCTGCAACTGCCCGGCGGCTCCCCCCCGGAGGTGCTGGCCGCCGGGCGCACCGATGCCGGCGTGCATGCCGCCGGCCAGGTCGTGCAGATCGACCTGGCGCGGGAGATCGCGCCGGGGCGGCTCTGCGAGGCGCTGAACCACCACCTGCGGCCGCACCCCGTGGCGGCGGTACGCGGCGCCCTGGCGCCGGAGGGGTGGCACGCCCGGTTCAGCGCGATCCGCCGCTCTTACCGCTACGGCATCCTCAACCGCCGCGCCCGGCCGGTGCTGGAGGCCGGGCGGGCCTGGCACATCCGCCATCCGCTCGATGATGCGGCCATGCACGCGGCGGCGCAGACGCTGCTCGGCCGGCATGATTTTTCCGCCTATCGGGCCGCTGCCTGCCAGGCGAGGACGCCGCTGCGCACGCTGGAACGGCTCGACGTGGCACGGGATGGTGCGGCGGTGGTGGTCACCGTCGAGGCGCGAAGCTTTTTGCACCACCAGGTGCGCAACCTGGTCGGAACGCTGGTCGAGGTGGGGCTCGGCCGTCGCCCGGCGGCCTGGCCGCGCGCCGTGCTGGACGGCCGCGACCGCGCCGCCGGGGGACAGACCGCACCGGCGGAAGGGCTGTGCTTCATGGCCGTGCGCTACGACCCGGAGCCGGATTGGCAGTAGCGCCCCGCCTCATCCCGCCGAAAGCCTCGCCACCAGGCCGGCGACGAAGACGCTGATCGCAAGGTCCATCAGCACGAAGCCGGCCGCCTGGATCGGCGGCACGTTCAGGGCCACCCGCGCGACGAACCATTCCAGCCAGACCACGTAGCCGAGTGCGGCGAGCCCGAGCACCTGCGCCACCGTGTCCGGCAGGCCCAGCAGGACCGGCACGCCGCCGACCAGCATCAGCAGCGCATACTGCGCGACATTGGTGTAGTTCCAGGCCGCGATGAAGAGCGGCCAGCGGGCCCGCCGCTGCGCCGCCTCCGCCGCCGGCAGGGAGGCGAGCGCGAAGCCGGCCCAGGCGATGACGAAGCCGAGGATCTCGGCCGCCAGGCCCATGCCGTAGCCGCCGCCGGGCGGTGTCCCGGCGGCCCAGGACAGCAGGCGCAGAATGACGAAGGGCGGCAGGCAGAACAGCGCGACCTGGAAGCTCTTCGCCGCGCCCTCCGCCGAGCCGTCGATCAGCGCCAGGCCCGCGGCCTGGCCGCGCGCCAGCAGCACGGCGCCGCGCAGCCCGGCGCCGAGGGTGCCGCCGGGCATCGGGCTGCCGCTGGCCGGCGGCAGCGGCGGCGGTGCTGATCCGCTCAGGCGAAAACCTCCTCGAGCACGGTGCGATAGAGGCCGGCGAGCGCGCGCAGTTCCTCGACCGGCACGCATTCATTGGCCTTGTGCATGGTGGCGCCGACCGCGCCGAGTTCCGCCACCGGGCAGTAGCGGGCGATGAAGCGGGCATCGGAGGTGCCGCCCCCGGTATCCAGCGTGGTCTCGGTGCCGGTGGCGCGCAGGACGGCGCGGCGCAGCGCCTCCACGAAGGGTCCGGGCCGGGTCAGGAAGCTCTCGCCGGAGCACTCGACGCGCATCTCGTAGCGCGCCTCCTCAGCCCGCAGCGCGGCGTGCAGGTGTTCGGTGAGCGTCGCCGATGTGTGCAGGTCGTTGAAGCGGATGTTGATCATCGCCCGCGCCTCCGCGGGGATCACGTTGTTCGCCGCGTTGCCGACATCGAACCCCGTCACCTGAAGCGTCGAGGCCTCGAAGAACCGGCTGCCGGCATCGAGCGGCGTCGCGATCAGGCGGTGCAGCACCCGCACCAGGCGGTGGATCGGGTTGTCGGCGCGCTGCGGATAGGCGGAATGGCCCTGGGTGCCGAGCAGCGTGATCCAGGCCGTCATGCTGCCGCGCCGCCCGACCTTCACGATGTCGCCGAGCGCGGCGCGGGAGGTCGGCTCGCCCACCAGGGCCACGTCCGGGATGTGCCCGTTCGCCGCCATCCATTCCAGCACGCGCACGGTGCCGTCCCTGGCAGGCCCCTCCTCGTCCCCGGTGATGAGCAGCGAGACGCTGCCCGGGCGGCTGCCATGCGCCGCGATCCAGTCCGCCAGGCCCGCGACGAAGGCGGCGATGCCGCCCTTCATGTCGCAGGCGCCGCGGCCATGCAGCAGCCCGTCCCGCACCGCGCCGGAGAAGGGGTCATCCTGCCAGCCTTCGCGCGCGCCGGGCGGCACCACATCGGTATGGCCGGCGAAGCAGAAATGCGGCCCGGCCGTGCCGCGCCGGGCAAACAGGTTCTCGATCTCGCCGAATTTCAGCCGGTGGCAGGTGAAGCCGAGCGGGCGCAGCGCCGTCTCCAGCACCGCCATCGCCCCGGCATCGGCCGGCGTGACCGAGGGGCAGCGGATCAGCGCCTGGGCGAGTGGAAGCGGATCGGTGGCGGCGTTCTGCACGGTGCGCCTAGTCGCGCAGCAATTCGTTGATCGAGGTCTTCGCGCGGGTCTGCGCATCGACCGTCTTCACGATGACGGCGCAGTAGAGCGACGGGCCCGGCGAGCCGTCCGGCAGCGGCCGCCCCGGCAGGCTGCCGGGCACCACCACGGAGAAGGCCGGCACCCGCCCGACATGCACCTCGCCGGTCGCGCGGTTGATGATCTTCGTCGAGGCGCCGATGAAGACGCCCATCGACAGCACCGCGCCGCGCTCCACGATCACGCCCTCCGCCACCTCGGAGCGCGCGCCGATGAAGCAGTCATCCTCGATGATGACCGGGTTGGCCTGCAGGGGTTCGAGCACGCCGCCGATGCCGACGCCGCCCGAGATGTGCACGTTGGCGCCGATCTGCGCGCAGGAGCCGACGGTGGCCCAGGTGTCGACCATGGTGTTGCGCCCGACCCAGGCGCCGACATTCACGAAGGAGGGCATCAGCACCGCCCCCGGCGCGATGAAGGCGGACTTCCGCACCACGGCGCCGGGCACGGCGCGGAAGCCGGCCTCCTTGAATCGGTTCGGCCCCCAGCCGGCGAATTTCAGCGGCACCTTGTCGTAGGCACCCGCGGCGGTGTCCATCGGCGCCGAATCGGTCAGCCGGAAGCTCAGCAGCACCGCCTGCTTCAGCCACTGGTTCACCCGCCAGCCGCCGGGTGCAGCGGCATCCGGCTCGGCGACGCGGACCTTCCCCTCATCCAGGGCCTCCAATGCTCCCTCAACGGCCTTGCGGTCGTCGCCACCGGTGGCGGCGGAGAGCGAGTCGCGGCGCGTCCAGAGATCTTCGATGCGCGGCTGGAGGCTGGCGGAGGTCATCGGTCGGTCCCGGGCGAGAGGCCCCGGACCATGACGACGGCGCCCGGCGGCTGTCAACGCGGTGGCTGGCGTCGCGGAGCGCCCCGTCATGCGGGCAACCTTCGGGGCGCGCGCTAACCGCGCATTCACCGCGGGCGCGCAATCTGGGCGCATGCCGCGTCCCGATGCGATCGTCGCGCCCCTGGAGATGCCGGACGCCCCGTCCGAGGCGGAGGGACCGGCGCTCACCCTGGCGCCTGCCCTGCCGCCTACCGGCGAGGTCGTCGCCCTGCGCAACGCCGCCCAGGGCGCGCTGATCGAGTCCCGCCAGCGCTGGCGGGACCTGGTCGGCCTCGCCGCCGACCTCGCGTTCGAAACCGATTCCGACGGTCGCCTCAGCTTCCTCGCACCCGACCAGGCGCTCGGCTGGCCTGCAACCAGCCTGCTGGGACGCCGGCCGCTGGAGGAGGGGCTGCTGCTGCGCACCGACCCCGACCCTTTCGCACTGCGCGTGCCGGCACGCGACGTGCGCGCCTGGCTCTGCCGGATGGATGGCGAAGCCGCCTGCCTGAGCTTCACCGTGGCGCCGCTGTTCGGGCGGGATGGCCGCTTCATGGGCCTGCGCGGCGTTGCCCGCGACATCACCGTCGAGGTCGGGGAGGCCGAGGCGCAGGCCGGCGCACTGCGTCGCGCCCTGGCGGTGCAGGCGCTGGTGCGCCGGGTGCGGGAGGCGGTACTGGCGCCGCGCATGCTGCCCGCGTTGCTCGATCTGCTGCCGGCCGCGATCGGCTGTGCCGGCGCGACGTTGGTGGATCTCGGCCCGGATGGCTGGCCGCTGCGCCGCACGGAACCCGAGGCTTCCGCCGCCCCGCGGCCGCCCCTGCTGGCGGAGGCCGCCGCCGCTGCCGCCCGGCCCGGGCATCCCGTC
>JAIEOP010000256.1 GCA_019750465.1 Acetobacteraceae bacterium | reverse complement strand
GGGCGAGGCCGAGCAGCGCCGCATCCAGCCAGGCCCGGTCGAACCGGCAGGCCGGCAGGTCCGGCGGCAGGTCCAGGGCCAGGGCGCCGGGCGCCGGCAGCAGCACGGCAAGCAGCGGCTCCAGCGCAGCCACCGCGGTGGCTGGCGACAGGACCACCTCGCCCGGCACCGGGCGGCGCGCCAGGGACAGGATGGCGCGGGTCGAAGCCTCGAGCCGCCGCGCCGCCTCCTGCACCCGGCCGAGCTGGCGCAGCGGCGCCGCGTCGGTCACGCGGCGCTTCAGCATGTCGAGATTGGCGAAGACGACGGTGAGCAGGTTGTTCAGGTCGTGCTGGACCGGCTGGGCCAGCGCGGCGAGCTCGTCCAGGCGGTCGGCCCGCCGGCGCAGCGTCGCATCCCCGGACTCCTCGCGCTCCATCGGACAGGCCATCCTTCCGTCACGCGGCTTCGGGAGCGCGGCAGGCGCATTCGGCCCGAGGATAGGGCGGGCGCGCCGGGACGGGAACGCCGCCGGGGGCCGGCGCCGGACGGGTCAGGGCCTGTTCGGGATCACGGGGCGTTCCACGGCACGGTCCTGGGGAGGGGCACGGGCCCGCCCACGCTCAGTGCAGCGCCGCGTCCGAGCGGTGCGCGGCCCCGGCCCCCCCGTGGTCGGCGGCTGGCGGCACAGGCACCAGCGAGGCCGCGAGCGCGGCATGCCGCGCGGCATCCGTCGCGCCCATGCGCAGGCATTCCGCTTCCACATAGCTCAGCATCAGCCGCAGCGCGGCATGATCGACGGAATTGCGCTCGGCCTCGACCAGGTTCACGGCTGCGGGCATGTGATGCCTTTCAATGCATGAAACTTTCGAACACATACTATTTACCAGAGCGGGGCCGCAAGCGGAAAGGCGCAAACAGAACGTTCCGGTATGAGATAAACTGTTGATTTTCCTGGGATTTTCCTTGGAAACGAACAATCTCCAAGGCCAATTCCACTCCCGATTGCGAACTCGGATCAAGCTCTGCACGAATTTGTGACTTGCGCAGTCCGGAAGAGCCGTCGTGGCGCGGGTGACCCGCCATGGCGCCCGCCTGCGCGAGCTGCCCGTTCCGCCGAGGCGTGGATGCGCCGGGCCCACCCGGCCCCGCCCGCCGCCCACTGGCTCCCCTCGGAGGCAGACACAACATGCACATCCATCACCTTGATTGCGACCCCATGCAGCCACCCGGCGGCGCACTCATGGACGGCGTGGGCCGTGGCCAGGCCCTCGGGCGCCTGACCTGCCACTGTTGACCTGCCACTGCCTCGCCATTGAGACTCCGGTGCATGGGGTGGTGCCGGTCGATACCGGCCTCGGGCTGCGCGACATGCTGCGGCCCCGGCCCCGCCGACCCTGGTCGAACGCCGCGGTGCTGCGCATCCGCTTCTAGCCGGACCCATGGCGGTGTTCTGCACCCACGATCCCGTGGAGCACGTGGCGATCGCCGTCCTCGGCGAGCGCCACGCCCCGCCGGCGCCGGCGAACGGCACGCGCGGGCGGCCTGAGCCCCTGGTTCCCGATCCTGTCGCCGCGGGCTAGCCTCCCGGGAAACGCGACCGGAGGACGCCCATGCAGGAGCTGTCGATCACCCCGCTCGGCCATGCCATGGGCGCGGAGGTCACGGGCCTCGATCTGACCCAACCGCTCGACGAGGCGTCGCGGCGGCGCGTCCATGACGCCTGGCTGCGGCACGTGGTGCTGGTCTTCCCCGGCAATGCCCAGCTGACACCGGAAGGGCTCATCGCCTTCAGCCGCAATTTCGGCGAGCTCGACACGCATGAGTCCCAGGCGCCGGAGACCCTGCTGGAGGGCCATCGGGAGATCCTCGTGGTCTCCAACAGGCAGCGCCTGGGCCGGCCCAGCCAGACCCGCAACACCGGCCGCAACTGGCACACCGATCTGTCCTATTCCCTGCGCCCGGCCAAGGGCGCGGCGCTGCTCTGCCTGGAGAAGCCCCCCGTCGGCGGCGACACGATGTGGGCCAACCTGACCATGGCCCATGACACGCTGAGTCCGCGGATGCAGGCGATCATCGCCGACATGGAGGCGGTGCACGACGTGACCCTGGTGCGCGGCCTGTTCGCGCGCGACCCCGCGCTGGTCGCCGAGATGCGCCGGCGCAACCCGCCGGTGGTGCACCCGATGGTGCGCGTGCATCCGGAGACGGGGCGCAAGTCGCTGCTGGCCGGCGAGCGCGTCTCGCACATCCTCGGCCTCACCGAGGAGGAGAGCGCGGCGCTGCTCGGCTTCCTCAACGCGCATGCGACCAGCCCGGAATTCGTCTACCGCCACCGCTGGCGGGTCGGCGACATCGTGCTGTGGGACAACCGCTGCACCTGCCATGTCGCGCTGCCCGACTTCGACCAGGCCCAGCCGCGGCACATGCTGCGCTGCTCCATGCAGGGCGAGGCGGTGGGCCGGCTGGCCGATGCCGGGCCGGCCCCGAGCCGGGAGCAGATGATCCAGGCCGTGGCGGCGCTGTCGTGACCCGGCGCGCATTCCTGGCCGCCGCCGCGCTCGCTGCGGCCCGGCCCGCCATCGCGCAGGAGTGGGTGCCCACGCAGCCGATCCGCATGGTGGTGCCCTACCCGCCCGGCGGTACCACGGACGTGCTCGGCCGCATGGTGGCGGAGGGCATGTCCGAACGTCTCGGGCGGCAGGTGGTGGTGGACAACCGCAGCGGCGCCAGCGGCATCATCGGCACGGAGTGGGTGCGCAACGCGGCGCCGGACGGCCATACGCTGGTCTTCGTCTCCTCCGGTCACGGCGTGCTGCGGGAGCTCTACCCCAACCTGCCGTTCGACCCGAACGACGACTTCACCCCGGTCGCGCGCATCGCCGGCACCGCCTATGCGCTGGTGGCGCATCCAATCCTGGCGGTGACGGACATCGCCGGGTTGATCGCACTCGCCAAGGCACGCCCGGGCGCGATCAGCTTCGCCTCCACCGGCATGGGCACGGCGCAGCACCTGGCGGGCGAGCTGTTCAAGCGGCTGGCGGGGATCGACATCGTGCACATCCCGTATCGCGGCAGCGGCACGGTGCGCGCCGACCTGATGACCGGCCGGGTGCCGGTGATGTTCGAGAACCTCGCGCTGATGGCCCCCGTCCTGCAGCGCGGCGAGCTGCGCGGCCTGGCCGTCACCGGCGCCGACCGCAGCCCGCTGGTGCCGGCGATCCCCACCATGGCCGAGAGCGGCTTCCCGGAGGCGACCATCGAGGGCTGGTTCGGCCTGCTCGGCCCGAAGGGCATGCCGGCGCCCACCGTCGCCGCGCTCAACGCCGCGGCCAACGCGACCCTGGAAAGTCCCATGGCGCGGCAGCGCATGGCCGGGCTGGGCGCGCGGGTGATGGGCGGCACGCCACGGCAGCTGGACGAGCTGATCCGGACCGAACGCGCCCGCTGGGGCGCGGTGATCCGGGACGCGAACATCCGGCCGGAATAGCCGCGAGGGAACAGTGCGCGCCGCGTTGACGCCCTGCCGCCGCGACCGCACCATCATGGCCACGGAGGACGCCGCGCATGACCCGCCACGTCGTCGCCAGGGTGGGCGACATCCCGGAGAACGGCAGCAAGCTGGTGGAGGTGCGGGGCCGGCAGATCGCGCTGTTCCACGCGAACGGCGAATACTACGCGCTGACCGACCGCTGCCCGCATGAGGGCGGCTCGCTCTGCGAGGGCCGCCTGGTCGGGCGGCTGAGCTCGCGGGAGCCGGGCACCTACGACCTGTCGCGCCCGCGCGAGTTCGTGCAGTGCTCCTGGCATGGCTGGGAGTTCGACCTGCGCACCGGCCAGTCCTACACCGACCCGGACAGCATCCGCGCGCGCACCTACCAGGTCACGGTCGCGCCGGGCGAGGAGCTGGCCAAGGGTCCCTTCGTCGCCGAGACCTTCCCGGTGACCGTCGAGGACCAGTACATCCTTGTGGAACTCTGAGACGAGGCGCTGAACCACCATGGCAGACTGGCACCGCGTGGCCGCCGAGGCCGAGCTCAAGCCCGAGACCCCGCTCGGCATCCGCATCGGCGACGTGCAGGTCGCCGTGGTGCGGCTGGCCGACGGCATCTTCGCGATCAACGATGTCTGCACCCATGAATTCGCGCTGCTGTCCGAGGGTTTCTGCGAGGACGGCAAGCTGGAATGCCCGCTGCACCAGGCCTGCTTCGACATCCGCACCGGCCGCGCGCTGAGCGAGCCCGCCGAGGTGGACGTGGCGACCTACCCCACCAAGGTGGAGAACGGCGCGGTCTTCGTGCAGGTCTAGCCCCGCTTGCGCACGGTCATCATTGGCGCGGGCCAGGCTGGGCGCCGCTGCGCCGAGGCGTTGCGCGAGTTGGACGCCGCGGCCGGGATCCTCCTGCTCGGCGAGGAGGCACACCCCCCCTATGACCGGCCGCCGCTCTCGAAGGCGGTGCTGCTGGGCACGGATCCGGGCAACGGGCTGTTTGTCCGCGCCGCGGAATTCTATGCGGAGCGGCGGATCGACCTCCGCCTCGGTACGCGCGTCGCCGCCATCCACCCGGCGGCACGCGCGGTGGAGACCGCCGCGGGCGAGCGCATCGGCTGGGACCATCTCGTGCTCGCCACCGGCGCCCGCGCGCGGCGCCTCCGCATCCCCGGCGCCGAGGACCCCCGCGTGCTGACCTTGCGCACGCTGGAGGATGCGGAGGGGCTGAAGGCGCGGCTGGCGGCGCGGCCGCGACTGGCGGTGGTCGGCGGCGGGCTGATCGGGCTGGAGGTCGCCGCCTCCGCCCGCCAGCTCGGCTGCGCGGTGAGCGTGCTGGAGGCGGCGGACCGGCTCATGGCGCGCTGCGTGCCGCCCGCCATCGGCGCGCGCTACGCCGCGCTGCACCGCGGGCACGGGGTCGACCTGCACCTGTCCTGTGCGCTGCGCGCCATCGAGCCAACGCCGGATGGCGGATTGCTGCTGATCGGCGATGGCGCCCGCATCGCCGCCGACCTCGTCGTCGCCGGCATCGGCGGCGTGCCGGAGACGGCGCTGGCCGAGGCCGCCGGCATCGCCGTGCAGGACGGAATCCTCACCGACGCGCAGGGACGCACCAGCATCCCCGGCATCTTCGCCGCCGGGGAGGTGGCGCGCTTCCCGCACCCGTTCTGGGGCGGGCGGGCGATGCGGCTGGAGGCCTGGCAGGTGGCGCAGACCCAGCCCGCCGCGGTGGCCCGCGCGATCCTCGGCATGGACGCGCCGCCGGACGAGGTGCCGTGGCACTGGACCGACCAGTTCGGCTGGAACCTGCAGGTGCTGGGCGACCCGGACCCCTCGCTGACCCTCGTGCAGCGCGCGGAGGGCGAGCATCGGCTGACGGCGATCGCACTCGACGCGGCGGGGCGCGCGCGCGGCGCGGTGCTGATCAACAACGGGCGGGACGCGACGCCCTGCCGGCGGCTGATCGCGGGCGGAAAGGTGCTGGACGCGGCGGCGCTGGCCGATGCAGGCACGCCGTTGCGGAGCTTCCTGTAGCTCTCCCTTCCCCCCGCTGGCGAGGGATCGGCGCATTGCGCCGATGTTGGGGATGGGGGTGGCCGCACCACCGCTGCGACGCTTACCGACCCCCACCCTGGCCCTTCCCCGCAAGCGGGGGAGGGAAGGTGGACTACTCCGCCTCGATGCCCGCCATCCGCGTGTAGCGCGCCCATTTCTCGCGCTCCTGCCGCACCAGCACGGCGATGGCGGGCAGGTCGAGCGGCCGCGGGTCGAAGCCGAATTCGATCAGCCGCGACCGCATCGGCTCGGCCATGATCGCCTCGTTGACGAGCGCGTTCAGCCGCTCCGCCACGGCGCGCGGCGTCGCCGCCGGCACCGCCAGGCCGAGGAAGCCGGTCAGCACGAAATCGGGCCGGGTCTCGCTCAGCGCCGGCAGGTCGGGGAAGCGGGACCAGCGGCCGTCGCGCGAGACCGCCAGGGCCCGCAACCGCCAGGGCCCGCACCTGGCCCTGGCGCAGGAAGGCGTCGCCGGCGGTGGTATCGCCGAAGATGAAGGAGAGCCGCCCCGCCATCGGGTCCGCGAAGGCGGTGCCGATGGCCCGGTACGGCACGCCGAGAAGGTCCACGCCCGCAACCACGCCCAGATAGGCGCCGGGCACCTGCGACGAGGCATTGAAGTCGCCGTAGGATACCGTCCCCGGCCGCGCCCGTGCCTCTGCGGCCAGCGCGGCGGCGGCCAGCAGGGCGCGGCGGTGCATGGCGTTCATGGTTCCGCGAAGCCCGGCCGGCGCTTTTCCAGGAAGGCGGCGATGCCCTCGCGGTAGTCGGCGCTGTCGCGGCTGTCGGCCTGCGCCTCGGTGGCGCGCCGCGAGGCGGTGGCGAGGTCCTGGAAGAATCCCTCCCAGACCTGGCGCTTGATCACGCGCATGGAGCGCGGCGAGGAGAGTCCGGTCAATTCCCGCACCGCCGCGCGCGCCGCGTCGAGGAATCCCTCCGCCGGCAGCACCCGCACCAGTCCCATCCGCTCGGCCTCCTCCGCGGGGATGGTGCGGCCGGAGAGCAGCAGGTCCATCGCGTTCATCGGCCCGATCAGCCGCGGCAGCGTCCAGGCGGTGGCGTGCTCGGCGATCAGCCCGCGCCGGGCGAAGGCGGCGGAAAGCTTGGCGCCGGCCGCCATGAAGCGGAAATCCGCGAACAGCGTGATCGCCAGCCCGACGCCGGCCACCGCGCCGTTGATTGCGGCGACCACCGGCTTCGGCACGCCGGCGAGGTAGGTGTAGCGTCCGGTGAAATTCGGGTCCGCATCCTCGCCGATGCCGCCCTCGGGCCATTCCGGGTAGGGCTCGCCCGGCTTGCGCTGCCCGAGGTCGGCGCCGGCGCAGAAGCCGCGTCCGGCGCCGGTCAGCATGACGGCGCGCACCGTGTCATCGGCGGCGAGGCGCTGCATGGCGTCGCGCAGCTCGCGCTCCATCACCGGCGTCCAGGCGTTCAGGCGCTCGGGGCGGTTGAGCGTGACGGTGGCGATGCCGCCGTGCCCGGCGCCGGCATCGCAGAGGATCTGCTCGTACATGCCCCCTCCCCGTCAGGATGCGGAGCTTCCCCGCATTCCCAGCGGCGCGCAACTCGGCTTCAATGGCGCCGGAGGAGACCGCGCGTGATCCATCGCCGCCCCGTGCTGCTTGCCGCCGCCCTGGCGCTGCCCGGCGTCGGGCGTGCCCAGGGTAGCGCGCAGGGTAGCGCGCAGGGTAGCGCGCAGGGCGCGGCCTGGCCGGACCGGCCCGTGCGCCTCGTCATCCCCTTCGGCGCCGGCGGGCCGATCGACACGGTGGGCCGGTTGCTGGGCGAGCACCTGAAGGAGCGCCTGGGCCAGCCCTTCCTCATCGAGAACCGGCCCGGCGCGGGCGGCAGCATCGGCATCCGCGCCGTGGTGCAGGCGCCGCCCGATGGCCAGGCCTTCCTGCTGACCAGCGCCTCGCTGGCCAGCGTGCCTGCCCTGTATCCCAGCCAGAACCTCGACCCACGCGTGGCGCTGACGCCGGTGAGCCACGTCGCCGACGTGCCAACGGCGATGGTGGTGCGCGCCGCGGGGCCGTTCCGGTCCGTGCAGGAGGTGCTGGCGGCGGCGCGCGCCGATCCGGGTCGGCTGACCTACGGGTCGGGCGGCGTCGGCTCCTCCAACCACCTCGCCGGCGCGCTCTTCGCCTCGGCGGCCGGCATCGAGCTGACGCATGTGAGCTACCGCGGCGCGGCGCCGGCGATGACGGCGCTCTATGCCGGCGAGATCGACATGGTGTTCTCCAGCACGGTGGAGACGCTGCCGCATGTGCAGGCCGGGCGGGCGCGGCTGCTCGGGGTGGCGACGCCGCGGCGCATCCCGGCGCTGCCGGAGACGCCGGCCATCGCCGAGATCGTGCCGGGCTATGCCGCGCTGAACTGGTACGCCATCGCCGCCCCGCGCGGCCTGCCGCCCGCCATCGTGGCACGGCTGGCGGCGACGCTGGGGACGCTGCGCGACCTGCCCGACATCCGCGCCCGCTTCGCCGCCGCCGGCACCGTGCCGCTGCTGACCGGCCCGGCGGAACTGGCCGCGCTGCTGGAGGCCGACGTGCCGCAATGGCAGCGCGTGGTGGCCGAGGCGGGCATCCGCGTGGAATAGCATCGACCAGGAGGAAGGAAGCATTCATGAGCAAGACCGTGGGCCGCCTGCTGGCCGAAAGCCTGGTCGCGCACAAGGTGGACAAGATCTGGATGGTGCCGGGGGAGAGCTTCCTCGGCCTGACCGACGCGCTGACCGAGGTGCCTTCGGTGCAGCTCGTCGTCTGCCGGCATGAGGGGGGCGCCGGCTTCATGGCCGTTGCCGATGGCCGCATGCAGGGCGGCCGTGCCGGCGTGCTGCTGGTCTCGCGCGGCCCGGGCCTCTCCAACGCCATGGTTGCCTTCCACACCGCCTTCCACGACGCGACGCCGCTCGTGGCGCTGGTCGGGCAGGTGGAGCGCAGGGATTTCGGCCGCCTCGCGCTGCAGGAGCAGAACTACTCCAAATTCCTCTCCGACGTGACCAAGGACGTCATCGAGGTGAACGAGCCGGAGCAGGCCAGCGAGGCCATCGCCCGCGCCTTCCACCTGGCCGAGAGCGGCACCCCCGGCCCCGTCGCCGTGGTGCTGCCGGAGGACATCTTCGACATCCAGACCGAGACCGCGCTGGCCAGGCCCCGCCCGCGGGTCTTCGGCGGCGCGCGGGCCGAGGACATGGACCGCATGGCGGCGATGATCGCGGGGGCGGAGCGGCCGCTGATCTGGGTCGGCGGTGCGCTGGCGAACGCCTCGATGGAGACGCTCGACCAGCTCCGCCAACTCGCCGAGCAATGGGTGCTGCCGATCAGCCCGACGCATCGCCGGCCGCAGCTCTTCGACGCGGAGCATCCGAATTACGGCGGCTACATGGGCATCCGCGTGCCGAAGGACCTGGTCGCGGAGATGCGGCGCGCCGACCTGCTGGTGGCGATCGGCGAGCGCATCACCGACAGCGTCAGCCAGTCCTACTCCTTCCCCACCGCGCCCGACCCGCAGCTGCCGCTGATCCAGGTCTGGCCCGACCCGAACGAGATCGGCCGCGTCTTCCGCCCCGAGCTCGGCATCGCCGCCGAACCGGCCGAGATCATCCGCGCGCTGCTCGCGCGCGGCGCGCCGCCGGATGCGGGCAGGCGCGCGGGCTGGGTCGCCGGCCTCAACGCCATCCATCGCCGGCTGATGGCGCCCGAATGGGACAGCATGCCGGACGGCGTGAACTTCGCGGCCATCTGCGTGGAGACGGCCAAGCACCTGGCGAAGGACGCCGTCGTCACCAGCGATGCGGGGAATTTCTCCTCCTTCATCCACCGCTACATCGGCTTCCGGCCGGGGCAGAATTTCCTCTCCTCGGTGGTGGGCGCGATGGGTGCCGGCGTGCCGATGGCGGTCGCCGCCTCGCTGCGCAACCCGGGGCGGCAGGTGGTGGCCTTCCTGGGCGACGGCGGCGCGCTGATGACGGGCAACGAGATCGCCACCGCCATGCAGTATGGCGGCACGCCGATCATCATCATCTCCGACAACAAGCGCTACGGCACCATCGGCATGCACCACGAGGTGCGCTACCCGAACCGGCCCTATGAGGCGGCGGTGCGGCTGACCAACCCCGACTTCGCCGCCTGGGCACGGGTGTTCGGCGCGGAGGGCATCACCATCAACTCGGAGGCGGAGGTGGAGGCCGGCATCGCGCGCGCCTTCGCGGTCCGGACGAAGCCCGTGGTGGTGCACGTGCACACCAGCGCGGAGCAGATGAGCGCCTGGCGCCGGCGCGGAGCGCCGCGGGCGCAGGGGTAGGGCGGGCTCGCGAAGCAACCCTTCGAGACCCGCCGCCACCGGCATGGACGCACGGTCGGTCGGCCGACTATAATGCCGCGTGAGGCGGGCTTCGGCCGCAGCGCCTCGTGGAGGCAGCGGTGGACGGATCCGATCAATCCTGGAGTGAGTTCCAGCGGGCGGAGCACGCCCGGCGTTCCGCCGCGGACTGGCTCGGCGCCTTCGAGGCGGCGCTCGCGGCCCGGGATGTCGCAGGCATCGCGGCCCTGTTCCACGCCGACTCGCACTGGCGGGACGTCCTGGCCTTCACCTGGCACATGACGCCGGTCGCCGGCCGTGACGCCATCGCCGACCGTCTGGCCGCGGACCAGGCGCGCACGCTGGCGCGGGGGTTCCACCTGCCGCCGGATCGCAAGCCGCCGCGCCGGGTGAAGCGCCTCGGCATCGACAGCATCGAGGCGATCTTCGAGTTCACGACAGCCGAGGGCCGCGGCGCCGGCATCATTCGCCTCGCGGCCGAGGATGGCGGCGCGATGAAGGCGTGGCTGATCTCGACGACGCTGCAGTCGCTGCACGGCCATGAGGAGCGGATCGGCGCCAACCGGCCGACCGGCGCCGCCTACTCGCGGAATTTCGGCGGCGACAACTGGGCCGACATGCGCCGCAGGGCCCAGGCCTACGAGGACCGCGAGCCGGCGGTGCTGGTGATCGGCGCGGCCCAGGCGGGGCTCTCGGCGGCGGCGCGGCTCAACCAGCTCGGCGTCGATACCCTCGTCGTCGAGAAATGGCCGCGCATCGGCGACAGCTGGCGCCGGCGCTACCATTCCCTCGCGCTGCACAACTCGGTCCACATCAACCACCTGCCCTACATGGAATTCCCGCCGACCTGGCCGACCTACATCCCGAAGGACATGCTGGGGAACTGGTTCGAATTCTATGCCGACGCCATGGAGATCAACTGCTGGACGGATACGGAATTCGTCGAGGGCACTTGGGACGAGGCGACGAAGCGCTGGACCGCGCGGCTGCGGCGGGGCGACGGCACCGAGCGCATCGTCCGGCCCCGGCACCTCGTCTTCGCCAATGGCGTCAGCTCCTACCCCATGATGCCCGACCTGCCCGGCCTCGATGAGTTCGGGGGCGAGGTCATCCACTCCGAGGGCTTCGACAGCGGCGCGGGCTGGGAGGGCAAGCGGGCGCTCATCCTCGGCACCGGCAGCAGCGCCAACGACATCGCGCTCGACCTGCACAGCCATGGCGTGCACACCACGCTGATCCAGCGCGGCTCCACCACCGTCGTCTCGATCAACCCGAGCGCGCGGCTGAACGAGGCGATCTTCGACGAGGGCGGGCCGCTCGAGGACCGCGACCTGATCGTCGCCTCGGCGCCGCCGCCGCTGATCATCAAGGGCTACAAGGCCGTCGTGCAGCGCATGCTCCAGCTCGACAGGGAGCTGATCGAGGGACTGAAGCGCGTCGGCTTCAAGCACGATATCGGCGAGGACGAGACCGGCCACCAGATGAAGTATTTCCGCCGTGGCGGCGGCTACAACCTCGACGCCGGAAGCTCGGCGCTGCTCGCGAATGGCGAGCTCGGCCTGCTGCAATTCGACCGCATCGAGCGCTTCTGCGCCGACGGCGCGCTGCTGAAGGACGGCTCGACGGTGCCCGCCGACCTCATCGTGCTGGCCACCGGCTACTATCCCCAGCAGGAACTCGTGCGCCGCGCGCTGGGCGAGGCGATGGCGGAGCGCATCGGGCCGGTCTGGGGCATCGGTCCGGACGGCGAGCTGAACAACATGTTCAAGCGCACGCCGCAGCAGGGGGTATGGTTCATCGCCGGCGGCCTGGCGCAGTGCCGGATCAACTCGAAGTACCTGGCACTGCAGATCAAGGCGATGGAGCTCGGCCGGCTGGGGCCGCTCTGAGACGATGCGCAGCACGCGCCGCGCCAGCCTCGCCGCCCTGCTCGCCGCCCCCGCCGCGGTGCGCGCCCAGGCGTCCTGGCCGGATCGCCCGGTGCGCATCATCGTCCCCTTCGCGCCGGGCGGCCCCACCGACATCGTCGCGCGCGCCCTGGCGGAGCGGCTGTTCGAGGCCTGGCGCCAGCCCGTGGTCGTGGAGAACCGCCCCGGCGCGGGCGGCACCATCGGCACGGACCTCGTCGCCCGCGCCGCGCCGGACGGCACCACGCTGCTGATCGCGGCGAGCGCGCATGTGATGAACCCACCGGTCATGGCGCGGCTGCCCTTCGACCCGATCCGCGACTTCACCCCGGTGATCAACCTCGCCTTCCACCCGATGGTGCTGGCGGTGCATCCCGCCGTGCCGGTGCGCTCCGTGCCAGAGTTCATCGCGGCGGCACGGGCGCGGCCAGGTGGGCTGACCATGGTCTCCTCCGGCGTCGGCACCTCCTCCCACCTCGTCACCGCGCTGTTTGCGCAGTCCGTCGGCATCGAGCTGACGCATGTGCCGTTCAACGGCGCGGCGCCGGCGCAGGCGGCAATCCTCGGCGGGCAGGTGCAGGCGGGATTCCTGAACGCGACCATCGCGGTCGCGCCGATCCAGTCCGGCGCGTTGCGCGGCCTTGCGGTCACCGCGGAGCGGCGCTGGCGCGACCTGCCGGAGGTGCCGACCATGCCGGAGCTGGGCCATGCCGGCGTGCTGGCGGGCTCCTGGTACGGCGTGCTGGCGCCGGCGGGGCTGCCGGCGGGGCTGCGCGACCGCATCCATGCCGACATGGCCGCGGCGCTGGCGCAGCCCGCGCTGCGCACGCGCATCATGGCGGCAGGACTCGATCCGATCGAGGTCGGGCCGGAGGCCTTCGCCGCGCAGCTCGCGGCGGAGCTGGCGACCTGGACGCGGGTGGTGCGGGAGGCGGGGATCCGGGCGGAGTAGCGCGCGTGACCCGCGGGGGCGGGGCGTGGTAGGCTCCGGGCATGCCACGTACCGTGACGCTTGATGCCGAATCCGAACGCCTGATCGAGAGCCTGATGCGCGATGGCCGCTATGCCAGCGCCGAGGAGGCCGTGCGCGACGCGCTGCGCGCCCTGGAGGCTGAGGAGGCGATGCTGGAGGGCCTCGATGTCGAGGCGATCCGCCGCTCGATCGAGGAGAACCGGCGCGATGGCGCGCTCCTGACCGAGGAAGAGGTTTTCGGCCCCCTGGAGGCGAAGTACCGTGCCGTGCCCGAGCGCGCGGGCGAGTGACCGCGCGTCCCTTCTACACCCCCGCGGCGCGTGACGACCTTCGCGCCATCGCCGGATTCATCGGCCAGCACAGCGAGGACCGCGCCGCCGCCTTCGTGCACGACCTGCGCGAACATTGCCGCCGGGTCGCCGCGCGTCCGCGCCTGCACCGGATGCGGGAGGAATTCGGCCCTGGCGTGCGTGCCGCGGTGCACGGGCGCTATCTGATCTTCTATACTGAACGGCCGGATGGCCGCGTCGTCATCGAACGCATCCTCCACGCCGCCCGCGACCTGCCGCGCCTGCTCGGCCGCTGAACGCTATCCCCGCTTCGGCACCGGCGCCCCCAGCGCCGCATTCGCCTCGCCCAGCACCGGCGCACCCTCCCGCACCGGCGGCCGCGCGCCGTCGAAGCTGACCGGCAGTGCCACGCCTTCGAAATCGAAGCGCCCCATGCGCTGGAAAATCCCCAGCGCCTGCACGTGCGGATGCGCCTTCACCGCGGCGATGTCGTGGATGGGCGAGGCCGGCACGCCCGCCGCCTCCAGCAGCGCCTCCCATTCGGCGTTGGTGCGCGTGCGCATCGCCGCCTCCAGCAGCGGCTCGATCACGCTGCGATGGGCGATGCGGTCCTTGTTGGTGCGGAAGCGCGGGTCCGCGCCCCATTCCGGATGCCCCAGCACGGCGCAGAACTTGACGAAGAGCCGGTCGTTCGCGGCGGCGACGACGATCTCGCCATCCGCCGTGTCGAAGGCGCGGAAGACGATCAGCTTCGGGTTGCCGGTGCGGTCGCGCGGCGGCTGCCGGCCGGTGATGTTGTAGCCGGTGATGTGCTGCGCCATCCAGCCGATGCCGGTCTCCAGCAGCGAGGTATCGACCACGCAGCCCTCGCCGGTGTGGTGCCGCCGCTGCAGCGCCGCCAGGCACCCCAGCGCCGCCCAGACGCCGGTGCCGAGATCGAGCACCTGCATGCCCACGCGCGATGGCGGGCCGTCGATGGTGCCGTTCATGCTGAACATGCCGGCGAAGGCCTGCACCGTGGGCTCGTAGCCCGGGTGCAGCGCCTTCGGCCCCCTGGCGCCGAAGCCGTGCAGGTTGCAGTAGATCAGCCGCGGGTTGATCGCGCGCAGCGGCTCCGCCCCCAGCCCCATCGCCTCCAGCGAGCCGGGCCGCATGTTCTGCACCAGGATGTCCTGGCCGCGCACGAACTCCGTCAGCCAGGCGACGGCGCGCGCATCCTTCAGGTCCAGCGCCACGCTGCGCTTGTTGCGGTTCACCGAATGGAAGGAGGTGGCGATGTCCTCGAAGAAGGGCGGGCCCCAGCCGCGCGCGTCGTCGCCCTCGGGGCGCTCGATCTTCACCACCTCGGCGCCGAGCATGCCGAGGATCTCGGCGGCATAGGGGCCGGCCAGGTTCTGCGCGACCTCCACGACCTTCACGCCCTCTAGCGGCAGCATCCCGGCCCGTTCCTTCCCTCGACGGGGGCAGCTTGCGGACGCGAAAGGGGCCGGGTCAACCAGCGGCGTTCACGGGGCCTTCACCCAGGCGCGGCAGGATGCAGGCTCGCCAGCCGAGGAGGCCGCGCATGCAACGCGGGGAGGATCCGGTCGATGCCGCGCGCGAGGCGCGGCTGCGCATGGCCCGGCTGCTGGCCGAGCAGCACCGGCTGCATCTGGCGCTCGCGCAGGAATGCCGCGCGCTCAAGCGCTTCAGCCTGGAAGGCCAGGCCCTCGTCGAAATCGAGGTCGCGGCGGAGATGCTGGAACAGTACCTCTGCGCCGCCGATTCCTTCCTGGAGAACGCCCGCGGCCGGTTCGAGGCACGGCTCGGCCTGCTGCGGCGCGGCGAGCCCGGGGCCGGCCCGAATGCCGAGCATGCACCGCGCCACGGCGCCTTCTGGCTCTCCTTCTCCCGCCTCTGCGCGGTGCTGCGGCGGGCGGAGCGGCGCGTCGGCGCCTGAGCGCCGCTCAGCCGTAGCCCTTGCCAAGGGACTGCTCCGCCACGGCGCGGTCCTGCGCCGCCGCATCCCCGCCCACCACGGGCACGCCCTCGGCGGCCTCCGCCGGCCCGCCCGAGTCATCAGGTGCCTTGGGCGCATGCCCCTCCGCCGCCCCGGGCGCCGCCCCGGGCGCCGCCGCCGAGGCGGTGCGGGTCGTGTCGCTCCGCTCCATGTGGGTCGTGTCGCTCCGTTCCATGCGCGGCGCGGCGGCCGTCTCGCCGCCGCCCTGCACCGGCGCCGCGCCCGCGCCGCCCTCCTCCACGATCTCGAAGTCGAAGCTGCCGCCGCGCGACTGCCAGTGCTGCACCGTCAGCACCCGCGCGCCGCCGCGGCTTTCCTGCGGCCCGTGCACCACGCCGGCGGCATGCGTCAGGAAGGCGCCGGGGCCGAGCGCCTCGCCGGCTTCGATCAGGTCGCCGTCCAGCACGAAGTGCATCTCGGCGCCGGCACCGTGGCGATGCGCCGGGATGCGTCCGCCGGGCGGCAGGTGGACGATGCTGGTCACCACCCCCGCCTCGGCATTCTCGTTCAGCACCTCGATGCGGAACCGCCCGCCGGTGGCGCCGGGAATCTCGAAGGGGACGCCGGCCGCCTCGCCCGCTGCCGCCCTCGCCCGAACCTGCTCCGTCATGCCCGCCGCCCTTCCCTGTCGGACCGGGCAACGCGGCACCGCCAGCGGCGGTTGCCGGGCGCACCCGCGCGGCGCACCATCGGGCCGGGTTGCCAATGGCCTGCTTGTCCGCTGCGTTCGCCGGCGATGCCGGCCTGCGCAGCGGGCAGGACACCGGGAGGAGAGGCGCAATGAAGGTCCTGATCATCGGCGGCTCCGGCTTCATCGGCCGGCGCCTCATCCCCCTGCTGCTTGCGCGCGGCGACGAGGCGGTCAGCATGGACATCGCCCCGCCGCCCGCGCTGACCGAGGGCGCGGCCTTCCGCCGCGGCGACGTGCGCCAGTTCGACGAGGTGATCGCCGCGGTGGCGGAGACGCGGCCCGACCGGCTGGTGAACCTGGCCTACCACATCGGCTCCGACCTGCCGCCGCAGGTGGCGTTCAAGCTGAACGTCCTCGGCATGCAGAACGTGTTCGAGGCGGCGCGGCTGGTCGGCGTGCCGCACACGCTCTACGCCAGCTCCCTCGCGGTGAGTGGACTGCAGAGCCATTTCGGCGAGCGCCCGGTGACCGAGGAGGACCCGCGCCGCGGCACGCTGCAATACGCGATGCACAAGATCTTCAACGAGTTCCAGGCGCAGGACTACCGCGAGAAGCACGGCACCGTCATCACCGGCATCCGCCCCGCCAACGTGACGGGACCCGACAAGCTGTTCGGCTCGGTCGACCACGTGCACTGCATCACCGCCCCGGCGCGCGGCCAGCCCGTGAGCTTCCCCTACCGCGACGCCATGCGCTGCCCCGTGCACGTGGACGACGTCGCCGAGGTCTTCGCCCGCGTCACCGCGGCCGAGCGCCCGAAGCACGCGGTCTATGCCACCGGCGGCCACACCATCAGCCTCGGCGAGCTGGCGGCGATGGTGCGGGAGTTCATCCCCGGCGCCGAGATCCGCTTCGAGCACGAGACCGGCGGGCGCGAGAAATCCGGCAACTACCTCATCGACAACCGCCGCCTGGTCGAGGAATTCGGCGTGCAGTACGCGCCCTTCCGCGCGCGCGTGCTGCAGATCATCAATGCGGTCCGGGCGGAGACGGGGCAGAAGCCGCTGGCGGCGGGCTGAGCCCGCCCGTGGCGGGCGGGGGCCTGATCGCCAGCAGGCAGGCCATGGCCGCCACCGCCATGGCGCCGCCGGCGGCGAAGATCGTCGGGGCCGGGAGCAGGCCCACCAGCGGTGCCGTGGCCATCGGCGCCATCGCCTGGGAGAGCAGGATGGGCAGCGCCATCCGGCCCATCAGCGTCGGGTAGCCGCGCGGCCCGAACAGCACCAGCGGCACGGCGCCGCGGCTGATCGTCATGATGCCGTTGGAGGCGCCGTAGCCGATCATGAAGGCCGCCGCCGCGGGGGTGCCGAACGCCAGCAGCGCGCCGATGCCGAGCGGCAGCAGCGCCGCCCCCCAGCGCGCCACCGTCAGCGGATGCGCCCGCGTGCCGATGCCGAATTCCAGCACCCGCCCGGCCACCTGCGACGGCCCCTGCAGCGCCGCCACCGAGACGGCGGCCGCGACGCCGAGGCCGAGCCCGCCGAACAGCGCCACCACATGCACCGCGAAGGTCGCCGAGATGAAGGCGCGGATGGTGAAGAACGCGGTCAGCAGCAGCAGCGTCCGCCGTGCCCAGGCAGCCGGCGGCGGTGCCTCCTTCGGCAGCGGGGCCGCCGCCTGCGTGGCGGGCACGCCCGCCGCCCCGGCCGGCTCCCGCGGCAGCAGCAGATAGAGCGGCAGCACGACCAGCAGGTTCACCCCGGCATAGACGAGGCAGGTGCCGCGCCAGCCGGCCAGCGGCAGCAGCAGCGCCGTCATCGGCCAGCCGATCGTGCTGGCGAAGCCGGCATAGAGCGTGACGAAGGTGATCGGCCGCCGCGCCGCCCGTCCGAACAGCATGCCCAGCGTGGCGAAGGCCGCCTCGTACAGCCCGAGCGCCATGCCGTAGCCGATCACGATCCAGCCCAGGAACCAGCCCGGGAGCCCGGGCAGCACGCCGAGCAGCACCAGCCCCGCCGCCAGCACGCAGGAGGAGAGCACCAGCACCGGCCGGCCGCTGCGGCGCTCGATGGCGCGGCCGGTGCGCGGGGCGGCGAGGCCCGCGATCAGCAGTGCCAGGGAGAAGGCGCCGTAGATGAGGGTGCGGTCGCCGCCCAGCTCCTCGCTCATGGACGGGATCAGGACGGCCGGCAGGTAGAAGGTGGTGCCCCAGGCCAGGGTCTGCGCCACGCCGAGCAGCGCCGCCACGCCGGCCGGGCCGGCGAGCCGGCCGCCACGGGCCGGATCAGTGGCGGACAAGAATGGGGGCTCGCGGGCGCATGCCGCGACCTTGGCGCGGATGCGGCGCAGGGAAAAGTGGACGGGCGGGGCGCTGGTCCGCCCCGCCCGCCGGTCAGCCGGGACGCGTCAGACTGGAAGGATCAGCCCTGCACGGTCCGCTGCAGCTGCTGCGCCCGCTGCAGGTGCTGCTGCAGCGCCGGCAGGGTGCGCGCCGCCCACTGCTTCAGCTCGGCCTGGTCGCCGTTCTGCGAGTAGGCGGTGAACAGGTCCACCGCCTTCTGGTGCGCCTGCACCTGCTGCTGGATGTACATTCGGTCGAACTCCGCGCCGCGCAGGCCCTGGAGCCGCTGGATCATCTGCTGGTGCTCGGCATCGAGCCCTTCCATCGCCATGCCGCCGTGGGCCGCGGTCGCCGCCGCGCCCTGGCCGGCTCCCTGCGTGGAGGACATGCCGGCCCCTCCGGCGCTGCCCGAGGTCGGCGCGCCCGGCGCACCGGCGCGGGCGGAGGAGGACGCGCTGCCGCTGCCCTGCGGCATCATGCCGGAGACCTGCAGCCCGGCACGCTGGGTCACCTCCATCAGTTCCTGCATGGTGCGGGTGTGGTCGCGCACCATCTCGGCGGCGAACTGCTTCACCTGATCGTGCTGGGCCTGATTCTGCGCCAGGCGGCTGGAGGCGATCTCGTGGCGGTCGCTCATCTGGACCATGCGCACGAATTCGGCGGCGCTCAGGCGCTGGGCGTTGCCAGGAGTGGCGCTGCCCGACTGGGTGCGCCCAGGCGACGCTGTCGAGCCCGGCTGCGGCTGCTGGGCCAGGGCGGACGCCGCGAGCAGCAGGCTGGCGGCGGAAGCAAGAAGGATTTGTCGGCGCATGGAATGGCGTCTCCCGTGTTGCGGCCGCCTGTGGCGGCGGGAACAGCGCTAACGGCCGCCGCCGCCAAGGGTTCGCCGCAACGGCGGCCCCCGCGACGTGCCGATCCCTCACATATGGCCCATGTCCGCCGTTTCCTCGGCGTGACACCCCCACCCCCCCGCCCTATACCCCGCCCCCGATGACCTGGGTCGATGGCGTGGTGCTGGCGGTGCTCGCCTTCTCGGGCGTGATCGCCTTCTTTCGCGGCATGGTGCGCGAAGTGCTCGGCGTCGGTGCCTGGATCGGCGCCGTGCTGGCCGCGCTCGTGCTGCGGCACGACGTCGCCGCCCTGTTCGAGCACGCGGTCGATCCACCCTGGGTGGCGGAGGCGATCGCCGCCGCCGGTGTTTTCCTCACCGTGCTGATCGTGCTGAAGATCGTGATCGGCGCCATCGCCAACCGCGTGCAGGACAGCGTGCTCGGCGGCGTCGACCGCGCGCTGGGGCTGGTCTTCGGCCTGGCACGGGGTGCTTTCCTGGTGGTCGTCGCCTATATCCTCGGCGGCATGCTGCTGCCGGCGACGGAGCAGTGGCCGCCCGCGGTGCGCGACGCGCGCTTCCTGCCCCCCGTGGTGGACGGCGCGCAGTGGCTGGCGGAGCAGCTGCCGCCCGGCATCCGGCCAGGCGTTGCCACGCCACCGGTCCGGCCCATGCCGACCCAGGACGATCTCATGCGACCGCCGGCCCGCAACCGGACGTGAGGGGACCCGAATGATCAGCCTCGCCCCGGCGCTGCCGGACGACGACAAGTTCCACGAGGAATGCGGCGTCTTCGGGTTGTGGAACGCGAAGGATGCCGCGGCGCTGACCGCGCTCGGCCTGCACGCGCTGCAGCATCGCGGGCAGGAGGCCGCCGGCATCGTCAGCCTGAACGACGGCGGAACCTTCCACGCGCATCGCGGCCGCGGCCTCGTCGGCGACAATTTCTCCGATGCCAAGGTGATCGCGGCGCTCCCCGGCCACGCCGCGGTCGGCCACAACCGCTACGCCACCACGGGGGAGACGGCGCTGCGCAACGTGCAGCCGCTGTTCGCCGACTTCGCCTTCGGCGGGCTGGCGGTGGCGCACAACGGCAACCTCACCAACGCGCACGGGCTGCGCCGCACGCTGGTGAACCGCGGCTGCCTGTTCCAGAGCACGACCGACACCGAGGTCTTCATCCACCTCATCGCCATCAGCCTCTACTCGACGGTGGTCGATCGGCTGATCGATGCGCTGAAGCAGGTGCAGGGCGCCTACAGCCTGGTGGCGCTGCACGACGGCGCGCTGATCGGCGCGCGCGACCCGCTCGGCGTGCGGCCCCTGGTGCTGGGGCGGCTCGGCGGCGAGGCCGATGCGGAGGCGGGCTGGGTACTGGCCAGCGAGACCTGCGCGCTGGAGATCGTGGGCGCCGAGTTCGTGCGCGACGTGGAGCCGGGCGAGATCGTCGTCATCGACAGGGACGGCCCGCGCAGCATCAAGCCCTTCGGCCGCCACCAGTCGCGGTTCTGCATCTTCGAGTACATCTACTTCGCGCGCCCCGATTCCATCGTCGAAGGCACGCCGGTCTACGAGACCCGCAAGCGCATCGGCGCCGAGCTGGCGCGCGAGAGCGGCGTCGCGGCGGATGTCGTGGTGCCGGTGCCCGACAGCGGCGTCCCCGCCGCCATGGGCTACGCCGCCGAGGCCGGCATCCCCTTCGAGCTCGGCATCATCCGCAACCACTATGTCGGCCGCACCTTCATCGAGCCCACCGACCAGATCCGCAACCTCGGCGTGAAGCTGAAGCACAGCGCCAACCGCGCCATGATCGAGGGCAAGCGGGTGATCCTGGTGGATGATTCGATCGTCCGCGGCACAACCAGCCGCAAGATCGTGGAGATGGTGCGCGCCGCCGGCGCGGCGGAGGTGCACATGCGCGTCTCCTCGCCGCCGACGACGCACAGCTGCTACTACGGCATCGACACGCCGGAGCGCGGCAAGCTGATGGCGGCGCGCAACTCCGTCGAGGAGATGGCGGCGATCATCGGGGTGGACAGCCTGGCCTTCATCTCGCTGGACGGGCTGTACCGCGCGCTCGGACGGCCCGGCCGCGACACCGCGAAGCCGGCCTATTGTGACGCCTGCTTCACCGGCGACTACGCCATCCCGCTGACCGACCAGTTCGGCAATGCGGAGCGGCAGCTCTCGCTGCTGCAGGCGAGCGAGTGAGGCCGCGCGTGACATCGGCCGACGGCGGCGCGTCGCGGCCAGTGCCGCGAAGCCAAGGGCGCGGAACGCCCGCGCGACGCCCGAGGGCATCATGAACGCGCTGCAGGGCAGCGTCGCGCTGATAACCGGCGCGTCGCGCGGCATCGGCGCGGCCGTCGCGGTGGAGCTCGCCCGGCTTGGCGCGCAGTGCGTGCTGACCGCGCGCACGCAGGGCGGCCTCGAGGAGACGGACGACGCGATCCGCGCCGCCGGCGGCCAGGGCGCGACGCTGCTGCCGCTCGACCTGGCGCGCGCGAAGGGGGAGGAGCTCGACATGATCGGCCCCTCCATCGTGCAGCGCTTCGGCCGGCTCGACATCCTGGTGCACGCAGCCGGCGTGCTGGCGAAGCTGACGCCCGTCGCGCACATCATGCCGCGCGACTTCGAGGAGGCGGTGGCGGTGAACATCGCCGCCCTCTGGCGCATGATCCGCACCTGCGACCCGCCGCTGCGCGCGGCACCCGCCGGCCGCGCCGTGCTGCTGACCGACGGGGTGGTGGCGGCGCCGCACGCCTACTGGGGCCTCTACGGCTTCGGCAAGGCGGCTGGGGAGCATCTCGGCCGCACCTGGGCCGCCGAGGTCGCCAGCACGCGGCTGCGCGTGAACCTGGCCGATCCCGGTCCGGTGGCGACGGGGCTGCGCGGCACCGCCATGCCGGGGGAGAACCCGGCGACGCTGGCGCAGCCCGCCGATGTCGCGCCGGCCATCGCCGCGCTCTGCCTGCCGGAGGAAACGCGGAACGGCGCCGTGGTGCGCCTGCGCGCGCGGTGAACTACCGCCACGCCTTCCACGCCGGGAATTTCGCGGACTGCGTGAAGCACGCGCTGCTGGTCTGGCTGCTGCGCGCCCTGCACCGCAAGCCCGCGCCCTTCGCCGTGCTCGACACCCATGCCGGCATCGGCCGCTACGACCTTTCCGCGCCGGAGGCCGGGCGCACCGGCGAATGGCGCGCCGGCATCGGCCGGCTGCTGGACATCGATGCCGGCCCGCTCGCCGACACCGTCGCCCTGGCCCGCGCCGCCGGCGCGCCCGCCGCCTATCCCGGCTCCCCCGCCCTGGTCCGCGCGCTGCTCCGCCCCGGCGACCGCCTCCTCTGCTGCGAGCTGCACCCGGAGGACCACGCGGCGCTGCGCGCCCTCTTCCGCGGCGATGCCCAGGTCGCCGTGCATCACCGCGACGGGTGGGAGGCGCTGCGCGCCCTCACCCCCTTCCCCGAGCGGCGCGGCCTGGTGCTGGTCGACCCGCCCTTCGAGCAGGACGGCGAGTTCGCGCGCCTGGCCGCCGGCATCGCGCTGGTCGCGCACCGCTTCCGGGCCGCCGTGCAGGCCTGCTGGTATCCGATCAAGCACCGCGCGCCGGTGCGCGATTTCCACGCCGCGCTGCGTGGATCCGGCGTGCGCGACCTGGTCGCGGCCGAACTCTGGCTGCGCGAGCCGACCGACCCGCAGCGATTGAACGGCTGCGGCGTTCTCATCGCGAATCCGCCCTACCGTTTCGAGGCGGAAGCGGGCACCATCCTCGCGGCCCTGTTGGATCGCCTGGGGGGTCGGGAACCGGGCGAGGGCTGGACCATGACGCGGATCGCGGAGGAGTAGCATGCCCGACGCCGCCCACCGGCCGCGCATCGCCGTGCTCGGCGCCGGCGCCTGGGGCACCGCGCTGGCGGTGCAGGCCGCGCGCGCCGGCCATGCGGTGACGCTCTGGGGCCGCGACGCGGCGCGCGTGGCCGAGATCGCGCAGGCCCGCGAGAATGCGCGCTACCTGCCCGGCGCAAAACTCTCCGCCGCCATCACGCCGACCGATGACCTCGGCGCCGCCGCCCGCGGGGCGGTGCTGATCCTGGCCGCGGTGCCGGCGCAGCACCTGCGCGCCGTGCTGGAGCGCCTGCCGGCGGACGCCGCCGCGCCGATCGTGGTCTGCGCCAAGGGGGTGGAGCAGGGCACGCTGCGCCTGCCGCTGGAGGTGGTGGAAGGGGTGCGCCCCGGCGGCCCCGGCGCCGTGCTGTCGGGCCCCAATTTCGCGCATGAGATCGCCCGCGGCCTGCCCGCGGCCGCGGTCTGCGCCGGTCGCGACGCGGCGCTGCGCGACCGCATCGGCGTGCTGCTCGGCTCGCCGGGTTTCCGCATCTACGGCAATGACGACCCGATGGGCGTGCAGGTCGGCGGTGCGGCGAAGAACGTCATCGCCATCGCCGCCGGCGCCGTCGTCGGCGCGGGGCTCGGCGAGAATGCGCGGGCGGCGCTGGTGACGCGCGGGCTGGCGGAGCTGTCGCGCCTGACGGTGGCGCTCGGCGGGCGGCCGGAGACGGCGGCCGGCCTCTCCGGCCTCGGCGACCTGCTGCTGACCACCACGGGGCCGGGCAGCCGCAACACCCATCTCGGCAATGATCTCGGCCGCGGCCGTTCGCTGGAGGAGGCGCTGGCCGCGACGGTCGGCGTCGCGGAAGGCGTCGCCACCGCCCCCGCCATCGTCGCCCGCGCCCGCGAGATCGGGGTGGAGCTGCCGATCTGCCAGGCCGTGGCCGACCTGCTCGCCGGCGAGATGACCGTGGGCGACGCGATGATGCGCCTGCTCGCCCGGCCGCGGCGGGACGAGTAGCGCGTAACCGACGCAACCGCTTTGCGCCGGCCGCGACATCGCCGGGCAACCTCCGCCATCCAGGATCGCGCCGCACCCCGACGGAGGCACGGCACCGCCATGCACGTGATCCCCGGCACGCGGCTGCGGGTGCAGCCCGGCGCGGGCCATTCGCCGCACTGGGAGGATCCGGCCGGCATCGCCGGCGCCATCGCCGACTTCGCCGCGGAGACCTGCATCATGGCGTAGCCGCGTCCCGCGCGCGCAGGCGGGCGCGGATTGCCGCGGCGCGCTCGGCCTGGATGGCGGGCACCTCCTCCGGTGCCGGCAGGCGGCCGGTGCGGCGGCGGTGCGTCGCCATGGTGGCGCAGATGCGCGCGGGGATGGGCACGGCGCCGAGCGCCGCCGCCGCCGCGCGCTGCTCCTCCGTCACGTCGTAGTGGTCGCGGTGGAACCAGCGCTCCGAGATGCCGAGGCGCGCCGCCATGGCGTGCAGCTCCGCTTCCGTGTCGGCGATCATATGGCAGATGCGCCGGCCGCGGTAGGGCACGCGGTAGTCGTCCACATAGATGGTCACGTGTCTGCCTGGCGGACCGATTCACGCCTGCGGCTTTCGGCCTCCGGCGATCGGACCGCGCCCTGGAGTTCGCGCCGCACGATCGCCGCGCCCTCCACCATGGCGCGCAGCTTGCCGAAGGCGCGCTCGCGCGGCAGGTACTTCATGCCGCAATCGGGCGCGGCGATGATCCTCTCCGCATCGGCGAATTCCAGGCCGCGCCGCAGCCGCGCCGCCACCTCCTGCGCCGTCTCCACCGCCGCGCTGCCGAGGTCGAGCACGCCGAGCAGCACCGTCTTGCCCGACAGCTCCCGCAGCACGCCGAGATCGAGCCGCGGCTGCGCCGCCTCGATGGAGATCTGCTGCGCCATGCAGTCCGCGAGCTGCGGCAGGAAGGAGTAGCCGGAGGGCTTCTCCGCCACCGTCGCCGCGTAGCCGAAGCAGAGATGCACCACCGTCACCCCCGGCACGCCGGCGAGCGCGCGGTTGATCGCCGCGACGCCGTAGCGCGCCGCCGCCTCGGGCCGCGCCTGCAGCCAGGGCTCGTCGAGCTGGATGACGTCGGCGCCGGCCGCGTGCAGGGCGCGCGCCTCCTCGGCCACGGCGTCGGCATAGGCGAGCGCCACCGCCTCCTCGCCGCCGTAGTGCTCATCGACCACCTGCTGCGACAGGGTGAAGGGGCCGGGCAGGGTGATCTTGATCGGCCGGTCGGTGTTCGCGCGGAGGAATTCCACGTCCCGCACCTCCACCGCGCGGGTGCGGCGGATCGGGCCGGTGATGCGCGGCACCAGCGCGGGCTTGCCGTTGCGGCTGATGATGGTCGCCGGCGGGTCGGCGGTGATGCCCTCCAGCGCCAGGGCGAAGCGGTTGGAGTAGCTCTCGCGGCGGATCTCGCCATCCGAGACGATGTCGATGCCGGCGCGCTCCATGTCGCGGATCGCGAGGATCGTCGCGTCGTCCTGCGCCTGATCCAGCACCGCGGGCTCGGGGCGCCAGATCTCGGGGGCGTGGATGCGGGGGACGCGCGCGCCGAGCGCCTCGCGCCGCACGAGCCAGTCGGGCTGCGGGTAGCTGCCGACGACGGTGGTGGGCAGCAGGGTCTGGGTCATGGCGCCGGGGTCTCCCTCGGGTGCCATGCTGGCAGGCGGCGCGACGGGGCGGAAGCTCACTGGTGCGCGCCCACGCCGACCTGCCGGCACTGGCCCAGCAGCGGGCAGGTGGAGCAGCGCGGCCGCTCCCCGGTGCAGACATGCTTGCCGAAGGGCACCAGGCGCTCGTTGATCTCCACCCAATAGGCGCGGGGCAGCACGCCCTGCAGGGCCAGCATGGTGCGCTCCGGCGTCGGCGCCGTCACGTAGCCCCAGCGGTTGGCCACGCGGTGCACGTGGATATCGACGCTGATCGCCGCCGCCCGGCCGAAGCCGACGCCGAGCGTCAGCGCCGCGATCTTCGGGCCGACGCCGCGCAGCGCCATCAGCCCCTCCATCCTGTCCGGCACCACGCCGCCCGCCGCGGCGATGCGGGCCGAGAGCGCGCGGATGTCGCGCGCCTTCGGCTCGGGGAAGGTGGCGCCGTGCAGGGCGGCGGCGATCGTGGCTTCGGGCAGCGCCGCCATGGCCTCCGGCGTGCGGGCCAGGGCGAAGAGGCGGCGGCAGACGGGGATGGTGGTCTCGTCCCGCGTGCGGGCGGAGACGAGGGCGGCAACGAGCTGCTCGAAGGGCGTGGCGTAGCCGGCGTCGCGCATCGCGAACATCGCAGCCGGGGGCAGGCCGGACGTGGCCTCGCGCAGCAGGCGGAAGACGTGGTCGATGTCGAAGGGGTCCTTGCCGGCGGCAGGAGTCTCGGCGACCGCGTGCGGGGTGGCGGGCATGGGGGCGGAACGCGGCAGGGGGCGCGGGGATGTGCCGGGTCGCGGGGCCGCGTTCACGCCGGCACCAGCCCTGGATGGATGCGCCTGGCCCCGCCAAAGGTGCGCAGCAGGCGCCGCGCCAGGGCGAGATCGAGCGGCGCGGGCCGTTGCCGCGGCAGGGTTTGCGCCCAGTCGCGCATGATCCTGCCGAGCCTTTCGGACAAAACCGGGTCCGGCAGCATCCAGGGCGGTCCTGGCAGCGCCGAGAGCATTCCCAGCCGCCGCGCCAGCGCGATGGCGCCGACGCCGCAGACCCGGACCGAGCGGCGGTGGGCGGCGCAGATCCAGTGCTCCAGGCCGCGCAGCGCCTCGGGCACGGAGCGGGCGCGGCGGGACCTGGCCACGGTCTTCAGCAGGCGGGCGAAGAGGCCGGACGCGGCCCAGCGGCGGAACTGGCGGGAGAGGGTGTCGGCCTCGGCGCCCCAGGGGAGCTTGCCCGAGACGATGCGGAAGACGGCGTCGAGCCGGGCGCGGGCGCCGCCCTCGATGGGGCGGCCGCGGCTGCCGGCGGGGCGCAGGAAGGGGGCGAGGGCGTCCCACTCGGCGTCGGTCATGGGCGCCCAGGGGCGGGGCGGGGAGTAGCGGGAGCGGCGGGGGCGGAGGGGGGAGGGCATGGCGGTGTTCCAGGGTGGGCGAAATGACTTTCAATACAGGATATTAATCCTATTTGCAAGCCGAAACTTTTACCGGAGATGCGCCGGTGAGCGCGCAGTGAGCGGGTCGCGGCGCGGCAGGGTGCACCGATTGCGGAACGGAGAAAATTCCGCCAAGCTCCCCGGGTGGCAGCCAGATCCGCGCTCGACTTATTCCTCGACGGCTGCGCGCAGGTGCGGGCCACGCGCAGCGGCACGGCCGAAACCTCCTACTATCCAGCGCTCAACACCGCGTTGAACGCGGTCGGCGCCGGGCTCAAGCCGAAGGTCTTCGCGCTGCATCACGTCACCGGCCGCAAGCAGGCGGGGATTCCCGATTTCGGCCTGTTCGAGGCGCCCACCACGCGCCGTGCGCCGCCGCCGCGCTGGGATGCGGGCGTGCCCGCCGACCGCGGGGTGGTGGAGGTCAAGGGCGTCGCCGAATCCATGGCCGCACTCCTCGCTTCGGAGCAGGTGGCGCGATACCGCGACTCCTATGGTCTCGTGCTGGCGACGAACCTGCGGCAGTTCCGTCTTCTCGCCGCCGGCGGCGGCGGAGTGCTCGAAAGCTTCGACCTCGCTCCCGACGAGCCCGGCTTCCACGCCCTGCTGCACGGAAGCCGCTCGGACACGCTGCGCACCCGATTCAACGATTTCCTGCAACGCTGCATGCTGACCCGCGCGCCGCTGGCGCGGCCGGAGGATGTGGCGTTCTTCCTTGCCTCGTATGCCCGCGATGCGCTTGCTTCTCTGGCCGAGCACGCCTCGCTGCCGGCGCTGCGCAGCCTGCGCGAGAACCTGGAACGTGGCCTCGGCCTCGCCTTCGACCAGCGCGAGGGCGAGCGCCTGTTCCGCTCCACCCTGGTGCAGACGCTGTTCTACGGGTTGTTCTCCGCCTGGGTCGCGCATGCGCAGGAGCGGCCGGGCGAGGCGTTTTCCTGGCGCCAGGCCGACTGGTCGCTGCACGTGCCGGTGATGCAGTTGTTGTTCCAGCAGGTCGCCTCGCCGCAGGCGTTGCAGCCGCTGGGACTGGCGCCGCTGCTGGATGCCGCGCAGGCAGCCCTGGCGCGGGTGGACCGCGCCGCCTTCTTCCGCGCCTTCGAGGACGCCTCCGCGGTGCGGCACTTCTACGAGCCCTTCCTCGCCTTCTTCGACCCAGACCTGCGCAAGCAGCTGGGCGTCTGGTACACGCCGCCCGAGATCGTCGAGTACATGGTCGAGCGCGTGGACCGCGTGCTGCGCGAGGAACTGGGCGTGGCGGACGGGCTGGCGGACGAGAGCGTCTGGGTGCTCGATCCCTGCTGCGGCACGGGCAGCTACCTGGTGGCGGTGCTGGACCGCATCCGCCGCACGCTGGCCGCGCGCGGCATGGGCGACCTGCTGGCCGAGGCGATGCGCCGCGCCGCGACGACGCGGGTGGTGGGCTTCGAGATCATGCCCGCGCCCTTCGTCATCGCGCACTGGCAGGTGGGGGAGGCGCTGCGCGGCGTGCAGGCGCATCTGCGCGACGGCGAGCGCGCCGCGGTCTATCTGACCAACGCGCTGACCGGCTGGGATGCCGACGAGAAGATGGGCAGCCTGGAGGGCGCCTATGCCGCGCTGGAAGCCGAGCGCGCCGAGGCGCGGACGGTGAAGCAGCGGCGGCCGATCCTCGTCGTGCTTGGCAACCCGCCGTACAACGCCTACGCGGGCACCAGCCCCGAGAGCGAAGGCGGGCTGGTGGAGCCCTACAAGAAGGGGCTGAACACCAAGTGGGGCGTGCGGAAGTTCAACCTGGACGACCTCTATGTGCGCTTCTTCCGCATCGCGGAGCGGCGCATCGCGGAGGTGACGGGGCGCGGGGTGATCTGCTTCATCAGCAACTTCTCCTGGCTCACCGGCGCCTCCTACGTGGTGATGCGGCAGCGCATGCTGGCGGAGTTCGACGCAATCTGGATCGACAACCTGAACGGCGACAGCCGCGAGACGGGGAAGCTGACGCCGGAAGGACGGCCCGACCCGTCGGTGTTCTCGACAGAGTACAACCGGGAGGGCATCCGGGTGGGGACCGCGATCGCGACGCTGGTGAAGCGCGGGGCGGCATAGCGGGATGGCGGCGAAGGTCTGGTACCGGGAGTTCTGGGGGGAGCGGAAGCGGGAAGAATTGCTGGATTCGCTGAACCAGGAGACCGTCGCCCGTCCCTATGAGGCGCTTCCTCTCTCCGAAGCCGGCAAACGCGCGTTCCGGCCCGGTACGCGTCAAGCCGATTACATCTCTTGGGCAACCTTGCCGGACCTTTCGCTCACATCGGACTGGAGCGGACTGCTTGAAAAGCGGAAGGGTGCGCTGCTGGCACATGACCGCTCCGAGTTGGAAGCGCGGATGCGGCGCTACACGGACCCGAAGATTCCGTTCGCGGCGCTAGTACCCGGACGTGACGGTCCGATCGAGAGCGCTGCTGGTTTTGATGCCGCCAAGGTTCGCGGGAAATTTCTTGCGGCAGGAGGAACACAGACTGGCAACATTCGTCGGCTCGCGGTTCTGCCCTTCGACGTGCGCTGGTGCTTCCATAGCGACATCCAACCCTTGTGGAACCGATCGCGGCCTGACATTGCCGCTCAACAAGCCGCCGGCGCGGCGTTCCTTGCTGCTCGGAACGGCTTTCGCCGCGCCGAGTTCGGCCTTCCGGTTATCGTCACCCGCGCGCTTCCAGGCGATTACATTCTGGACCCGAACAGCCATCCCTTCCCCAACGCGCTGTATCCCGTCGCGGCCGGTGCCTTGGCACCTGCCTCCGATGCGCCGCCCCGGCCAAACCTCTCTCCCGCCGCCCTCGCCTGGACCGCCGCGCTCGGCCTGCCGCCCGACGCGGACACTTCGCGCTTCGTCTGGCACCACGCCCTCGCCGTCACCTACAGCCCCGCCTATCTCGCCGAGAACGCCGCCGGTATCCGCCAGGGCTGGCCGCGCATCCCGCTGCCGGACAGGGCGGACCTGTTGCGCGCCTCCGCCTCGCTCGGCGCGCGCCTCGGTGTGCTGCTCGACGCCGACACGCCGGTGCCCGGCGTCACCGAGGGCGACATCGCCCCCGACCTCGCGTCCATCGCTGTACCCGCCACGCGCGCCGGCGCCGCGCGCGACTGGCACCTCGTCGGTTGGGGCCATCGCACGGATCGGGGCGTCACCATGCCCGGCCGCGGCGCCACCACCCTGCGCGACTATGCCCCGGAGGAGGCCGCGACAGCCGCGCAGGCCAGCCTGCTCGGCGCCCGCACGCTGGACGTGGCGATGAACGACGCAAGCCATTGGCGCAACATCCCCGAGGCGGTGTGGGAGACACATATCGGCGGCTATCAGGTGATCAAGAAGTGGCTCTCCTACCGCGACCGTTCGATCCTGGATCGGGCGCTGACGGCGGAGGAGGTGGCGCATGTGCAGTCCGTCGCGCGCCGCCTCGCGGCGATCCGGCTGATGGGCCAGGCGCTCGACGCCAGCTTCCGTGCCTGCGCCGCCGCGCACCGGCCATTGCAGACCGGCAGCGAGTAGCCGCTACCGGTGGCGGCACCGCCCGCGCCGCCCGCTCCAACAACCGGGTTCCAAGGGCCTTTCGGCCTTTGGTGGGTGGGGGTCTGGGGGAGGGCAAAGCCCTTCCCCAGGGTCGCGCATCCCTACCGCAGCAGCCCCGGCAGCATCTCCTCGTCGCCGGCCGCGACCTTCCGCCCACGCCGCGGCGCCGCCGCCGCTTCCGTGCGCCGCCGGATCAGCTCGTCCACCAGCCGGTCCACCGTCTGCCACAGCGGCTCCTCGCCCACGCGCTCGGCCAGCACGAAGCGGTGCGCCGCGAGCGTCACGTTCAGGGTCCCCCGCGTGGTCTCCGGCCGGCGGCTGCGCATCTGCACCAGGGCCTTCTCCACCTCCTCCAGCGGCACGCCGAAGCGGGCGGCGATGGCCTCGGGGTCCGCGCCCTTGCGGCGCAGCGCGCGGGCGCGGCCGGCCTCCTCGGGCGTCAGGGCCATGGCGGGGCGCAGCGCGGCGGTGCGGTGCGACATCTCGCCGGCGCCGCTGCCGGGCGGCTTGCCCTTGAAGGCCTGCGGCATGGCGGCGCCCTCCCCGATGGCTGGTCCGGCATGATAGCCGCCGCCGCGGCCCGTGGTTCCCACGATTGCGGGACCTGCGGCGCGGCGCCGGGCGCGCTACACTCCGCCGCAGCGGAGGACCCGAACATGGACGGCACCACCCAGGCGGCCCCGGCGGGCGCCAACAGCCAGCGGGCGCGGCTCGAGGCGCTCTACGCGGAGATGCGGCCGCACAGCCTGTTCCCGTTGTGGGAGGTGCTGGCGGCGCTGGTGACGCCGGTGCCGCGCTCGCCGGCGCGGGCGCATCGCTGGTCCTACGGCCCGGCGCGCGACTACCTGCTGCGCGCCGGCGACCTGATCAGCGCCGAGCAGGCCGAGCGGCGCGTGCTGATCCTCGAGAATCCGGGCCTGCCGGGCAGCTCGGCGGTGACGCCCAGCCTCTATGCCGGCCTCCAGCTCATCCTGCCGGGGGAGGTGGCGCCCTGCCATCGCCACACGCAATGCGCGCTGCGCTTCGTGCTGGAGGGCGAGGGCGCCTACACGGCCGTGGACGGGGAACGCGCGGTGATGCGGCCCTTCGACCTGGTGCTGACGCCGAACTGGCAGTGGCACGACCATGGCAACGAGAGCGCGCGGCCGATGATCTGGCTGGACGGGCTGGATATCCCGACGGTGCGCTTCTACGACGCCTCCTTCGCCGAGCGGCTGGACGTCGCCGCGCACGCGGAGACGGTGCCGGCGGGCGACAGCCTGCGGCGCTACGGGCGCAACCTGCGGCCGATGCGCGGCACCGCGGCGGACCGGCGGCCGGCGCACCAGCCGCTGTTCCACTACCCCCATGCCGAGTGGCGGGAGAGCCTGCTGGCGCTCGCCGCGGCGGAGGCGCCGGACGCGCATCTCGGCCATGCCATGGAGTTCGTGAACCCGGCCGATGGCGGCGCGGTGATGCCGACCATCGCCGCCCATGTGCGCCACCTGCCCGCGGGGTTCGAGACGCTGCCCCGCCGCGGCACGGACGGCACCATCCTCGTCGTGGTCGAGGGCCGCGGCACGGCGGAGGTGGAGGGGGTGGAGCATCGGCTGGAGGAGCGCGACCTGCTGGTGGTGCCCTCCTGGCAGGCGCTGCGGCTGCGGGCGGAGACGCGGCTGGTGCTGTTCGGCTACTCCGACCGCGCGGCGCAGGAGCGGCTCGGCCTGTGGCGGGAGGAGCGGCTGGCGGCCTGAACCAGGGCGGGTGCGGGCGAACCCGGCTCCCTGCCTCGCGTTCGGGTTGCAGGCAGCACGGAATCCGAATCATGTCAGACCGCAGCGGTTCGCCCTCCCCGGAGCGCAAGACGGAGATCGCCGCCCGCGACACCTTCCCCGCCAGCGACGCCCCGGCGGTGGGCGGCGCCGACAGCGTGCGGGCTGTCCCGGTGGAGCGGATGCTGCGCGACGAGGGTGGGATGCCGGATGGCACGCCGGCCGGCGCGGCGACCCTGACCCAGGCCTTCCCCGATGCGGAGGCCGCCAAGCTGGCGCTGGAGCAGCTCGTGCGCGAGGGCCCGCTGGACCGCCGCTGCGCCGCGATCCGGCCCGGCGCGGCAGGCGCGGAGCTGGTCCTGACCGTGCCGCCGGCCGACCGGGGCCGGCTGGAAGCGCTGCTGCGGCGGCAGGCCATGCCGATGGCGAGCGGCTGACAGCCCGGCTGGCTACGCCGGTGGCGGCATTTCCGCAGTGCGGTAGAACGCGGCCAGCGGGGCGGCGAAGCCGATGCTGGCCAGGGTAAGCGCTCCCTCGGTGATCAGCTCCGGCCCTTCCGGCCAGGTGCCGTCGGCATTGCGGCGCAGCAGGTCGGCGCGCATCGTCACGGTGCGCAGCACCAGGATCTCCCGCACGCTGGGAATGCTGGCATAGGCCCAGACATTGGCCCAGGTGTCGGCATGGTTGCTCGGCGAGAGGATCTCGACGATCAGCACCGGGTCGGTCAGGTGCCCGTCCGTGGCATCGAAGGGCGTGCAGGTCACCGCGAGGTCGGGGACGCGGACATTGGACGCTGCCTGCACCCGCGGGATGACGCCGGGCGCGATGATGACCCGACAGGGGCTGTCCCGCTCCGCCAGGTGGTTGCCGAGCAGGCGCGCCAACTCGCTCTGCAGGGCCCCGTACCGGATCTTCGCCGGCGCCATGGCGCGCGGCGTGCCATCGACCAGTTCCCAGCGCTGCCCGTCATCCGGGCACCATTCCAGGAATTCCGGCACCGTCATGGTCCCGGGGACGCTCGGGCTGGGGATCTTCAGGCTGGCCGACATGGCGCCAGGCTAGCACGCCGCTCACGCCCCGGGCACGCCCTTCGTCGTCGAGTATTCGAAGTGCAGCGCCTCGCCCGGGAAGACCCGCGGATGGATGGCATGCGCCGCCATCGCCGCCTCGGAGAAGCCCTGCAGGATCAGCTTCAGCTTGCCCGGATAGGTGGCGATGTCGCCGATCGCGAAGACGCCGGGCAGGGAGGTCTCGCAGGTCGCCGGCGTCACCGTGACGTGGTGGCGGTCGATGCCGAGGCCCCATTGCGCGATCGGCCCCAGCTCCATGGACAGGCCGAAGAAGGCGAGCAGGTGGTCGGCCGGCACCGTCCGCGTCTCGCCCTTCAGCGTCGCCAGCACCACGCCCGAGAGGCGCGCCCCGTCGCCCTCCAGCCCGTGCAGCTGGTAGGGGATGGCCATCTCGATCTCGCCCGCCGTGGCGGCGGCTTCCAGGCGGCCGGCGCTGTCCGGGGCGGCACGGAATTTCGCCCGCCGGTGCACCACGGTGACGCGGGCGATGTCCTTCAGGCTCAGCGCCCAGTCGACGGCGCTGTCGCCGCCGCCGGCGATCACCACCCGCCGGCCGGCGAACTCGTCGCGCCGCCCCACCAGGTAGCGCACCGCGCCGCTTGCCTCGTAGCCGGCGAGTCCCTCCAGCGGCGGCCGGTTCGGGCCGAAGGCGCCGGCCCCGGCGGCGATCACCACGGCGCGGGCGCGCAAGGTGTCGCCCGCGCTGGTGGTCAGGGTGAAGACCCCGCCGACCTCGACCAGCGCTTCGACGCGCCGGCCAAGCAGGTAGGTGGGCACGAAGGGTGCGGCCTGCTTCGCGAGCTGCGCCACCAGGTCCTGCGCGTCGATCGCCGGGTGCGCCGGGATGTCGTAGATCGGCTTCTCGGGGTAGAGCGCGGTGCACTGGCCGCCGATCGCGTCCAGCGCGTCCACCACGACGCAGCGCATCTTCAGCATGCCGCATTCGAAGACGGCAAAGAGGCCCACGGGGCCCGCGCCGATGATCGCCACGTCCGTCTCGATGCTCGCCGCCATGCCGCGCCCGTCCCCGCCAGGGCGCGCTCTTACCGGGACGCGCCGGCCCGGGCAAAGCCTGCCGGGGCAAAGTCGGGCGCCCCGCCGGCACCGGCATGTCCCCCGCGCATGGCCGAATGGGCGGCCGCGCGTTGCGCCGCAGCATCAAAGGTGCTTGCCCTGCCGCCGCGGAGGGGATTATGCGCGGGTCTCATCCGCAGGTGCTGCCCGCCTTGACCCCACCTCCCCCCGGCACCGACGAAGCGCATCGCGGTCGCGCCCTGACCCCGGCCCTGCTGCTCGGCGTGCTCGGCGTCGTCTATGGCGACATCGGCACCAGCCCGCTCTACGCGCTGAAGACCGCCGCCGCGCATTTCGCGCATGACGGCGCCGTCGAGCGCTGGGAGATCATCGGGCTGCTCAGCCTGATCCTGTGGTCGCTGATCCTCACCGTCACGGTGAAGTACGTCGTCTTCATGCTGCGCGCCGACAACCGCGGCGAGGGCGGCGTCATGGCGCTGATGGCGCTGGCCCAGCGCACGGCGCGCTCGGAGCGCGGCCGCCAGGCCATCGCCCTCATCGGCATGGCCGGGGCCTGCCTGTTCTTCGGCGACGGCATCATCACCCCGGCGATCTCCGTGCTCTCGGCAGTGGAGGGGCTGAAGGTGATCTCGCCGGCCTTCGAGGTCGCGGTGATCCCGCTCTCCCTCGGCATCCTGGTGGCGCTGTTCCTGGTGCAGTACCGCGGCACCGGGGCGATGGGCCGCTATTTCGGCCCGGTCACCGCCATCTGGTTCGCCGTCATCGGCCTGCTCGGGCTGATCGAGACGCTGCGCCACCCCAGCATCCTGGTGGCCTTCTCGCCGCACTACGCCATCGAGTTCTGCCTGCACTACCGCATCGCCGCCTTCGTCGCGATGGGATCGGTGGTGCTGGCCGTGACCGGGGCGGAGGCGCTCTATGCCGACATGGGGCATTTCGGCGCGCGGCCGATCCGCGTCGCCTGGATTGCCTTCGTGCTGCCGGCGCTGGCGCTGAACTACCTCGGCCAGGGGGCGCTGCTGCTGTCCGAGCCCGGGGCGCTGGAGAGCCCGTTCTTCCTGCTGGCGCCGGAGTGGTTCCGCCTGCCGCTGGTGGTGCTGGCCACCGCCGCCACCATCATCGCCAGCCAGGCGATGATCTCGGGCGCCTATTCCATCGCCCGGCAATGCGTGCAGCTCGGCTTCCTGCCGCGCCTGGTGGTCCGCCACACCAGCGAGACCGAGGAGGGGCAGATCTACCTGCCGCAGGTGAACGCCGCGATGCTCATCGGCGTGGTGATCCTGGTGCTGGAATTCCGCAACTCGGACAGCCTCGCCGCGGCCTACGGCATCGCCGTGACGGGGACCTTCGTCGCCACCTCCTGCCTCGCCATCATCGTGTTCCACCGGCGGTTCGGCTGGCCGCTGCCGCTGGCCGCCGCGGTGTTCGGGCCGCTGCTGGCGCTCGACCTCGTGTTCTTCGCCTCCAACGTGCTGAAGGTCCCGCAGGGCGGCTACGTGCCGCTGGTGCTCGGCCTCGCGCTGATGGCGCTGATGACCACCTGGTACCGCGGCCGCCAGCTGCTGTTCGCGCGCTTCCGCCAGGACAGCCTGCCGCTGAAATCCTACCTGGCGCGGCTGCCGCAGTCGCGCACCGTGCGGGTGCCCGGCATCGCCGTCTTCATGACCAGCCAGGCGGACTACCTGCCCGGCGCGCTGCTGCACAACCTGAAGCACAACAAGGTGCTGCACGAGCGCGTCATGTTCGTCACCGTGCTGAACGAGGACATCCCGCAGATGCCGCCCGAGCGCCGCCGCACGGTGGAGGAGCTGGGCCCGGGCATCTACCGGGTGACCCTGCGCTACGGCTTCCAGGAAAGCCCGCACATCCCGCGCGAGCTGGAATCGCTCGGCGCGCAGGGCATCGCCTTCGACCCGATGCAGGCAAGCTACTTCCTCGGCCGCGAGACGCTGGTGCAGGCGGCGGTGCCGAAGATGTCGCGCTGGCGGCAATGGCTGTTCACGCTGATGTCGCGCAACGCCGTGCCGGCGACGGAATTCTTCCGCATCCCGTCCGACCGGGTGGTCGAGCTCGGCGTGCGCGTGGCGATCTGACCGGCGCCGCGTGGTGCATGAACCCTTGGTGGCGCAGGACGTTGGCGTTGCGCCGCTGGCCGATGCGGGCGGCCGCTGTCATGCTCGCCGGACAGGGAGGAGCGGAGTGATGCCGAGGGTGACGCTGGTGCTGGCAGGCGGCCCTGGTTTTCCCGGCGGCAGCGAGGCCCACCGCTACGAGATGGAGGCGGCGCTGGATGCGAATGGCGGGCTCGATGTCGCGGCCTGGCACGAGGATCCACGGCCCTGGCCGGCGCGGCGCTACCGCCCCGGCGGCCAGGTGCGCACCGGCGACGTGCAGCACGACGCGGAGACCGGCTGGTCGCTGCGCTTCGATTCCACGCCGGAGGCGCGCGAGCTGACCGAGCCGCTGATCAGCGCCGGCGTGCTGCGCCCCGGCGAATACGTGACGCTGCGCGACGAGGACGGGCGCGACTACAGCTACCGCGTGGTCGGCGTGGAGTAGGGCCGCGGCCGGCGCGGCGTTGCGGCGGGCAGCGCCTCCACCCTCCCGCGCTGCGCGCGGGCCCCTCCCTCCCCCGCTCTCGCGGGAGAGGGGAAGCAAGCACCCCCTCCCCCGCTTGCGGGGGAGGGCCGGGGTGGGGGGCGGGCCGCGCCCGGTCAGTAGCTCTTCGGCAGGCCCAGCACCCGCTCCGCGATGAAGCTCAGGATCAGCTCGCGGCTGATCGGCGCGATGCGCGGGATCAGGCTTTCGCGCAGGTAGCGCTCCACGTGGTATTCCTGCGCGTAGCCCATGCCGCCATGCGTCATCACCGCCGTCTCGGCGGCGCGGTAGCCGGCCTCTGCCGCCAGGTATTTCGCCGCATTCGCCTCCGGTCCGCACTCCTGCCCGCCGTCGTAGAGCCAGGCGGCCTTGCGGGTGAGCAGGTCGGCCGCCTCCAGCTCCGCCCAGGCGCGCGCCAGCGGGTGCTGGATGGCCTGGTTCTGGCCGATCGGGCGGTCGAAGACGATGCGCTCCCGCGCGTACTGGCTCGCCTTGCGCAGCGCGGCGCGGCCGATGCCCACGGCCTCGGCCGCGATCAGGATGCGCTCCGGGTTCATGCCGTGCAGGATGGTGCGGAAGCCGCTGCCCTCCTCGCCGATGCGGTCCTCCTCCGGGATCTCGAGGCCGTCGATGAACAGCATGTTCGAATCGACGGCGTGGCGGCCCATCTTCTCGATGAGCCGCACCTCGACCTTCGACCGGTCCAGGTCGGTGTAGAACAGCGAGAGTCCCTCGGTGCGCTTGCGCACCTGGTCGGCCGGCGTGGTGCGCGCCAGCAGCAGCACCTTGTTCGCCACCTGCGCCGTCGAGGTCCAGATCTTCTGCCCGTGCACCACGTAGCGGTCGCCGCGCCGCTCGGCACGCGTCTTCAGCGCCGTGGTGTTCAGCCCGACATTCGGCTCGGTCACCGCGAAGCAGGACTTGTCGTGCCCGGCGATCAGCGGCGGCAGCATGCGGCGGCGCTGCGCCTCCGTGCCGAAGACCACCACCGGGTTGAGGCCGAAGATGTTCATGTGGATGGCCGAGGCGCCCGACATGCAGGCGCCGCTCTCGGCCACCGCCCCCATCATCACCGCCGCCTCGGCGATGCCGAGGCCGCCGCCGCCATGCTCCTGCGGCATGGCGATGCCGAGCCAGCCGCCGTCGGCCATGGCGCGGTAGAACTCCTCCGGGAAGACGGCCTCGCGTTCCTTGCGCAGCCAGTAGGCGTCGTCGAAGCCGGCGCAGAGGCGCAGGATGTGATCGCGGATTTCGGCCTGCTGCTCGGTCAGCGTGAAGCTCACGGCGCGGTCCTCCTGCGGCGGGCGAGATTGGGCAGGGGGTGGGGGGCTGTCAACGAAGCCCGCCGGTGCGATGCTCCCGTCATGCCGGAGAGTGCCCGACCCGCCGTTGCACGCCTGCCCGCCGTCGATGCCGTGCTGCGCGGCGCGGCGGGGACACTCGCGATCGCACGCCATGGCCGCGCGCCAGCGACCGCCGCCGTCCGCCAGGTGCTGGCGGGGCTGCGTCCCGCGGTGCTGGCCG
>JAIEOP010000130.1 GCA_019750465.1 Acetobacteraceae bacterium | reverse complement strand
GCCCGCGCGCTTCCCGCACCGCCGGCCCGCGCGCTTCCCGCACCGCCGGCCCGCGCGCGTCCCGCACGGCCGGCCCGCGCGCTTCCCGCACGACCCCCTGCGGCTTGCCATTGGCCGAGAGGAAGGCGCGGCCGACATACTCGCCGAGCACGCCGAGGATGAGGAACTGCACCCCCGCCGTCAGCAGCATCACCGTCATCGTCGAGGCCCAGCCCGACGGGGTCTCGCCCCGCAGCCCCTCGACGATCACGTAGAGCGCGGCGAAGAGTCCGAAGAGGCCCATCAGCGCGCCGGCGAGGATCGCCAGGCGCAGCGGCAGGACGGAAAAGTTGGTGGCGAGGTTCAGCCAGAGCAGCACCAGCCGCTTCAGCGTATAGTTCGAGCGCCCCTCCATCCGCGCCAGATGCCGCACCTCGATGCTGTCGAGGCGCTGCGTCACCTGCATGACCAGCCCGTCCACGTAGGGGTAGGGGCCGCGGTACCGGGTGACCTCGCGCACCACCAGCGCCGACATGCAACGGAAGGACGACAGGTAGAGCCCCTTCGGCTTGTCCAGCAGCAGATCCGCCACGCCGTTGGCGAAGCGGCTGCCGATGTTGCGCCAGCCCTCGTGCTCCTTCACCGCGTAGCGCGTGTAGACCACGTCCCAGCCGCCCGTGCGGGCATGGTCGTAGAGCCGCACCACCTCCTCGGGCGGGTTCTGCAGGTCGTCGTCCATCGTGATGACATAGGCACCGCGGGCGTGGCGCAGCCCGGTCATGACCGCGTTGTGCTCGCCGTAGTTCCGGGCATGCTCGATATAGGTGAGGGGAACCGTGGCGCCCGCCTGCAGGGTGCGGCAGACCTCGGCGGAGTTGTCCGGGCTGCCATCGTTCACCAGGATGATCTCGAGGCCCCCCGCGGGGCGCAGTGCCGAGAGCGCTTCCACCAGCGTACCGACGGTGGTCGCGCCGCGATAGACCGGCACGACGATGGAGAGGCCGACGGGATGCTCCGCGCCGGGCGGCGGCACGCGGGCGGGCAGGGTCAGGCTGTCGGTCGGCGGATTGTGGTCCATGGCGGCGGAAGGCTCCAGCGGGCCGGGAACGGCCGGGGTCACGAGGGGCGGCGCGCCGTGGCCAGCAGCGAGCCGCCGGCCGGGAACCCGCCGCCGAACACCATCGCCAGCCGGCGCTCCAGGGCCGTCACGGCATGCAATGTGCGGTCGGCCCAAGGCGAAAACGGGGCGACATCCGAGCGGCTCTCGGGCGCGGGACGGGAGAGGAGCTTGCGTTGCGCCACCATCAGCGGCAGCAGCAGCGTGTTCCAATAGCGGGTGCGCACCCGCGAAAGGCCGGCGCCGGCCAGCAACGCCCGCGCCCCGCCGGCAGTGAAGCGGCGGGCATTGTGCACCCGCTCGTCATGGGCCGAGTGCAGCCAGGCATAGGCGGGCAGGTTCAGCACCAGCAGCCCGCCGGGAGCGAGCACGCGGGCCATCTCCGCCAGGGCCTGCCCCGGCTCCACCGCTGCGTGGCAGAGCACGTCGAGGCTGACGACGGCGCCGAACGCCGCGTCCCGGAAGGGCATGGCGTTGACGCTGCCGACGGCGACCGGGAACCCGGCCTTGGCCCGCGCCCGGGCGGCTGCCGGAGGGTGATATTCCAGCCCCTCGGCCGCCCCTTCGATGGCCCGCCCCGGTTCCGCGGCGCCCAGTCGGGCCAGGAAGCCCCCGGTGCCGCAGCCGGCATCGAGCAGGGGCAGTGCCCGCGGCCAAGCTTCGGCAGCCAGCGCGTCGAGGACGCGGACATGCAGGGCGCGATACCACCACATCGCGTCCTCGGCCGCATCCATCAGCCTGTACTCGGCAGGTTCCACGGCGGGCTTCTGCCACGCAGGACCAGGGTGCGCCACCGCCGCAGGCGCGTTGCCCGACAGGGACGCCGGCCGGCGTGCCGTGCGAGCGCTTGGCCTGGCGGCTCGCCGCGGCGCTGCCCGGCCTCGGCGTCGCCGAATGCTGGCTGGACGGGGAGGGCCTCTACACCGACCTCATTGACGTCGACCTGCCGCTGATCGTCCTGCTGAACGCGCTGTCGGCCGCGCTCGACCCGCCCGTCGCGAATGGCGGCCGCGGGTTCGACCTGCTCGAGTACTTCGCCCGGCGCCGCGGGCCGTATGGGCCGGGCGGAGACGGTCGGCGCCGCTGGCAGCGTGCGCCGGACAAGGTGGTGCGCGAGGCGCGGTGGGAGTGACGCGCGGCGCCCGCGCGCCTATCCATGGGCGCGCGTCGGTCGCCGGCGTGCCAGACCGGCCGCCGGCACCGCGATCGATTGCATCCTGCTTGACCCACCCGCCCAATTCCGCCGCATCCGGCCTGGTGCCCCGCGGCCCTGCCACGCCCCGGCGCGGCCGCCTCGGCTCGACCGGCGAGGAAGCGGTGCAGGGCCTGCTGCTGGCGGCGCTGGGCTATGCCGTCGTCTCCTGCGCCGACGCCGCGGTGAAATGGGTGCTGCCGGAGATCGGGCCGGCCGCGGCCATGCTGTGGCGCGGGGTGGTCAGCGCGCTGGTCATCGTGCTGGTGGTGCGCGGGCGCGGCCTCGGGGTGGGGCGCTGGGGGCTGCTGGCGGCGCGGAGCCTGCTGAACTGCGCCGTCACCGCGGCCTGGTTCCTGGCCTGGATGCTGGGGGTGGGGCTGGCCGACAGCTATGCCGTCGCCGCCGCCTGCCCGCTGCTGATGACCCTGCTCGCCATCCCGCTGCTGGGGGAGCGCGTGGGGTGGCGGCGCTGGCTCTCGACCGGGGTGGGGTTCCTCGGCGTGCTGGTGATGCTGCAGCCGGGCGGCGACCTGTGGCGCTGGGAATCGGCGCTGCTGCTGGTGGCGACCATGGGCATGGCGCTGGCGCGGATCTGGACGCGGCTGCTGACGGCGACCGAGACGCCGCAGGCGATCGCCTTCTGGCACATGGCGGCGCACCTGCCGGTGGGGCTGGCGCTGATGGCGGTGCCGGCGCTGGCACCGCCGGGCGGGCAGGGCTTCGCCGGCGTGCTGCCGGGCTGGGCGGGGACGCTGGCGATCCTCGGCTTCGGCGTCTCGACGGCGCTGGCGCACCTGCTGCTGGTGCGGGCCTTCGGCCTGGCGCCGGTCTCCGCCATCGCACCCTTCGAGTATTCGCCGCTGCTCTGGGGCGTGATCCTCGGTTTCGTGCTGTGGGCGGAGGTGCCGGCCTGGACGACGCTGGCGGGGGCGACGGTGGTGATCGGCGCGGGGCTCTACAACCTGCACCGCGAGCGGGTGCGGCGTGCGCAGGAACGCGCGGCGGCGCGGGACGGAGCGTGATGGCGCTGCGCCACGACATCCGCCGCGGCGCGCTGCTGATGGTCGCTTCGCATGCGCTGTTCACCGGCATGTCGGCGATCATCAAGCTGCTGGGCGAGGCCATTCCGGTGGCGCAGCTGATGTTCTTCCGCAGCGCCCTGGCGCTGCCGGTGGTGGCGCTCATCCTGGCGCGCGGCGCGGGCGGGCGGCGCCCGGGTGCCGCCGGATGGCGCAGCGGCCTGCGGCGGGGCGCGGAGAACATCCTGCTCGGGCTGCGCACGAAGCGCCTCGCCGGCCATGCCGCGCGGGCCTGCACCGGCACCATGGCGCAGGCCTGCAGCTTCTATGCGCTGACCGTGCTGCCGCTCGCGGTGCAGACGGCGCTGGGCTACACGACGCCGCTCTTCGTCACCGTGCTGGCGATCGCCTTCCTCGGCGAGCGCGTCGGCGTGCACCGCTGGTCGGCGGTAGGGGCCGGCTTCTGCGGCGTGATCGTGATCGCGGCGGGGCAGGGGGCGTTCGGGGCGGCGGCGCCGGTGCTCGGCGTGGCCGCGGCGGTGGCGCAGGGGCTGTTCTCGGCGGCGACGACGCTGCTGGTGCGCCAGCTTTCGGCGACCGAGAGTTCGGCCACCATCACCATGTACCAGTCGCTGCTGATGACGCTGTTCACCCTGGCGGTGCTGCCCCTGGTCTGGGTGACGCCCACGGCCTGGCAACTGCTGCTGCTGGTGCTGATCGGCCTGGTCGGCGGCGTGGCGCAGTGGATGCTGACCGAGGCCTGGGCCAGCGCGCAGGTCTCGGCGGTGGCGCCCTATTCCTATTCGGCGCTGGTCTGGGCGATCGCGCTGGGCTTCGTGGTCTGGGGCGACGTGCCGGGCGTGACGATGCTGGCCGGTTCGGCATTGATCGTTGCCGCCGGCCTCTACATCCTGCACCGCGAGCTGGTGCGCCGCCGCGCCCGCGCCGAGGGGGACACGACCCGATGACCATCCCGTTCCTGCGCAAGGACGACCTGGCCCATGGCGCGGTGGAGGAGACCGCGCCCGGCGTGCGCCGCGTGCTGTGCAACAACCCCTCCGCCTTCACCTTCCGCGGCACCAACACCTGGATCATCGGCCGCGGCCGGGTTGCGGTGCTGGATCCGGGGCCGGAGGACGCGGCGCACCTGGCCGCGATCCTGGCCGCCCTGCGCGGGGAGGAGATCACCCATATCCTGGTCTCCCACACCCACCGCGACCACTCGCCGGGGGCGCGGGCGCTGCAGGCGGCGACGGGGGCGCCGACCCATGGCTTCGGCCGGCACATGACGCCGCCGGACCAGGGCGGGGAGGGCGGCGACCACGGCTTCACGCCGGACGTCGCGGTGCCGGATGGCGGGGTGGTGGAGGGCGACGACTGGCGGCTGACGGCGCTGCACACGCCGGGGCATTGCGGCAACCATCTGTGCTTCGCGATGGACGGCACCGCAGGCAATTTCTTCTCGGCCGACATGGTGATGAGCTGGTCCACCAGCGTCGTCAGCCCGCCGGACGGCGACATGGCGGCCTACATGACCAGCCTGGAGCGGCTGATCGCGCGCGGCGAGGCGGATCGGATGTACCTCTGCGGCCATGGGCCGCGGCTGCCGGGGCCAGGACCCTACCTGGCGGCGCTGAAGGCGCACCGGCTGGAGCGCGAGGCGAAGACGCTGGAGGCGCTGCGAGCGGCCGGGGCCGCGACGGCCGTCGAGCTGGTGCCGCCGGTCTACGGGCCGCTCGATCCGCGGCTGGTCGGGCCGGCCGGGCGGAGCCTGCTGAGCCACCTGATCAAGCTGGAGGGCGAAGGCGCGGTGGTGCGGGAGGGGGAGCGCTGGCGAACACGATGACCTGACTCATTCGGTGGGAAATAAGCATGGCAGAAACATTGCTCTAGCTTTTGAGGGCGCGAGTATCGAAATGCCCGAGAACGCGGTGCAATAAAATATAAGGTTCTGTAACTGCAACCAATAAGGACTACATCACGGCCAGAATTGCACCGCGCCGCCGAGCGAGACCTCGTCCACGATGTTGTTGTTCTGGACACCAACCTTGATAAAGCCCAGGTGAGTGTGCCCGGACTTCTGCCGACCATGCACACTCGCGCTGGCCGACCAGTAGAAGGTCCAGTCCCCTGTGCCGGGATTGCGCACGCCGAAGGAGAACATACCGAGTTCGGGTCGGTTTGTGCCCTTGGTGTTCACCATGTCGAAGTTGAAGTCCTTCACCCGGTACCCCGGCAAGGCGGGGTAGTTGTTGCGCGCGTAAAGCTGCGAGCCAGGGGTGTAGGCGCCGTTCAGGTCGAGCCGGGTCGCGGTGTGGCCGACCTCGCCCAGCGGCACCGCGGGGAACATGTTGTTGATCTGGATCTGCGCCGCGGCGGTGGCCGCGGCCAGGGTTCCCGCCGTGCCGTTGAAGGTGCCTCCGGCATTGGAATGGGTGATCGTCGGCGCCGCCGCCGGCCCGAACACCTGCAGCGAGCAGCCGGTCATCATGGAGGTGAAGAAGTAGTCATCCGCACCGCCGATGGTCATGGTTGTCGCGCCATCCGGCAGGTAGGGCAGGAAGTAGCAGCCGACCGAACTGGCGGTCGCGGCGGCGCCGATGGTGCACACCGAGACCGAGGGCAGGGTGGCGAAGGGCGCGAAGGTGGCGTGCATCCGCATCGGCGCGATCACGTGGTTCGCGTTGATCGCCAGCGCGCCGAGCAGGCCGGGCGGTTCCGCCACCAGGACCGAGTAGTTGCCGCAGAACGTGGTTGGGTTCGCGCTGAAATTGGCGGTCGATGTCACGTGGCATGCTCCCCTGCGCTGGCGGAGCCTAAAGGATTGCGCGCCCGAAGCAATCGGAGGTGGCCCTCCGGGTTCACCGCTCCGGAACCCGGCTGTCCTGCGCCCGGCGCTCGCTGCGGAAGCAGATCAGCGGGCGCGTCGCGCGCTCCTCCGCCCCCATCGCCAGCCACATCTCGAACTCCGCCAGCACCTTCGCGGTGATCGTCGCCACCTTGTGGGCCCGCGCCTCGGCCAGTGTGAAGAAGCGCAGCTCCTCCAGCTCGCCAGAGCCGCGGATCGCGCCGTGTGCCGCCTCAGCCGGGGCGATCAGGAAACGCGCATTGAACCGCATGAAGCGGTTGGGCGGCGTCACCGCGCGGCAGAGATAGTCGATGGCAGCGAGGTCGGGCCAAAGCCGGAGCGTCTCCAGCCGCCCCAGCACCAGCCCGGTCTCCTCGTGCAGCTCCCGCGCCGCGGCGACGCCGAGGGCCCGCGCCAGGGAGGGCGGCGCCTGGCGTTCCAGCCCGGCGCGCGTCAGCGGCCGCAACTCGCTGATGGCCTTCGCCCGATGGTCGCCGCGATCCACGCGCCCGCCCGGGAACACCAGCACGTTGGGCATGAAGCGGTGGCGGGCGTGGCGCAGGCCCATCAGCACCTCGATGCCGCGCGCGCCGCTGCGGCGCCACACCAGCAGGCTGGCGGCATGGCGCGGGCGGACGGCCCGCGGCGCGGCACGCCGCGCCTCGGCCGGGCCGCCGGGATTGTCGTCCTCGGGCCGCTCGCCGAGCCGGGCGCCCTCAGTCAAGCGCCAGGCCCCGCTGCCGGAGCCAGGTGCGCAGCCCGAAGCGTTCCGGCACGGAAAGCTGGCGCGCCGCATTCTCGCTCCAGAAGCAGCCCTCGGGCTTCGGCCCGTGGATTTCGGGGTAGCGCGGCCGCGCCGGCGGGCGGGCGGCGTCATAGGCCGGCAGCGCCGCCTCCAGGCCGCTGTCGTCGTAGCTCTCCCGGTGCACCACCAGGTGCTGCGGCAGGCGCGGCGAGAGCCAGTTGCGGCTGCCCTCCGGGACGCCGAGCGTCAGCCCGGCGACGGGAAATACCCCTTCCGGCAGGCCGCACATCGGCCCGATCTTCTCCACGTGGTTGCGCACGTAGGAGATCGGGCAGGTGCCGAGGCCCGCCGCCTCGGCGGCCAGGATCATGGTGCCCATGGCCAGCGCCGCATCGGCGGTGGCGTTGACGAAGGTATCGACGTTGTCGTTGGCGTGGCTGCGGCCATGCAGCGCGCAGACCCGCCGGCCACGGCGGATGTCGCCGCAGAACAGCAGGAAGACCGGCGCTTCCGCTATCCAGTCCATGCCGCCGATCCAGCGCGCGATCTGCGCGATCTTCTGCGCGTCCTGGAGGACGATGACGGAGTACTGCTGCAGGTCCGACTTGCTCGGCGCCGACTGCATGGCGGCGAGCAGGGTGCGCAGCAGCGGCTCCGGGATCGGCTCGGCCCGATAGCGCCGCGTCACCCGCCGGTCGAGGATGGTGGCCAATGCCGGAGGCACCGTCTCCGGCGCGGCGAAGGGGGAGGGCGCCTCCGGCCGGATGCCGTAGCGCGCACGGATCAGTGCGTCGGGGTTCATGGCGGGATGGTCGCACCGCCCGGCGCGGGGGGGAAGGGGCCGGCGTCGCTCCCTCCCCCGCATGGCGAGGGAGGGTCGGGGTGGGGGTGGCTTCCTGGTCCGGCCACCGCAAGACGGTGCGGCGCGGCTACCCGACCCAGGCCTGCCTGCGCGCGGGCGGTCAGGTCCGTTGCGGAAGAAGCTGCGCTCGCCCAGCGCGTGGCCTGCCTGCGCGCGGGCGGTCAGGTCACACGGGATCCCAGCTCAGCACCTCGCCCGAACGGTCCAGCGGCGTGAAGCTGCTCTTCAGCGCCGGCAGCGCGATCTCGGCGATCAGCTCCGGCGTCCAGCCCTCCGCCGTGTGGATCGAGCGGATCGGGCGCGACTGGCTGAACAGAAACAGCTCGTTCATGCGCGGGCCGAAGATCTGGCCCGAGACCTCCTTCGCCGCGTCGGAGGCGAGGAACACCGCGAGCGGCGCGTTCTTCTCAGGCCCCATGCGCATGATCTTCTCGACGCGCGCCTTCTGCTCCGGCGTCTCGGCCGGAATGGAGGACGTCATGCGGCTCCAGGCGAAGGGCGCGAGGCAGTTGGAGCGCACGTTGTAGCGCTTCATGTCCAGCGCGATCGACTTCGACAGAGCACAGATTCCGAGCTTGGCCGCCGCGTAATTCGCCTGGCCGAAATTGCCGATCAGGCCCGAGGTGCTGGTGATGTGGACATAGGCGCCGCTCTCCTGCTTGCGGAAATGCGTCGCCGCGTGGCGCGAGACGTAGAAGCTGCCCGAGAGGTGCACGGCGATCACCGCGTCCCATTCCTCGGCGGTCATGCGGTGGAAGATCTGGTCGCGCAGGATTCCGGCATTGTTCACGACGATGTCGATCTGGCCGAAGCTGTCCATCGCGCACTGGATGATCTTGCCGGCGCTGTCCCAGGAGGCGACGCTGTCGGTGCTGATCGCCGCCTGGCCGCCCTTCTGCTCGATGATGGCCTTGGTCTGCTGCGCCGGGGTGGCCGAGCCGCCCTCGCCCGAAAGGCTGGCGCCCACGTCGCAGACCACGACCTTGGCGCCGGCGGCGGCCATGTGCACCGCGATCTCGCGGCCGATGCCGCCGCCCGATCCGGTGACGACCGCGACCTTCCCATCCAGCATGCCCATGGGCGTTTCCTCTCCGTTGGGGGTGATCCGCCATTGGTAGCCCCGGGGCGCCGGGCCGTGAAGCCGGGTATCCCTGGCCGGTCGCCCCCGCTACACCCCGGCGCCGTGATGACCGCAGCGATGATCCCGGACCGCCGGCTGGCCGCCCTGCACCGCCTGGCGGGGCAGGCGGCGGCGCATCTCGGCATGGACCTTGCGATCCGCTTCTGGGACGGCAGCACGGTGCCACTCGGGTCGCACTGGTCCGGCGACCTGGCGGTGGCGGTGAACGCCCCGGCGGCGCTGACGCGGCTGCTGCGCCGCCCGCGGCTGAACACCGTGGTGGAGCTGGTGGCCGAGGGCGCGTTGGCCATCGAGGGCGGCACGCTGCTCGATCTCGCGGCGCGGCGCGCGGGGGCGCCGGGCGGCACGCGCGGGCTGTGGCGGGCGCTGGACAAGCCGGCGCTGGTCCGCGCGCTGCTGCCCTTCGCCTTCGGACCCGGCAAGCCGGGTTCCGCGGGCCACGCCTATGCCGGCGCGCAGGCTGCGCGGCCGGAGAGGGGCCGGGATGACAGGGCGCTGGTGCAGTTCCACTACGACCTGTCGAACGAATTCTACGCCCTCTTCCTCGATCCGGAGATGGTCTATTCCTGCGCCTATTTCCCGCACTGGGAAGCGGGGATCGAGGAGGCGCAGCGGGCCAAGCTGGAGATGATCTGCCGCAAGCTGCGCCTCAGGTCCCGCGAGCGGATGCTGGACATCGGCTGCGGCTGGGGCGGCCTGGTCTGCCACGCGGCACTCCACCATGGCGTGACGGCACATGGCGTGACCCTCAGCCAGGCGCAGCACGATGCGGCGGTGGCGAAGGTGCGGCGGCTCGGCCTCGAGGACCGCGTCACCATCGAGCTCAGGGACTTCCGCGCGCTGGACGGCGAGGCGTTCGACAAGATCGCCTCCATCGGCATGTTCGAGCATGTCGGGCTGGCGAACCGCGACGCGTATTTCGGACAGATCAGGCGGCTGCTCCGGCCGCGGGGGATCTACCTGCATCACGCCATCACGCGGCCGATGAAGCGGACGGAGCGGGAGTTCCGGAAGAAGCGGCCGGAATACGCCGCTGTGGTGGACTACGTCTTTCCCGGCAGCGAGCTGGACCATATCGGCGGCACGATCGATGGCCTGGAGCGCAACGGCTTCGAGGTCCATGACGTGGAGGGCTGGCGCGAGCACTACGCCCGCACGACGCGGCTCTGGACGGAGCGGCTGTACGCGAACCGGGAGGCGGCGGAGCGCGAGGTGGGGGCAGCGAAGGTCCGGCTCTGGCTGCTGTACCTGGCGGGCGTCTCGCTCGGCTTCGAGCGGGGCACGATCGGCATCTTCCAGACCGTGGCGACCAGGCGCGCGCGGGGCGCGAGCGGGATGCCGCCGACGCGGGCCGACCTCTACGCCTGATACCCCCTCCCCCGCTGGCGGGGGGTTCGACGTGCACGTCGAACCGGGGTGGGGGTGGCCCGACCTCGGGCGTTTTGCCGCCCGGCCACCCCCCACCCGGCTCACGCTGCTCGCCACCCTCCCCCGCCAGCGGGGGAGGGAATCAGCCCGGAATCCGTACCGGCAGGCTGCGGATGCCGTGGATGAAATTGGAGTACAGCCGCTTCGGCGGCCCCAGCACCTCGATGTGCTGGAAGCGCGCCAGCACTTCCTCCCACAGGATGCGCAGCTGCAGCTCCGCCAGCCGATTGCCGACGCAGCGGTGCACGCCGAAGCCGAAGGACATGTGCTGGCGCGCCTTCGGCCGGTCGATCCAGAAGCGCTCCGGCTGCTCGATGGCGGTCTCGTCGCGGTTCGCCGAGACGTACCACATCACCACCTTCTCGCCCTCGCGGATCGTTCGCCCGCAAAGCTCCGTGTCGCGCAGCGCCGTGCGGCGCATGTGGATCACCGGCGTCACCCAGCGGATGATCTCGCTCACCATGGAGGGGATGAGCGAGGGATCGGCGCGCAGCTTCGCCCATTCGCCCGGGTTCTGGCTCAGCGCCCAGAGCCCGCCCGACATGGAGTTGCGCGTGGTGTCGTTGCCGCCGACGATGAGCAGCGCCAGGTTGCCCATGAACTCGCGCAGCGGCATCTCGCGCGTCGCCTCGCCATGCGCGAGCATCGACAGCAGGTCGAAGCGCGGCGGCATCTTCTGCCGCTCGGCGAAGAGCGCGCCCATTTCGGAGGCCATCTCCTTCAGCACCTCGAAGCGCGCTTCCTCGGTCTTCACCGGCGCGTCGGGTGCCTCGATGTCGCAGATCGCGATGTCGGACCAGTAGGTGAGCTGGCGATACCGCTCGATCGGCCAGTCGAACAGGGTCGCCAGCATCAGCGTGGTCAGCTCGATGGAGACATGCTCGACCCAGTCGAATTCCTCGTTGCGCGGCAGGCCGTCCAGCACGCGGCGGGTGCGCTCGCGGATCAGCCCTTCCATGTTGGCCAGGTTGCCCGGTGCGACGATGGGCTGCACCACCTTGCGCTGCTCGTCGTGCTTCGGCGGATCCATGCGGATGAAGCTCGGCCGCTGCATCCCCTCGGGCTGGTCGATGATCTGGACGCCGCCATGGGCGTTCGAGTACGTGCCGTGATCGACCTCGACGGCCATGATGTCCTTGTACCGGGAGATCGACCAGTATGGGCCGAAGCGGCTGTCCGGCGTGTAGTGCACCGGATCCTCGGCACGCAGCCGCTTGAAGTAGGGGCCCCATGCCTCGTGCTCGAACAGCGCCGGGTCGGAGACGTCGAAGCCTTCCAGCGGCCCGGCGGCGCCCGCCAGAAGCTGCTCGCGCCGAGGGTTGGTGATGGCGTTCATGGGCTGGGTCCTCCCGTGGCTTGGCAACGAGCCTATCCGATCGCGCCCCGCCAAAGGAAGGCCCCCGGCAAGGCGTCCCGGCGCACGGGTTGTGCGGGATCGCGCATCGCCGGGAGGCGCCCCCGGCTACCTGTTGCACACGGACGGCGCATCAGGCGCCGCCCACCGACAGGAGAGACGGACATCATGCGTAGCATCGCGACCTTCGGCATCGGCGCCGCCGCCCTGCTGGCCAGCCTCGCCACCGCCGGCATCGCCGCCGCGCAGTCCTATCCGCGCCTGAGCGGCAGCGGCGAGGACGCAGTGCTTGAGTACGGCCCTGGTGCGCCCAACAACCTCGTCGGCGGCGGGCGCGTCGCGCTCGGCCATGACGGCGACAGCATCGCCGTGCAGCGGCCCGATGCGGGTATCGCGCAGCAACCATCGCGCGGCCAGGTGGCTACGCTGCGCAACGAGAACGGCACGCTCGAGCTGGTGCAGGTGCCCGTCGCCCCGACGGCGCCGGCGCTGGCGGGCGGCGGTCTCCGTGCCCCGCGTGGCTGACGCCGACGTGGGGGGCATGGCGGGGCGTGCCGCCTTCGGACGGCCCGCCGCCGCCATGACCCTTGCATCGCTCCCATATCATCTGAGATGACCGGCCGCCCCGACCAGCGCCCCGCGATTGCGCACGCGCTTGCCGCCGCGCCGCTGCTGCGCGGCGTGGCGCCGGAGCCGCTGGACCGCTTCGCCGCCCATGCCCGCCTGGTGGACGCGCAGGAAGGCGGCGTGATCGTGGATGGCGAGGACGAAAGCACCGACGTCTACGTGGTGCTGCACGGGGCGGTGCGCGTCACCGTGCGCACGCCCGGCGGCAAGGAGGCGATCCTCGGCGACTTCCACGAAGGCGACCTGTTCGGCGAGATGGCGGCGATCGACGACGCGCCGCGCTCGGCACGGATCGCGGCGCTGACCCGGGCGCGGCTCGCCGTCGTGCCCGCGCGCGCCTTCCTCGATCTGGTCTTCGCCGCGCCACAGGCCTGCCATGGCCTGCTGCGGCTGCTTACCGCGCGCATCCGCCAGCAGAACGAGCGGCTTCTGGAGCACGCCGCGCTGCCCTCGCGCCTGCGCCTCTATGCCGAGCTGCTGCGGCTGTCGCGGCCGCGGCCCGCCGAGGGCTCGGCGGCGCGTGCCATCTCCCCGCCACCGACGCAATCCGACCTTGCCGCCCGCATCGGCGTGCGCCGCGAGGCGGTGAGCCGGGAGATGGCCGCACTCGCCCGGCGCGGCCTGGTGCGGGCGACGCGCGGCGCCATCCATATCCCCGATGCCGGGGCGCTGCGCCGCGAGGTGGAGGCCGGGCTGGCGGACGCGCGGGACTGATCCGCCGCTACTCCGGCTTGCCCGCGATGATGGCGCCGCTCAGCGTCTCCGGGTTGCGCGCCCACCAGCGCCCCGCATCCACCCAGGTGATGAAGTCCAGCACGCCGCGGTTGAAGGCGTCCGGATCCTCGAGGTTCATGGTGTGGCCGCAGCGCGGCAGCACCAGCAGGGCGCCCGTCGGGATGGTGCGCTTGAGGAACAGGCCGGGTTCCAGCGTGGGGTCGTCCTCGTCGCCGCAGATCACCAGGGTGGGCAGCGAGAGCTTGCGGAACCCCTCCTCCAGCTCGAACAGGCTTGGCCGCTCGCGCTGCACGCCGCGCATGGTCAGCGCGGCGCCGTCGGTGTCGTGCTCGGCGAGCTGGGACATGAACTCGGCATAGCCGCGCGGGTCCTTCTCCTCGAACACCAGCCGGGTGGGGCCGCGGCCGTAGGTGCGGGCCATCTTCCGCATGCCCTCCTCGGCGATCCGGTCGGCGGTGGCGTCCACCTCGGCACGGAACTGCTCGCGCTTGCCGGGGGCGGCGCCATAGCCGACGCCGGCCGCGGTCAGGCTGCGGGCGAGATGCGGGGCGCGCAGGCCGAGATGCAGCGTGGCGAAGGCGCCCATCGACAGGCCCACGACATGCGCCGGCGCGAGATCCAGTGCGGAAATGACGGCGGCGATGTCGGCGGTGGCGCGGTCCTGGCCGTAGGCACCCGGGTCCGACGGCACGCCGGAGGGCGGGTAGCCCCTTGCATTGAAGGCGATGCACCGGTAACGCCGGGCGAAGAAGCGCAGCTGCGGCTCCCAGCTGCGGCAGTCGCCGGCGAATTCGTGCACGAAGACGATCGGCGTCCCGGTGCCCGCCTCCTCATAATGGAGGTCCACGCCGTCATCGGTGCGGATGCTGGGCATCGTCTCGGCTCTCCGGGGTACGGAGCGCAGGCTAGGGGTCGTCTGCCGCACCGGAAAGCGCCTGCCGCGAGAAAACCGCCGGGCGGACCTGGAAACAAGACCTTTTGGGTCCTATTTGGCCTCCATGCGCGGCACGGGGCCGCGCTGAGGGGTGCGCGGACGGTGCTGAGGCTCTCCAAACTCACCGATTACGCCGTCGTGGTGCTCGCCCGCCTGGAGCAGGACGGCGCGCTGCCCGGCAATGGCCGGGTGCAGACGGCGCCCGGCCTCGCCGCGGCCACCGGCATCGCCGAGCCGACGGTCGCCAAGGTCCTGAAGATCCTGGGCGCGGCCGGCCTGGTGGAAGGCGTTCGCGGGGCCCGCGGCGGCTATCGCCTCATGCGCCCGCTGGCCGATGTGCCGCTGTCGGAGGTGATCGTCGCCTTCGATGGACCGATCGCGCTGACCGCCTGCGTCGATGGCGGCGTCGGCGGCTGCGATGCCGAAGCGATCTGCCCCGTCCGCGGCCGCTGGGACCCGGTGAATGCGGCGATCCGTGGGGCGCTCTCCGGCATTACCGTCGCCGCGCTGGCGCAGCCGCGCTTTCCCTGGGATCTGCCTCTCCCCGCACCCGCGAATACCGCCCACCCCGTCGCCGCCACCCTGGTCGCCGAGTAGGAAGCTCATGCCCGCCGTTACCGAGACGCTCGAGACCGTCCAGTCCGTCACCGACTCCGGCTACAAGTGGGGGTTCGAGACGGACATCGAGATGGAGTTCGCCCCCAAGGGGCTGAACGAGGACATCGTCCGCTTCATCAGCGCGAAGAAGAACGAGCCGGCCTGGCTGCTGGAATGGCGGCTGAAGGCCTATGCGCTGTGGCAGAAGATGGAGGAGCCGACCTGGGCGGCGGTGAAGTACCCGCCGATCGACTACCAGGACGCCTACTACTATGCGGCGCCCGTCCAGAAGGCGAAGCCGAAATCGCTGGACGAGGTCGATCCGGAGCTTCTGCGCACCTACGCCAAGCTCGGCATCCCGCTGAAGGAGCAGGCGATCCTGGCTGGCGTGGAAGGGGCGGGCGACAGCCCCTCCGACAGCGGGCGCATGCCCATCGCGGTGGATGCGGTGTTCGACAGCGTTTCCGTCGCGACCTCCTACAAGGAGCGGTTGGCGAAGGAAGGCATCATCTTCTGTGCCATCTCCGAGGCGGTGCAGGAATACCCCGATCTTGTGCGCCAGTACCTCGGCACCGTGGTGCCGCAGGGCGACAATTTCTACGCTGCGCTGAACAGCGCCGTCTTCACCGACGGCAGCTTCGTGTACATCCCGAAGGGCGTGCGCTGCCCGATGGAGCTCAGCACCTATTTCCGCATCAATGCGAAAAGCACGGGGCAGTTCGAGCGGACCCTGATCATCGCCGAGGAGGGCAGCCACGTCTCCTACCTGGAGGGCTGCACCGCGCCGATGCGCGACGAGAACCAGCTGCACGCCGCGGTGGTGGAGCTGGTGGCGCTGGACGACGCCACCATCAAGTACAGCACGGTGCAGAACTGGTATCCGGGCGATGCCGAGGGCCGCGGCGGCATCTACAACTTCGTCACCAAGCGGGCGCAGTGCCGCGGCAGGCGGTCCAAGGTGAGCTGGACGCAGGTGGAGACCGGCAGCGCCATCACCTGGAAGTACCCGTCCTGCGTGCTGCTCGGCGATGATTCGGTGGGCGAGTTCTACTCCGTGGCCATCACCAACAACTGGCAGCAGGCCGACACCGGCACCAAGATGATCCATGTCGGCAAGCGCACCAGCAGCACCATCGTCTCCAAGGGCATCTCGGCGGGGCAGGGACAGAACACCTACCGCGGCCTGGTGCGCGTCGCGCCCACGGCCAGCGGCGCGCGCAACTTCACCCAGTGCGACAGCCTGCTGATCGGCGACCGCTGCGGCGCCCACACCGTGCCCTACATCGAGAACCGGTGCATGACGGCGAAGGTGGAGCACGAGGCAACCACCAGCCGCATCGCCGAGGACCAGCTGTTCTACTGCCGCCAGCGCGGCCTGACGCAGGAGGACGCGGTCGGCCTCATCGTCAACGGCTTCTGCCGCGAGGTGCTGAAGGAACTGCCGATGGAGTTCGCGGTCGAAGCCCAGAAGCTGCTGCAGATTTCGCTCGAAGGGAGCGTTGGCTGATGTCGCTGGTCATCGAGAACCTCTCCGCCGCGGTGGACGGCAAGCCGATCCTGAACGGCATCACCCTGGCCATCCCGGCCGGCGAGATCCACGCCGTGATGGGGCCGAACGGCTCGGGCAAGTCCACGCTGTCCTACGTGCTCGCCGGCCGGGACGGCTACGAGGTCACCGGCGGCATCGCCACCTTCGAGGGCCACGACATCCTGGCCATGGAGCCGGAGGAGCGTGCCGCCGCCGGCCTGTTCCTCGCGTTCCAGTACCCGGTCGAATTGCCCGGCGTGGGCAACGCGCTGTTCCTGCGCACGGCGCTGAACGCCATCCGCAAGCACCGCGGCGAGCCGGAACTGGACGCCATGCAGTTCCTGAAGGTGGCGCGCGAGCGCATGCGCACGCTCAACATGACCGACGAGATGCTCAGGCGTGGCGTCAACGTGGGCTTCTCCGGCGGCGAGAAGAAGCGCAACGAGGTGCTGCAGATGGCGCTTCTGCAGCCGCGGCTCGCCATCCTGGACGAGACCGACAGCGGGCTCGACATCGACGCCCTGAAGATCGTCGCGGACGGCGTGAATGCGTTGCGCGGCCCGAACTTCTCTGCCCTGGTGATCACCCATTACCAGCGGTTGCTGAATTACATCGTGCCGGATCGCGTGCACGTGCTGCTGGACGGTCGCATCGCGACCTCGGGTGGGCCGGAGCTGGCGCAGCGCCTCGAAGCCGAGGGCTATGCCACCATCCAGGCGGAGGCGGCATGACCGCAGTGCGACACACTGGCGCCGAGGGTTTCCTCCAACGCTTCGAAGGGTTGCGCGCGCGGCTGCCCGGTCGCCGGCTGCCCTGGCTGGAAGCGCTGCGCGAAGACGCGGCCCGGGCGTTCCGCGCGCAGGGCCTGCCGACGCGCCGCGTCGAGGCGTGGAAGTACACCGACCTCCGGCCGCTCGGCGAGGCCGGCTTCGAAGAGGCGTTGAGCAGCATCGACGGTGGCCAGGCGCTGCCGGCGGCGCATGGTGGCGGCGCGCGCGCCGTCCTGGTGGATGGTCGTTTCCGCGCCGATCTCTCCGCGCTCGATGGCCTGCCCTACGCCGCCGGCTCGGTCGCTGCGGCGCTGCCGGGGCTGGAAGGGCGCATCGGCGCCGTGGCACCCGCGGCCGCGCTGCCCATGGTTGCGCTGAACGCCATGCTGTTCGAGGACGGGCTGCTGCTGACGGTGCCCGCTGGTGTCCCCGGCGGCGTTCTGGACCTGCTCTCGCTGGCCAGCGGCGGCGCGCGGCCGGAAGCCTTCCACCCGCGCCACCTGATCCGTCTGGAAGCGGGTGCCAGCCTGACGCTGATCGAGACCGCCATGGGGCCCGAGCACGACGGCACCACCCTGCACAACCCGATCTATGAGATCGAGGTGGCGGAAGGCGCCACGCTGGTGCACGCCCGGCTGCAGCAGGAAGGCCGGCAGGGCTTCCACCTCTCGGCCGTGCATGCCCGCGTCGCCGCCGGCGGCACCTATGACAATTTCACCCTCGTCGCCGGCGCGCGGCTGACGCGGAACGAGATCCACATCGCGCTGACCGGTCCTGGCGCGTCGGCGCACATGAACGGCGCGCAGCTGCTTGCCGGCGGCCAGCATGCGGACACCACCACCTACCTGGACCATGCCGCGCCGGGCTGCGCCAGCCGCCAGACCTACAAGACGGTGCTGGCGGGCCGGTCGCGTGGCGTGTTCCAGGGCAAGATCCTGGTGCGTCAGGCGGCGCAGAAGACGGATGGCTACCAGATGAACCAGGCGCTGCTGCTCTCGCCCGACGCCGAGATGAACAGCAAGCCGCAGCTGGAGATCTACGCCGACGACGTGAAGTGCAGCCACGGCGCGACGGTGGGCGAGATCGACCACGGCCAGCTCTTCTACCTGCGCAGCCGCGGCGTGCCGGAAGCCCAGGCGCGTTCGCTGCTGATCCAGGCCTTCCTGCAGGAGGCCGTGGAGGGCGTTACCGACGAGACGGCGCGCGCTGCCCTTGGCGCCGCCGTCTCGGGTTGGTGGGAGCGGGAGGCCCTGGCGTGACGGACGGCCTGCACGGCGTCGGCGGCTTCGACGTCCATCGCATCCGGCAGGATTTCCCCATCCTGTCGCAGACCGTGCGCGGCAAGCCGCTGGTGTTCCTCGACAGCGGCGCATCGGCCCAGAAGCCGCGGCCGGTGATCGACGCCATGGTTCGCTGCATGGAGGAGCGCTACGCCAACGTCCACCGCGGCGCCTATTTCCTGAGCGAGGCGGCGACCGAGGCCTATGAGGCCGCGCGGTCGGCCGTCGCGCGCTTCATCAACGCCGCCGACGACCGCGAGGTCGTCTTCACCCGCAACAGCACCGAGGCGATGAACCTGGTCGCGCACAGCTGGGGTCGTGGCGTGATGCGCCCGGGCCAGGCGGTGGTGACGACCGAGATGGAGCACCACGCCAACCTCGTGCCCTGGCAGATGCTGCGCGACGACAACCGGGACATCGCGCTGCGGATCTGCCGCGCGACCGAGGCGGGCGAGCTCGACCTCGATCACCTGGCGGCGCTGCTGGCGGACGGGCGGGTCGGGCTGGTCGCGGTGACTCACATGTCGAACGTGCTGGGCACCGTCACCCCGGCCGAGCGCATCGTGGCGATGGCGCACGCCGCTGGCGCCAAGGTGCTGTTCGACGGCAGCCAGGCCGCGGTGCACCGCCGTGTCGACGTGCAGGCGATCGGCTGCGACTTCTATGCCTTCACCGGGCACAAGCTGTATGGCCCGACCGGCATCGGCGTGCTGTGGTCTCGGCTGGAGCAGCTGGAGCGCATGCCGCCCTTCCTCGGCGGCGGCGAGATGATCTCAATGGTGACCCTGGAGCGCTCCGAATGGGCCCCGCCACCCGCGAAGTTCGAGGCTGGTACGCCGGCGATCGTCGAGGCGGTCGGGCTGCACGCCGCGATCGACTACGTCACCGCCATCGGCATGCCGGCCATCGAGGCGCATGAGCGGGCCCTGGTCGACCACGCCATGCGCCGGCTGACGGAGATCGAGGGGCTGACCCTGCTCGGGCGCGCGCAGGACCGCGGCGGGGTGTTCAGCTTCGCGCTCGACACCGCGCATGCGCACGACCTGTCCACGCTGCTGGACCGTGCCGGCATCGCGGTGCGCGCCGGCCGGCACTGCGCCGAGCCGCTGCACGCCCGCTTCGGCATGGAAGCCGGTACGTGCCGCGCCAGCTTCGGCCTCTACACCACGTCGGCGGAGGTGGACTACCTTGCCGAGGCGCTGGTGAAGGCGCGGGAGTTCTTCGCGTGATGGCGGGCGGCCATGATGCCATGCGGCTCGGCGCCTGAGGGCATGGAATGATGTTCGACGACCTGCGTGATCTCTACCAGGAAGTGATCCTCGATCACGGGCGCAAGCCGCGGAATTTCCGCCGGCTTGAGGATGCCGACCGTACCGCGCGCGGCGACAACCCGATGTGCGGCGACCGGATGGAGCTGCAGCTGAGGCTGGCACCCGATGGCGGCATCGCCGATGCGGCCTTCCAGGGCCGCGGTTGCGCCATTTCGATGGCCAGCGCCTCCCTGATGACGGAGACGGTGAAGGGGAAGTCGGAAGCGCAGGCCCGCGCGCTCGGCGCCCGGTTCCGCGAATTGGCCATGACCGGCGCCTGCCCGGCGTGCGGTGCCGACCTGGCCGAGGAGATGGAGCGGCTGACGCCGCTTTCCGGCGTGCACGAATTCCCCAGCCGCGTGAAATGCGCAACCCTGGCCTGGCACACGCTGAACGCCGCACTGGATGGCGCGAAGGAGGCGAGCAGTGAGTGAGGAAACCGCCACGGCCGCCGTGCCTGCGACCCATGGCGCCTGGACACCGGACGGCGAGGTGCCGCCCGCGCCGCCGCCGCCGGTCGGCGCGGTCAGCGAGGACGCCGTCATCAACGTGCTGAAGACGGTGTTCGACCCGGAGATCCCGGTCGACATCTACGAGCTCGGCCTGATCTACGCCGTGGAGATCGCCGACGACGGCACCGTCAAGGTCGAGATGACCCTGACCACTCCGGCCTGTCCCTCGGCGCAGGAATTGCCGAGCCAGGTGGAGGAATCCGTCCGGCTGGTGCCCGGCGTCACGGACGTGCTGGTGGAGGTCGTCTGGGATCCGCCCTGGGACCAGAGCCGCATGAGCGAGGATGCCCGCCTTGCCCTCAACATGTACTGACCAAGGGGGTGCCGCCACGATGAGCACCACGACGACCACGCCCCCCCCGACCGCTGCACCGCCGCGCCCGCGCCGCGAGCTGCCGCCGTTGATGCGCCTGACCGAGGCCGCCGCCGATCGGCTGCGGGCACTCTACGCCGCCGGCGGGGAAGCGGGGCGGCTGCTGCGCATCGGGGTGAAGACCAAGGGCTGCTCCGGCCTGTCCTATGACCTGTCCTGGACGGACGCGCCGGCGCCGACGGATGAGCGGGTGACGGACCGCGGTGTCACCGTGCTGGTGGACCGCAAGGCCAGCCTGTTCCTGATCGGCACGGTGATGGATTTCGAGCAGAAGACGCTCTCGGCGGGGTTCACCTTCACCAACCCGAACGAGAAGGGCCGCTGCGGCTGCGGCGAGAGCTTTCACGTCTGAGCTGACCGGCGCTCATGCCGGTGGCGGCAAGTCGGCGGGCGAGATTGCCTGCCTTCGTCCGCCCGGCGCTGTCTTGGCCATCAGCTCGATCGGCGAGCCGGAAGCCGCGGGAAGGGGTCGGAGCATGCCGGGGGATCGGCCCGGTTGACCCGCCTGTGCCCGGGTGGGCGAGGGGCCCGGCCTCCCTTTGCCGGAAGGTGCACCTTCTCGCCCGGATAGGCGCGCGAGCGGATAGGCGCGCGAGGCGTCCAGCATCCGGCCTCTGGGAAACCGCCGGTTTGGCCGGCAGCCATATCGCTGACGCGTGCCCACCGGCCAGCACACCACGATATCGAATTTTTAATGTCCCCTGCCGAGGATCGGGGTTCGTGGAAGGGCTCGACCACCCTGAGCAGGATTATTAATTTTGCATCGAGAATAGCGCTCTTTTCTCATCTTCTGGTTGTGGAAATTATATTGACACACGTATCCCGGGTATGGTTTTCTCTCAAGAACCCCGGGACAACTCCAAAACGGAAGCCTGTTGTCCGGCCGGGCACGACGATCTGGAGGGCAACGCGTCGTGCCCATGCCCCTCATGCCTTCCAGCTCGCCGCACGCTGCACGCAAGGGAGACCCACATGCTTCGCAACCTCATCCGTTCAGCCCGCACTGCCACCGCGGACCGCAAGGGCGTCACCGCCGCCGAGTACGCCATCCTCGCGGTAGGCGTGGTCATCATCGTCGGCGCCGCGGCCAGTGCCTTCGGCCCCGCCCTGAAGACCGCGTTCACGGCCGTCGGGACGGAGATCACGACGCAGCAGGCGGCTGTGGGTACTGCGGCCGCCGCCCGCTAGGCCCGCATCGTGCTGGCCGGCGGTGTCCGCCCTCGCCGCCGCGTCCGGCTGGTGGACGGACCTGCCGGCCAGGGACGCGACGATCGGCCCGCGCCTCTCATCACGGAAAGGAAGCGCCATGCTCGGCCACCTCATCCGCTCTGCCGGCAAGGTTGCTGCCGGGCGTACGGGTGTGATCACCGCGGGTCACACCAGCCTGCCGGTGGACGATGGCATCCTCGGTGCCGGCTCCACGACGTCCGGCCGGGGGCCGATGATCGCCGCCGGACGTGTCGGCGCAGGGCTCCGTACGCCGCAACCCGAGGGTGGCATCGTGACACGCCGTTGATCGGCCGATCCGGCAGGGCGATCCGGCGGGGCAGGTTGACCGGATCAGGTAACAGGCGGGTGGCGCGATCCTGGGCGGTCGATCCCTGATCGCTCCTGGTCCGGCCTGCTCCCCAGCGCCGCCACGCGCGGCGGTAACCCTCAACCGCGGGGAAAAGCCCATGCGGCTCCTCTTCGTACGGACCGTGCCGCCCCGCACCCCGCGCAACTGCAAGGGCGTGACGGCTGCGGAATACGCCGTGCTCGGCGCGGCCGTCGTCTTCATCGCCGCCGCCGCGGTGACCGTGCTGGGCGATCCGGTCAACGGCGCCTTCTCGCGGCTTGCAAACGTGATCACCGAAACGGTGAACGAGCTGGTCAGCACCGGCGCCGGGCTGGGCGCCGGCCAGGGCTCCGCTCAGGCCAGGCCGACGGGCGGCGGGGGAGTTCCGGTCGCCGAGCTGTCCGCCACCGGGTTCCGCCCCTTCCCGGCGAGGCCAGCATGAGATCGGCGGCACTCATGCTCCACGGTGCGCAGCGCCACGCCATGCCAGCCCGCGTGCCGGCGGAGGCTGGACAGGGCCATGCATGACCTTGTCGCCACCACTCCCTACGCGATCGCCGTGCTGCTCGCCGTCGCGGCATGGCGCGATGTTGCGACCCGGTTGATCCCGGACCGAATTTCCGTGCTCGTGGCGCTGCTGGGCCTCGCCGAGCGAGCGGCCGCGGGCCCTGCGGAGACGGTGGTGTCGCTGGCCCTGGCGGCCGGCCTTTTCCTGCTGCTGCTGCCTGCCGTGTCACGCGGCGTGCTCGGGGGCGGCGACGTGAAGCTTGCCTCCGCCCTGCTGGTCGGCCTCGCTCCGGCGGCGGCCTGGGACTTCGTCTTTCTCACCGCCATGCTCGGTGGCGTGCTCGGCCTGGCCTACATGGCGGGCCCGGGGCTGGCCGGCCAACCCCGCACGCGTTCGGCGGGTATGCCTCTGCTGCAACGGGTCCTTCAGGTTGAGTATTGGCGCTTGCGCCGACGCGGGCCGGTGCCCTACGCCGTTGCGATCGCGTCCAGCGGGATTTTTACCCATGTCGTGACGCTCAGGGGTTGAGATATGCTCCTCCGTGTCCTGATCATCTGCTCGCTGCTGCTGAGTGCCACCGGGCTCGGCGTGGTCGGGCTGCAGCTCCTCGCGCCGCCGGCGCCGCCGTCCGTGCCGGTCGCGGAGGCACCGCCGCCGCCGCCCACCCGCGTGAAGGTCATGGTCGCGGCGCGCGCGCTCACGCTCGGCAGCCTGCTCAAGGATGACGACCTGACGGTGCGCGAGTTGCCCGCCGAGGCCGTGCCGGAAGGCGCCATGGAACTGTCGGACGAGACGCGCCTGGAACTGCGCGGTGCGCTGCTGCGCCGCTATCTCGATCCCAACACCCTGGTCCTGCGCGGCGACGTGCTGCGTCCGCGCGATCGCGGCTTCCTTGCCGCCGTGCTGCGGCCCGGCACGCGGGCGATCGCCGTCGGTGTCGATGTGGTCACCGGCGCGGCCGGCCTGATCTGGCCCGGCGACCAGGTCGATCTCATCCTCACCCAGTCCATCGAGAACGCCCCGGTCTCCCGCCGCGTGGTGGGCGAGACGGTGCTGTCCGACGTGCGGGTGATCGCGGTGGATCAGCAGATCTCGCACGGCGCGGCGGCGGCCGACGCCAATCTCGGCCGCATCGCCCGCACCGTGACGCTGGAGGTCGCGCCGGAGCAGGCGGAGCGTGTGGCGGTCGCCACACGGCTCGGCCGCATCGATCTGACCGTGCGTGCCATCGATCTCGACGCCTCGGCCGCGGCGAGTTGGGACCCCGAGACCAGCCGCAGCCCGCTCTTCGGTGCCGACGTCTCGCCCGCGCTGGCCCGCTCCGCGGTGGCGCCCGGCGCGCGGATGCGCGTGATCCAGGGCGGCGAAGAGCAGGAGGTCAACTTCCGATGACGGCTGCCAGCAGGGCGGCATGCGGTCGCAGTGCCCGTCGTCCCGGCGCTCACCACCGAGCCGCGGTCTGCCTGGCCGCCTGGCTCGCGCTCATCCCGCTCGTCGGCGCGAGCGCCAAGGATGTCGGGCTTTCCCTCGTCGCGGTGGAACAGGGCGCGGTCAGCCGCATCACGCTCGATGCGCCGAAGACCGTCGCACCCCGTATCGAGGCGAACGGCGACAGCCTGGTGCTGCGCCTGCCGAAGGGCATGGCCTACGACCTCTCCGCCCTCGGCGGGCGTGCACCTCGCCGCATCGCCGCCATCACCGCGCTGCCCGACGGCCTGCGCATCCTTGCCGAGCCCGGCACGCGGATGCGCCACCACCGTATCGGCGAGCGCATCGTCGTCGAGGTCGGCGACGCGCCCGGTGGCCGCGCCGCCGCGGCCGAGCTGCAGCTGGGCACCGTCGTCACGGCAGGCGCCGTCCGCCCAGGCACCCCGGACCTGCGGCTTGCCGCCCTTGCGGGCGGCATCGCCTCCGACGCGTCGCCGATGGCCGTCGCCACCGCCCGGCCTGTGCCGATGCAGCTCGCCCAGGCCATCCCGCAACTGCCGCCCATGCCGGCCGCCGCACGGCCGAGCTTCGGGCCCGCTGCTGCTCGGCAGGGCCCCTTCGGCGCCGCCGATCCGCAGGGCCGCCCCGGCCTTACCGCGCAGGCGCCCGGCTTGCCGCAGCTCGTGCAGCCGCCATTGGCGCCCGGCGTCGCCCCGACCGCGCAGCGCATGCCGCAGCAGCCGGTCTCGGTCATGCTCGATGCCGGTGCCGGGCGCCTGCTGACTCTGCCGGCGCCGGCCTTCACCATCATGGCTGCCGATCCGCGCGTGGCGCGGGTGCAGCCGGCCTCGCCGACCAGCATCTTCATCATGGGCATCACCGGAGGGCGGACCAACATCATCGCCACCGCCGAAGACGGCACGCTGGTGGTCGAGTACGACGTGGTGGTGAACGCGGCCCGTGCCGCGGCGTCCGCCCTGCCGGTCACCAATGCCGGTCCGCCGGCGGCATCGCTGAACGCCGCCAACATCGAGAGCATGATCCGCCGCCTGGTCCGCGGCGGGGAGGGGGTGCGCGTCGCCAACCTCGGCGATCAGGGCCTGGCGCTGACCGGCCTCGTGCCGAGCGCTGCGGAGGCGCAGCGCGCCGAGGCCATCGCCAAGGCCTATGCCGGCGAAGCGCGGCCGGTGATCAACAGCCTGACGCTGCTCTCCTCCGTCCAGGTGAACCTCCGGGTGCGCGTGGCGGAGATGAGCCGCTCCGTTACCCGCGAGCTTGGCTTCAACTGGCGCGTGCTGTTCGACAACCAGACCTGGCTGGTCGGCCTGCGCACCGCCGCGGCGCCGGCCCTGGGCGGCGGCCTGGCGAACATCGCCGGCGACCGCTTCCTGTTCGGCTATCGCGGCCGCAACTTCGACATCAACTCGGTGGTCGATGCCCTGGCCGGGGACCAGCTCATCAGCATCCTGGCCGAGCCGAACCTGACGGCGCAATCGGGCGAGGTCGCCAGCTTCCTGGCCGGCGGCGAGTTCCCGGTGCCGGTCAGTGCCAGCGCGCTCACCGGCGCGATCGGCATCGAGTTCAAGCAGTTCGGCGTCAGCCTCGGCTTCGTGCCGACCGTGCTCTCGCCGGAGCGGCTGAACCTGCGGGTCCGCCCCGAGGTCAGCGAGCTGTCCGACAACGGCGCCATCTCCCTGCCGCTGGGCAACGGGGTGGTGCGCATCCCGGCGCTCTCCGTACGGCGGGCGGAAACCACCATCGAGGTCGGCAGCGGCCAGAGCTTCGCCATCGCCGGCCTGCTCCAGCGCAACACGGCGATCGCCGCCTCCAGCCTGATCGGCCTGGGCGACATCCCGGTGCTCGGCGCGCTGTTCCGCTCGGACCGGTTCCGGCGGGCGGAGACGGAGCTGGTCATCATCGTGACGCCCTACCTGGTGCGTCCGGTGTCCGACCCGAACGTGCTGGCCGCGCCGACGGATGGCTTCCGTCCCGCAACCGACCTCGACCGCCTGGTCCATCGCCGCCAGATCGCGCGTGGCGCGACTCCGACCCCGGTTCGGCTGCCGGCCGATGCCGGCTTCATCGTGGAATGACGGCCATGCGGCACCCTCTGCGCATCCCGTCGCACCCGACCCGGCCGGTCGCTGCCGCGCGCAGGGCCGTGGCCCTGCTCGGCGGCGCGCTGCTGGCACTCGGCGCCTGCACCGATGATCCCTTCGAGCGGCCGGGTACCTGGCGGGCAACCGGCGTGAACGACGCCAACATGCGGGCGCAGATCGTTGACCCGGCGCAGTTGCAGCGCGGCGCCGGCGCGGGCACCGATCGCGGTCAAGCCGGCAGCGCGCCGATCACGGTGCTGGAGGCGGGCAAGCGGCCCCAGGTGCCGAGCACGGAGCTGGCCCGGGTGGGCAGGACCAGCGGCGCGGGAGGGGCCAGCGGTGCACGGTGATCGGATGATCCCGATGGAGCATCCCGGCGGCGGGCGCGGTGGGACGGGTGCCGCCCGGCCGGGTCCGTCCGCGCCTCAGCATACCGCCGGTGGTGGTTTGCCCACCGGGGCTGCCGGTGTCCCTGGCCTGCCCGGCAATGCCGCCGGTCCTGGTTTCGGCGTGCCCGCGATGCTGCCGGAGAGTGCCCTGCCCGTCGCGGCGCCCGATCGTGCCGGCTTCATGGCCTTCGTCGCCGACGAGGCGAGCGAGGCCGCGCTGCGCGGCGGCCTCGCCGACATGGTCGGGACGCTGCAGATCCGCCGTGGCACCGCGCGCACGGCCGCGCGGAGCCTCGAGCGCGAGGCGACGCCGCGCACCCTGCTGGTCGATGTGAGCGGCCTCGACGATGCCTTCGCAGCGCTGGAGGAGCTCGCCTCCGTCTGCACGCCCGACGTGCGGGTGGTGGTGATCGGCGAGAGCACCGAGATCGCCTTCTACCGCCGGCTGATCCGTGATGTCGGCGTCACGGAATACATCCACAAGCCGCTGACCCGCGATACCGCGCGGCACCTGATCGGACCGATGCTGTTTGGCTCGGAGGCGATGGACGCGGCGGCGCGGGGCGGGCGCGTGGTCGCGGTGGCCGGCGTGCGCGGCGGCGTCGGGGCCACCACGATCGCCGTCAGCCTGGCGATGGAGGTCGCCGACAGCTCGCGCGGCCATGTCGCGCTGCTGGATCTGCATCTGCGCGGCGGCGCGACCGGCATCATGCTGGGGGTGCGTCCCTCCTCCGGCTTCCGCGTCGCGCTGGAGGAGCCGGACCGGGCGGACGGCCTTTTCCTCGACCGCGTGGCGATCCCGATCAACGAGCGGCTGCGGCTGATCGCCGCCGAGGAGGCCCTGGAGAGCGATCCGCATCCGACCGAGGAAGGCATCCGCAGGGTCCTCACCATGCTGCGCCAGCGCTTCAACCACATCGTCGTCGACATGCCGATGCCGCCTGGCATCGCCGAGCGCGCGGTGCTGTCGGTGGCGCGGCACACCGTGCTGGTGCTCGGGCCCGATGTCGCGTCGATCCGCGATGCGGTGGCGGCGCGCAAGATGGTGCAGGCGATCGGCGGCACCAGCCGGGCGATGACGGTGCTGAACCGGGTCGGCCTGCCGGGCGGCCTCCCGGCCAAGCTGGTGGCCGAGGGCCTCGGCGCACCGCCCGACCTGCTGCTTCCCGACCTGCCGCGCCAGGTGCCGCGGGCGACCAATCTCGGCCGGCCGGCGGTGAAGGAGGCGCCGGCGCTGCGCAGGGCGCTGGGACCGCTGACGCAGGAGGTCACGGCTCTGCCGGCCACCGCGACCTCGCGCTCCATCTTCGGCAGGCTGTTTGCCTGGGGGCGGCGATGAGGGCCTTCGGGCGCCGCCAGGACGCGGTTGCCCATGCGGCGCCGGAAGCGGTGCCGCCCCCTGCCGCCGCGGCCGCCGTCGCTGCGGCACTCCTTGAGGAGGACCTGCACGGACGCCCGCCCGTGCAGCCCTCGGCCGACAACCGCGCCTCGCTGCTGCGCCTGCGCGCGCAGGTGATGGAGCGGGTCGATCCGGCGGTCGCCGCCGAGCTGCCGGCCCCGGCGCTGCGCAGCCAGCTCGAGGCGCTGGTGCATGAGATCGCCGACCGCGAGCGCATCGAGATCTCGGGCCGCGAGCAGGCGCAGCTCGCCGAGGAGCTGGCCAATGACATGGTTGGCTACGGCCCGCTGGAGCAGCTTCTGCGCGATGACAGCATCAGCGACATCATGGTCAATGGCCCGGGCGCGACCTTCGTCGAGGTGGCCGGGCGCGTGCACCGCGCCGATATCCGCTTCCGCGACGCCCAGCAGATCGCCACCATCAGCCAGAAGATCGCCGCGACGGTCGGGCGCCGGGTCGACGAGAGCTCGCCGCTCTGCGACTGCCGCCTGCCGGACGGCAGCCGCGTGAACATCGTCTTCCCGCCGCTGGCGCTGGACGGGCCCTATGTCTCCATCCGCAAGTTCTCGAAGAAGAAGCACGACTTCGCGGCGATGGTCCGCTTCGGATCGATCTCCGACCAGGTCAGGCAGGCGCTGGAGATCGCCGCGCGCTGCCGGCTGAACGTGGTGATCTCGGGCGGCACGGGCTCCGGCAAGACCACCATGCTGAATGCCATGAGCCAGATGATCGACCATGGCGAGCGCATCGTCACCATCGAAGACGCGGCCGAGCTGCAGCTGCAGCAGCCGCACGTGGTCCGGATGGAGACCCGGCACGCCAACCTGGAAGGCAAGGGCGAGATCACCCAGCGCGACCTGGTGCGCAACGCGCTGCGCATGCGCCCCGACCGGGTGATCATGGGCGAGGTGCGCGGCGCCGAGGCCTTCGACATGCTGCAGGCGATGAACACCGGGCATGACGGCTCGCTCTGCACGGTGCATGCCAACACCTCCCGTGACGCGCTGATCCGCATCGAGAACATGGTGCAGATGGGCCCGATGAACCTGCCCATGCGCGCCATCCGCGTGCAGATCGCCTCCGCCGTCGACCTGATCATCCAGATCGAGCGCATGCGCGACGGCGGCCGGCGGGTGACCCAGGTGAGCGAGGTGGTCGGCATGGAAGGCGACGTCATCACGCTGAACGACATCTTCACCTTCCAATATGCCGGCGACGACGCCTCGGGGAAGATCCACGGCCGCTGGGACAGTCCCGGCATGCGGCCGGCCTTCTCCGAGCGCCTGGCCTATTTCGGCCTGCTCGATGCGTGGATCCGCGCCACGCAGTCGTCGGCCTGAGCGGCGCCATGGCCGCGCCACCGCCGCGGGGGGGGTGACATGTCGCCGGTGCTGCTCGGCGCCGTTGGTGCCTCCCTGCTGCTCTCCATCATTCTCGGGCTGGTCGCCTTCCTGCAGGCGGGGCAGGGCCGGAAGCTGCGCGGCCGCGTCCACGCGGCGGCGGGGCACGGGCTGGCAGGTGCACGGCCCGACGGCGGCGCGCGGGAGCTGCCCAGCATACGTGTCGTGCAGTCCAGCGACCGCGCCTGGCTGAACGCCTTCCTGCGGATGCTGCGCTACTACCCGGAAACCGCGGCGGCCTACACGGTGCCCTGGTGGGTGGTGCTCGCAGGTGCCGGCGCGGTGGCGCTGTTCAGCGCCTACCGCATGGATCTGCTCGTCGGTGCCTGGGCCGCGCTGACGGCTGGCATCGCCGAGTTCTTCCTGCTCTCCCGCGCCGTCTTCAACTGGCAGTTCTCGAAATACCGCGACGCTGCCTTCACCCAGATCCCGGATGCGCTCGGGCTCATGGTACGCACCGTGCGCGCCGGGCTGCCGATGGCCGAGGCGCTGCGCAGCGTCAGCCGCGAGATCGCCTTCCCGACCAATGAGGAATTCGGTCGCGTGGTTGGCGACATCGCCATCGGCCGCCCGCTTGATCAATCCCTGCTGCGGCTGTCGGAGCGCACGAAGCTTACGGAATATTCGTTCCTGGCCGTCACCCTCGGCCTGCAGCAGCAGACCGGCGGCAGCCTTGCCGAGACGCTCGACAACCTGGCCGACACGGTGCGCAAGCGCGTGGCCCTGACCAAGCGGGCCAAGGCGCTGGCCGCGGAGGCGCGGATGCAGGCCGGCATCCTGGCGGTGCTGCCCTTCCTCGCTGCGCTGGCGATGTCGGCGATCCAACCCTTCTACATGGAAACCTTCACGGACAACCCGACGGGGCGGAAGCTCGCGGTGGTGGGCTTCGTCTTCCTTGTCCTCGGCCTCCTGACCATCCGCTGGATGATCAAGCGGGCCGGCACGGACTGACGCGCGATGGAACTCACGGCCGCGACCTTCGTGATGGTGGCACTGGCCGGCGCCGGCGCCATCCTGCTGGCGACGCTGGCCGCCTGGGTGCTCGGCCGCGGCGCCGAGGAGCGCGACATCGCCAACCGCGTGCGGACGGTGGTGGACCCATCCGGGCGCATCGCCGACGGCCAGGGGCAGGGCAGCGGCATCGCGTCGCTGGCACGACCCTTCCTGCGGCTCGGCGAGCTGCTTCGCGGGGCCGCCATCGTGTCCGAGAAGGATATCGCCGACTTCCAGCGCCAGATTGTCGCCGCAGGCTTCAGCGCGCGCATGGCGGTACCGACCTTCATTGGCATCAAGGCCGTTCTGATGGTCGCGATGCCGTTGCTCGGATTCCTCTGCGCGACCGTCCGCGGCTTCGAGATCCAGGGCATTGCGATGGCCGTCTTCGCCGGCATCGCAATTGGCGTCCTCGGGCCGAACATCGCGCTTGGCGTGCTGCGCCGGCCGTTCGAGAAGAAGCTGCGCAAGGGCCTGCCGGACGCGCTGGATCTGCTGGTGGTGACCGCCGAGGCAGGGCTCGGGCTGGAATCGGCGCTCGACCGCGTGGTGAAGGAGATGCGCGCCTCCAACCCCGCCGTGACGCTCGAATTCACCATCCTCGTGCAGGAGCTGCGCCTGCTGCCGGATCGGCGCGAGGCGTTGGAGCGCTTCGCCGAACGCTCCGGCATCGAAGGGTTCAAGCGCCTCGCCGGAACCCTGTCGCAGACGCTGCGCTACGGTACGCCGCTGAGCCAGGCGCTGCGGACGCTTGCTGCCGAGATGCGCACCGAGCGGATGCTCGCCATCGAGGAGAAGGCGATCCGCCTGCCGGCGCTGCTGGTCATTCCGCTGATCGTCTTCATCATGCCCTGCGTGTTCATCGCGCTCGTCGGGCCGTCCGTGCTGGAGCTGTCTCGCAACATGGGAGCCATCGGGCAATGACGGTCAAGCAGTGCGCGACGCACCATCTGGCAGCGCTGCTTGCGGCCCTAGCGGTCCTGGGCGCCTGCTCGCGCGGCGAGAGCGTGCAGCGCTTCACGCCGCAGCGCGAGCCGGTGACGCTGCGCACGCCGGATACCGGGTCGCGCCTGCGCGTCGCCCAGGCGGCGGAGAGCTCCGGCCAGACCGATGTCGCGCTGTCCATGTACGGCGCCGCCGCAGCGGCGGAGCCGGGCCGGCCAGAGCTGCAGGCGGCTTTCGCAGGCGCGTTGGCCCGCGCCGGCAATGTCGCCGAGGCGGAGGAGGTGCTGCAGCGCGCCCTGGCCCGCTCCCCGGGTGATCCGGTGCTGATGCTCACCATAGGCCGGCTCCGCCTGCGCACCGGCGCGGCGGAGGAGGCGCTGGCGCAGTTCGATCATGTCCTGGCCCGCTCGCCCCGCCTTGCGCCGGCGCTCGATGGCCGCGGTGTCGCGCTCGACCTTCTTGGCCGCCACGCGGAGGCGCAGGCGAGCTATCGCGCCGCATTGGTGGAATCGCCCGGCAGCGTGAACCTCGCCAACAACCTGGCGATCTCGCTGCTGCTGGACGGCAGGGCCGAGGAAGCCCGGGCGATGCTGGAGCCGCTGGCACGGCGCGGCACGGTGCCCGCTCGGGTGCGGACGAACCTCGCCGTAGCGCGGGCGGCGACCGGGGATGAGGCCGGCGCGCGCACCCTGCTGGGCGAACAGGCGAACGGCCTGGACCTCCGCGCGATCGGCGCCGGTTTCGTCGGTGCGGCGCCGATGGCGGCCGCGTCCCGCTGATCATCGGGGTCGGGCGGCCGGGCCATCTGGTCCGCCGCTGGCATGGCGGACGGTGCAGGGCGGCGGCGCAGGGTGCGATCTGCGCCGTCCGTCGCTGCTGCCCGTCGCAGGCCGGCCGTCACGCCGCGGCGGCGCGCCGCTGCCCCGTCTCGCAATAGCCCTCGATCCAGCGCGTGCGATGGCCGCTGGCGGACCACAGCACCGGGAAGAAGCTCTCATCCATCACCGGGTCGCCGGTGCGTTGGTAGCGCCGGTAGATGTAGCCGCCCGGCCGGTCGCTGAAGCGCGCCGACTCCGGCACCAGGTGCACGCCGATGGAACGGCGCATGCGGTCGGCGGTGACGTTGGGACCGGAGCCGTGCCAGGTCTCGCCGGCGTGGAACACGCAGGAGCCCGCCGGCACCTCGATCATCACCGGCTCCGGCGGCGTGACGCCAGCGGCCGCGGCGGCGGCGCGCATATGGGCGCGGTAGTCGTGCTGGCCGTGGAACTCCTGCGGGATCGGCGTGAGCGGCCAGAGGTGCGAGCCGGGCGCATATTCCAGCGTGCCGGCGTCGCGGTGGGTGTCGTCCAGCGTGACCCAGCACGTCACCGTCGCCTGGGGATCCAGCACATCGAGGAAGGAGGTGTCCTGGTGATGCGCGATCGCCCTGGTCAGCGGCGCCTTCCACCAGATCGTGTCCTGGCCCAGCCGCGTGCCGGACCAGCCCGCCAGCAGCGCCGCGGCACGCCCGATATCGGCCGAGAGCGCGAGCCGCGCCACGGTGAGGTCGGCCTTCCAGGCATTGGCCATGTGGCGCGTCACGTCGGGCAGGCTCATGCCCTCGCGCCAGTACCATTCGTCCGGGTAGATGCCGGTGTCGAACTTGCCGGCGAACAGCAGGGGGAAGCGCGCGCGCAAGGCCTCGATGCGGTCGGGGGCGAGGATGCGCTCGACCACGAGGAAGCCATCGCGGCGGAAGCAGGCGATATCGGCCTCGCCAATGCCGGCGAGGCGCGGCAGGTCATGGGCGGGCATCGGCACCACCATGCGGGGCGGGGACGGCACGGAGCATAGGCGCCGCCCGCCCTCGCTCGCCAATGCTTTCGTCAGGGCGCGATCATTCCAGGCTCATCCACTCCGCGGCATGGAAGCGGAAACCCTCGCCCCAGCGGCTGACATAGCCGTTCGAGGGGAAGTTGAAGTGATAGGCGGTGAAGCGCGCGCGATCGTCGGCGATGCGGCCGAACAGTCGGCGGCGCGTCTCCGTCGCCATCGCCCCGTCGACGTCGAAGACGCTCTGCCAGTGCGGGTTGCGCAGGAAGAGGTCGGGGCGGGAGGAGGTATCCGCCATGACGAAGAGCTGCTCCGCGCCGCTCGTCACGTAGAAGACGCTGTGGCCCGGGGTGTGGCCGTAGGCGGCCATGGCGCGCACCCCGGCTGCGATCTCCTGCCCGTCCTGGAACTGGCGCATGCGCGCCTGGTAGGGGGTGAGGCGGCGACGGGTGTTGGCGAAGGTGCCGCGCTGGGCTTCGGGGGCGCGGCCGCTGTTGCTCTCGTCCGACCAGAAGGCCCATTCTGCGGCAGGCACCCAGATTTCGGCATTCGGGAAGACCACCGCGTTGTCCGCCGTGGTCAGGCCGGTGATGTGGTCGGCATGGAAATGGCTGACCGCGACCATGGTGACGGCCGCGGGGTCGATGCCGGCGGCGCGCAGGTTGGCGGGCAGCGTGCCGGTGCGGCCGCCGAGCTGGCCGCCGCCGGTGCCCGCATCGAAGGCGATGATGCCCCGGCCGGTGTCGATGAAGGTGACCGTAAAGGGGTTGGGCAGGTTCTGCGTCGGCAGCATGGCCTCCCGCAGCGCCTGTTCCACGTCCGCCGGCGTGGCGTTGCGGATGAAGCCCTCCAGCGGGTTCGGGCGCGGCGAGAAGCCGTCATGCACCATCGTGACGGTGAAGTCGCCGAGCTTGAAGCGGAAGAATCCGGGCGCTTGTGCAGGCCCGGGGGGTGCCGCGGGTGCGGCAGGCTGCGCCGCGGCGGAGCGGATCAGCATCGGCAGGCCGAGCCCGAGTGCAGCGGCGGCCGACAGACCGGCGAAAGCGGAGCGGCGCCCAAATACGGCGTGCATTCTGGAGATCCTCCCTTCCGATGGTGCAACGCCATGTCGGGCGCCGCCCATACTGATCAAGGGGCCCGATAAGGGTCGGGATCGAGCGGGCACCGAGCCGAAGGTCGGGTTCATGCCGGCGCCGACCATCGAAGGCGGCGTGCGGACGGATGCGGCGTCGGAGGGTTCCGGCATCGCGCGCGCAGAAGGCTTCAGGCATGGCGGGCTCGACGGCCAGATTGCGCGCCAGCCCTGTCAGGGGTGGGCGAGGACGCCGTCATGAAGGACGCCCCCTTCAAAGCGTCCAACGAACAGCGCGGCGGCGGATCAGGGCGACGCCGTGCCGCCGCGCGGAAGCGAAAAGCTGACGACCGCTTCCAGGTGCGGCGACCACAGGAACTGGTCCACCGGTACCGCGGCGACCACCCCGTATCCGGCAGCGGCCAGCGGCGCGGCGTCGCGCGCCAGCGCCGCCGGGTTGCAGGAAACGAGGATCACCCGCGGCACCCGGGCGCGGGCGATCAGCGCCAGCTGCTCCGGCGCCCCTGCGAAGGGCGGATCGAGGACCACGGCGGCATAGGCCGCCAGCTCCTTCACCCCGAGCGGCTGGCGCGCCAGGTCGCGGCGCGTGGCGACGATGCGGGAGAGCCCCGCCCTGCCGGCGGCCGCGGCCAGCGCCGCCACCGATTCCGCCGCGCCCTCGAAGGCGGCGACGCGGACATGCTCGGCCAGGGCGAAGGTGATGGTGCCGATGCCGGCATAGAGTTCCGCCACCACGGCACGTGCGGCGAGGCGAGTGGGCAACCCGGCCAGGACGGCGTCTCGGATCGCCGCCTCGCCGGCCGGGCTTGGCTGCAGGAAGGCGCCGGGTGGCGGGGCGACGGTGGCCGCGCCGATGCGCAGCGTCGCCGGGCCGTGCTGGGCTGCGGTCTCCGGCAGGCTCTCGCCGCGTGCCCAGGCGATGCGCGGAATCGCATGGGCTTCGGCAAAACCGGCCAGCGTGGCCCGGGCCGCCGCATCGAGCGGCCCGTCGGTGCGCAGCAGCAGGTCGGGGCCGGTGTCCAGCAGGTTCAGCACCGCCGAGCCCTCCCGCCGCAACGTCGTGCCGAGGCGTTTCAGCATTGCCCGCAGCGGATCGAACAGTGCGACCAGACGGGCATCGAGCACCGCGCAGGCGGCGAGATCAGTTATGGCAGCCGGATCCCCCGCGGCATGGAAGCCAAGGCGGATGGCGCCATCGGAGCCACGCCGCAGCGCGAGGTCGGCGCGGCGGCGGGTGCCGGGCGGGGTCAGGATGGTCTCCGCCACGGGCGCAGCGGCGAAGCCGGCGCGGGCCAGCGCCTCCACCAGCTTCGCGCGCTTCCAGGCAGCGTAGGGCGCGCTCTCCCAGTGCTGCAGCGCGCATCCGCCGCAGAGGCCGAAGTGCCGGCAGGCCGGATCGGTGCGCTCCGGGCTGGCGGGGCCGATCCAGGCTTCGGGGACGGCGCGGCCACCCTTTATGCGGGCCCGCACCCGCTCGCCGGGCAGCGTCCAGGGAATGAAAAGCGTGCCGCCGTCCGGTCCACGGGCGATGCCGTCGCCCGCAGCTCCGAGGGCAGTGACGTCGAGCTCGGCGTCGCTCAACCGCCGAAGGCGTTCAGCCCGGTGATGGCGCGGCCGAGGATCAGCGCGTGCACGTCATGCGTGCCCTCGTAGGTGTTCACCGTCTCGAGGTTCATGACGTGGCGGATGACGTGGTACTCGTCCACGATGCCGTTGCCGCCGTGCATGTCGCGCGCGACGCGGGCGATATCCAGCGCCTTGCCGCAGTTGTTGCGCTTGACCAGGGAGATCATCTCGGGCGCCACCCGGTGCTCGTCGAACAGCCGGCCGACGCGCAGCACCGCCTGCAGACCGAGCGCGATCTCGGTCTCCATGTTGGCGAGCTTGAGCTGGATGAGCTGGGTGTTGGCCAGCGGGCGGCCGAACATCTTGCGGTTCAGCGTGTATTCGCGGGCTGCATGCATGCAGAACTCGGCCGCGCCCATGGCGCCCCAGGCGATGCCGTAGCGGGCACGGTTGAGGCAGGAGAAGGGGCCGGCCAGCGACTTCACGCCGGGCAGCCGGTTCTCCTCGGGGACGAAGACGTCCTCCATCATGATCATGCCGGTGATGGAGGCGCGCAGCGAGAATTTGCCCTCGATCTTCGGGAAGGTGAGCCCCTTCATGCCGCGTTCCAGCACGAATCCGCGCAGCACGCCTTCGTCGTCCTTGCCCCAGACCACCGCGACATCGGCGATCGGCGCGTTGGTGATCCAGGTCTTGGAGCCGTTGAGGATGTAGCCGCCATCGACCTTCCGTGCGCGGGTGCGCATGGAGGAGGGGTCGGAGCCGGCATCGGGTTCGGTCAGGCCGAAGCAGCCGACCCATTCACCGGTGCGCAGCTTCGGCAGGAATTTCTGCTTCTGCTCCTCGGACCCGAAGGCATGGATCGGGAACATGACGAGGGAGGACTGCACGCTGAACGCGCTACGATAGCCGCTGTCGACGCGCTCCACCTCGCGCGCCATCAGGCCGTAGGCGACGTAGGAGACGCCGGCGCAGCCATAGCCTTCGAGCGTGGCGCCGAGGAAGCCCATCTCGCCGAACTCGTTCATGATCTCCCGGTCGAAATGCTCGTTGCGGAAGCCCATGAGAACGCGGGGGAGCAGCTTCTCCTGGCAGAACTGCCGAGCGGAATCGCGGATCAGGCGCTCGTCCTCTGTGAGCTGGTCCTCCAGCAACAGCGGGTCCTCCCAGACGAAGGCGGGCGGACGGGCTGCGGCGGCAGCCGGCGAGGGCGGGGTCACAACGTTCATGGCGTCTTTTCGCTCCTCGGCACGCGATCGGCAACACCCCGGATGCACCGACCTGCCAATCTGTGCCTTGATGTGGTGCCGCCGGAGGGGAGGGGCAACGGACCCCGTGCGCCTCGCGGCTGCGTGATCGCGACACGGGTTGGCGCGCCACCGCTGCAAAGCTCGTGAAGCAGTTGGACTTGCGAAGGAATGTCCTTCCGGCTGTTCGGGCCTTCCACCGCACGGGCCGGGGGGACGGCCGCTTCTTCAGGACCTCAAGGCTTGCGCAGCACCGAGAGGAAGTAGTCATCGTGCCAGTTGCTCGCCTTGCCGGCAGGCTCGCCGTGCGAGCCATCGAGCGAGGTGCGGATCTCCGCGCCGAACTGGATGTCCAGCCCGGCATCGACGATGGCGCGGTGCGTCCCGCGGCGCACCGGCTGCCAGTTCCAGTCGTCGCAGATGAAGACGAATTCCCGGGCCAGCGCCGGCAGGGCGGCGACCAGCCCGCCGTACTGGTCCGCCTCCTCGTGCGGCCCATCGAACAGGTAGATGTTGAAGGGCGGCATGGCGGCTGCGAGACCGGCGAAGGACACCATGCGGAAGTCGCCCTCGATGAAGCGGACATCCGCCGTCGGCGGGCGGAAGCGCGCGACGTTCGCGAGGAAGGCGTCCTTCGGTCCGCCGAATTGGCTCCAATTGTCGATGGCCAACGCCCGCACCGCGTTGCCATCGATCGCGGAGCAAAGCGTGGAGCCCATCCAACTGCCGACCTCAAGACAGGACGGGTCGGCGAGGCGGCGGACCAGGGCGTTGATGAACCGGCGGTGGCGTGCGCCCGACATGCCATCGATCGTGTAGATGCCCTAAGACGCGCACCGCCTGGCGACCCGGCGCACCCCGCCGGTCAGGCGGCCTCGGCTTCCGGCGCCGTGGCCGCGGCGTCGCGGCGCGGGCGGGGAATGGGGATCAGCATGAAGGCCGGAACGGCGTCGCCGAAGCCGCGCACCGACGGCCCGAGGTCGTCGGTGCGGCCATAACGGCGCGGACCGGTGTCGACGCCGCGCGAACGCGTGGCGTCCTCCTGGGAGCGGGCGCGCGGCGCCTCCTCCCTCGGCACGCCCTGGTCCCGGGTGGCGGGGCGCTCGCCACGGGGCGGTGCGCGGCCGGCCTCGCGCGGGGGCGCGCGGCCCTCGTCGCGGGGTGGTGCGGGTCCG
>JAIEOP010000235.1 GCA_019750465.1 Acetobacteraceae bacterium | reverse complement strand
CCGGGAGTACCGCCGTGTGCTCTTCCTATCCCCGCCGCCGACCGGGGTGGGGGGTGCCGGGGGGGGGCGCGGGCGGCGCCGGCACGCCGATCGCACGCGCCACGGATTCCGGCGTCGCGTGCGGTACCGGGCGGTGCCCGACCGCGCAGGCCGGTGCCTCGTGGCAGGCGCCCATGCATGGCGCGGGCAGCACGCGGGTGCCGGGGGGCGGCGCGGCGCGCAGCCGATCGAGCAGCGCGGCGCCGCCTGCCATCGCGCAGGGCAGCCCCTCGCAGACGCGGATCGTCACGGGCGGCGGCGCGGGCGCACCGTCGGCAAGGACCTCGAAATGCGCGTAGAAGCTGGCAACCTCGAAGACCTCGGCGGGGGCGAGGCGGAGATGCTCGGCCAGGGCGACGAGCTGGCCCTCGCGCAGGCCGCGCTCCGCGTCCTGCAGCGCGTGCAGCATCTCGATGAGCAGGTCGCGGCGCGGCGGCCGGCCGGCCAGCGCGGCGACAACGGCGGCATGGTCGGCAGGGGTGGCCGTGCGGCCGGCGGGGCGGGTGCGGGGCAAGCGGCGCGACCCTTCCTCCCCCGCTGGCGGCGGAGGGCCGGGGTGGGGGTGGCCGGATACCGCGCCAACCTCCGCGCCCGACACCACCCGCGCCCTCCGGCGCCGCGCGCCTCCTCCCTCCCCCGTCGGCGGGGGAGGGTTCTGCCCATCATGCGACCGCGCAGGCGCCATGCGGCGCTGTCCTCCCGGTGGTCTTGCGGGCGAGTCTAGAGCAGCCCCCGACCGGGTGGAACGCATGCCCGTTCCGCCCGGTCGGGGGCTGCTCCAGGCCTTGCGTTCTGCAGAGCAAGAAATCCGACCAGATGATTCCATCTGGTGGGATATTGCTCCAGCGCAGCCGCGGCGATTTCCACGCACACTCGCTTGCGCGCACCGCCCGCGCCACACTGCCGTGCAGGAGGATCCGCCCATGACCCGCCCCTGCCCCGGCCCGCGCGCCGTCACCGCGCGCCCGCACTGGACCCCGCCGCCGGGCGGCGTCGATTGCCACATGCACATCTTCGGGCCCCATGACCGCTATCCGCTCTCGCCGGGCCGCGCCTACACGCCGCCCGAAGCGTCCATCGCCATGTACGAGGAGATGCTCGCCACCCTCGGCCTCTCCCGCACCGTCGTCGTGCAGCCGAGCGTCTACGGGACCGACAACGCGGTGACGCTGGATGCGGTGGAGGCCATGGGCCAGGACCGCGCCCGCGCCGTGGTGGTGGTGGACGACGCCGTCGAGCCCGCGGCGCTGCGCGCGATGCACGGCCGCGGCGCGCGCGGCGTGCGCTTCAACGCGGTCAGCGGCAACGGCACGCCGCTGGAGCAGCTGGAGGCGCTGGTCGGCAAGATCGCGCCGCTGGGCTGGCACCTGCAGCTCTACGCCCATGCCGCGGAGATCCTGGCGCTGGAGGACGTGCTGGCCCGCCTGCCCGTCGCCGTGGTGATCGACCACATGGGCGGCATAGGGACCCGCAACGGCGGCGCCGACAGCCCTGCCTTCGCCGCGCTGATCCGGCTGCTGGAGGGCGGCGCCTGGGCGAAGCTCTGCGGCTACCGCTCCTCCGCCGGCCATCCCTATGCCGATGTGGCACCGATGGCGCGCGCCATGATCGCGGCCGCACCCGAACGCTGCGTCTGGGGCACGGACTGGCCGCACCCGTCGCTGTTCCCGCCGACCGGAATGCCGGACGACGGCCACCTGCTGGACCTGTTGGCCGATTGGGCTCCGGATGCGGCGCAGCGCCAGGCGATCCTGGTGGACAACCCGGCGCGGCTCTACGGATTCTGAACGCTCGTTCCAAGGACCTTGCGCGCCGCCGCCGCATCGCGCTAGCGTCCCGCCCATGGTCAGGACCCGACCCGCCACCGCGCGATTTTGGTACCGCTGGTACACACCGGCGGCCTAGGACTCGCGCATCCCGCAGAGAACCCCAAAGCCGCCACCTGCTGGCGGCTTTCGCGTCTCCGGGCCCTGACCCAACCGCAAGACGACGCAGAACCGGCAGCAGGGCGGCCCAGCCGAGAAAGGCCCGTGCCATGCACCGCTCCGAGTTCGATTTCGACGTCATCGGCGGCCCGCCTGCCCCCCGGCCGCAGCCACCCGCCGCGCCGCCCGCCGCCCCGTCGCCGGCGAACAAGCCGACGCTCGGCGGCGGCAAGTAGCCCGTGGCACCGCAGCCCGCCGGGCGACCCTGCCCGGCGCAGGCGGCGCTTGACCCTTGGGCCCTGCCCCACGAAAGTCGTATTCCATGATCCTGCTGATCGACAACTACGACAGCTTTACCTTCAATCTCTATCACTTCCTGGGTGACCTTGGAGTAGAGATCGAAGTACGGCGCAACGATGCCCTGACCAGCCAGGAGGCGCTGGCGATACGGCCGGAGGCGATCGTCCTCTCCCCCGGCCCCTGCACGCCGGACGAGGCCGGCATCTGCCTGCCGCTGATCGGCGCGGCGGCGTCGGCGGGCGTGCCCCTGCTCGGCGTCTGCCTGGGCCACCAGGCCATCGGCCAGGCCTTCGGCGGCACCGTGGTGCGCGCGCCCGCGCCCGTACACGGCAAGGTCTGGGAGGTGCATCACCGCGGCACCGATGTCTTCGCCGGGCTGCCCAGCCCGTTCAAGGCGACCCGCTATCATTCCCTCGTCGTGCGCCGCGAGGATCTCCCGGCGGAGCTGGAGCCCACCGCCTGGACGGCCGACGAGAACCTGGTGATGGGCGTCGCGCACCGCACCCTGCCGATCTGGGGCGTGCAGTTCCACCCCGAGAGCATCGCCAGCCAGCACGGCCATGACCTGCTGCGCAACTTCCTGGATCTCGCCCGGGCGCGCACCGCCGTGCCCGCGTGACACCCCCACCGCCATGAACGGCCTCAAGCCCATCCTCGCCCGCCTCGCCGCCGGCGAGACCCTGGCCGAGAGCGAGGCGGAGGCCGCCTTCGGCGTCATCATGGCCGGCGAGGCCACCCCGGCCCAGATCGCCGGCCTGCTCATGGCCATGCGGGTGCGCGGCGAGACGGTGGCGGAGCTTACCGGCGCAGTCCGCGCCATGCGCGCCCGCATGGCGGCCATCGAGGCGCCGCCCGACGCGATGGACATCGTCGGCACCGGCGGCGACGCCTCGGGCAGCCTCAACATCTCGACGGCGGCGGCGCTGGTGGTGGCGGGCTGCGGCGTGCCGGTGGCCAAGCACGGCAACCGCGCCCTCTCCTCGCGCTCGGGGGCCGCGGATGCGCTGGCGGCGCTCGGGGTGAACCTCGACGTGCCGCTGGAACGGCTGGAGGGGGCGCTGGCCGAGGCGGGCATGGTCTTCCTCTGGGCGCCGCGCCACCACGCCTCGATGCGCCACGCCGCGGGGCCACGCGTCGAGCTCGGCACCCGCACCCTGTTCAACCTGCTCGGGCCGCTGGCCAACCCGGCGCGGGTGCGGCGCCAGCTCACCGGCGCCTTCAGTCCCGACTGGCTGCGGCCGATGGCGGAGGCGCTGGGGCGGCTGGGCTGCGAGCGCGCCTGGGTGGTGCACGGCCAGGGCCTCGACGAGATCGCGCTCTCCGGCGAGACCCGGGTGGTGGCTTTGGAGGATGGAGCGATCCGGGAGTTCACCGTCGCGCCCGAGGAGGCCGGCCTCCGCCGCGCCCCGCCCGAGGCGGTGAAGGGCGGCGATCCGGCGGAGAATGCCGCGGCGCTGACCGCGCTGCTGGCGGGCGCGCCGGGCGCCTACCGCGACATCGTGCTGCTGAACGCCGCCGCGGCGCTGATCGTCGCCGGCCGCGCCACGGAACTGGGCGACGGCGTCCGCATTGCAGTGGCGGCGATCGACAGCGGCGCCGCCGCGGCGGTGCTCGAGCGGCTGCGCCATGCTACCCAGCCTGCCCTGACCTCCGCCCTCCCCGTCTAGGCCCCCACGAGGCATGCCTGCATGAACGCCCCGCAGCTCGCCGCCGGCCAGGACGTCATCCCGGACACCCTGGCCCGCATCCTGTCCGACAAGCACGGCGAGGTGCGCGAGCGTTCGGCAGCGACGCCGCAGGCCGAAATCGAGCGCCAGGCGGCCAATGCCGAGCCGCCACGGGACTTCACCGCCGCCCTCTGCGATGCCGTGGCCTGGGGCCGGGTCGGGCTGATCGCCGAGATCAAGCGCGCCTCGCCCTCGGGCGGGCTGATCCGCGATCCCTTCGAGCCGGCCGGCCTCGCCCAGGCCTATGAGGCGGCGGGCGCGTCCTGCCTGTCCGTGCTGACGGACATGCCGTATTTCCAGGGCGCGGCGGAGCACCTGACGGCGGCGCGCGCCGCCTGCGCGCTGCCGGTGCTGCGCAAGGACTTCATGATCCACCCCTGGCAGGTCTTCGAATCCCGGGCGATGGGCGCCGACGCCATCCTGCTGATCATGGCGGCCCTCTCGGACGAGCAGGCGCGGGAGCTGGAGGAGGTCGCCCGCTCGCTCGACATGGCGGTGCTGGCCGAGGTGCACGACCGGCGCGAGCTGGAGCGCGCCCTCGGCCTGGCGACGCGGCTGATCGGCGTGAACAACCGCGACCTGCGGACGCTGAAGACCGACCTCGCCGTCTCGGAGGAGCTGGTGCCGCTGATTCCGGCGGAGCGCATCCCGGTGGCCGAGAGCGGCATCCGCACGCCGGAGGACGTGCGCCGCATGGCCGCCGCCGGCGCGCGCTGCATCCTCGTGGGCGAGCACCTGATGCGCCAGGCCGATGTCACCGGCGCGGCGCGCGCGCTGGTGCAGGCCCTGTAGCGCCGGGCGGGAGGCGTGGCGATGACCGAGGCGAAGGCATCGGCGCAGGGACTGTCAGGCGGCTTCACCCATTTCGACGAGCAGGGCCGTGCCGCCATGGTGGACGTCTCCGACAAGACGGAGACCGAGCGCACCGCCATCGCCCGTGGCCGCGTGGTCATGAACCCTGCGACCTTGGCCCGTATCCAGGACGGCGAGGTCGGCAAGGGCGACGTGCTGGGCGTGGCGCGGCTCGCCGGCATCATGGCGGCCAAGCGCACGGCCGAGCTGATCCCGCTCTGCCACCCGCTGATGCTGGCGAAGGTCACCATCGATCTCACCCCCGCCCCGCCCGACGCCGTCCAGATCGAGGCGCTGGTGAAGGTCACCGGCCGCACCGGCGTCGAGATGGAGGCGCTGACCGCCGTGACCGTCGCGGCGCTGACCGTCTATGACATGTGCAAGGCGCTGGACCGGAGCATGCGCATCGAGGGCGTGCGCCTGGCGCACAAGTCGGGCGGCAAGTCCGGCCCCTACGAGGCAGCCTGATGATCGCCGTCGAGGAGGCGCGCGGCCGCATCCTGGGGGCGCTCGCCCCCACCCCCGCCGAGACGGTGGCGCTGCCCGAGGCCTGGGGCCGCGTGCTGGCGCAGCCGGTGATCGCCCGCGTCACCCAGCCGCCGGCCGATGTCTCGGCCATGGACGGCTACGCCGTGCGAGCGGGCGACGCGGTCGCCGGCGCGGCGCTGCGTGTGGTGGGTGCGGCCCCGGCCGGGCACCCCTTCGAGGGCAGCGTCGGGCCGGGCGAAGCCGTGCGCATCTTCACCGGCGCCATCGTGCCGCCGGGCGCCGACGGAATCCTGCTGCAGGAGGACGCGGCTGTTGCCGCCGGCGGGATCATCCGGGTGGGCGAGACCGTCCGCCCCGGCCGCTGGATCCGCCGCCAGGGTCTCGATTTCGCGGCCGGCGAGGCGGTGCTGCCGGCCGGGCGGCGGCTGACGGCGCGCGACATCGGCCTGGCCGCGGCCTCGAACCACGCCTGGCTGGCCGTCCATCGGGCGCCGCGCATCGGCATCCTGGCCACCGGCGACGAGATCGCCCTGCCCGGCGACCCGATCCCGCCGGGCGGCATCGTCTCCTCCAACGCCCATGCCCTGGCCGCCCTGGTGCGCAGCGCCGGCGGCGTGCCGATCGTGCTGCCGATCGCGCCGGACGATAAGGGGGCCATCGCCGCCATCGCCACGGCCGCGCGGGGCTGCGACCTGCTGGTGACCACCGGCGGCGCCAGCGTCGGCGACCACGACCTGGTGCAGAGCGCGCTGGGGCCGGAGGGCTTCGCGCTCGACTTCTGGCAGATCGCCATGCGGCCGGGAAAGCCGCTGATCTGGGGGCGGCTGGGGCCGACGCCGCTGCTCGGCCTGCCGGGCAACCCGGTCTCGGCACTGGTCTGCGGCGTGATCTTCCTGATCCCGGCGCTGCAGCGGCTGTGTGGCCAGGCGGCCGAGGCACCGCGGACGGTGAACGCGGTCGCCGGGGCGGCGCTGGCGGCGAACGACCGCCGCTTCGACCACCTGCGGGCGGTGCTGTCGCAGGATGCGGCGGGGCGTCTGGTGGCGACCCCCTTCCCCGCCCAGGATTCCTCCATGCTGAAGACCCTGGCGCGGGCGGACGGGCTGATCCTGCGCACGCCGCTGGCCCCGCCGCTGCCGGAGGGGGCCGATGTCGAGGTGATCCCGCTGGCCGACCTCGGCATCTGAGCAAACCTCTGGCGGTTTGCGCTCGAACAGGAACCAGACCAGACTTGCATTTCAATGGCTTGGAACGCACGACCTGTGGGCCACGCCACGCAAGCCTGCTCAGGTGCCTTGCCCCGATAGGCATCATGCCCCCGACCCTGCATGTGCGAATCGGGCAGCGCCCTGTGGAAAAGATTTGACCTCCCGCCGCGAACCAACATAGAACAACGCACAGGTTGCCCCTTTGTTCCGAAGGGGCTGGATGCAGCGGACCGCGCCCCCCTCGGGACTGTCGGGGCTGCGGAGGGAGGATCGACTTGCTCACGCGCAAGCAGCACGAACTGCTTGTCTTCATCGACAAGCAGTTGCGGACGACCGGCTACTCCCCGTCCTTCGAGGAAATGAAGGAGGCACTGAACCTGCGGTCGAAGTCCGGCATCCATCGGCTCATCACGGCGCTGGAGGAGCGCGGCTTCCTGCGCCGCCGTGCCCATCGCGCGCGCGCGCTCGAAGTGATCCGGCTGCCGGAGAACCTGGCAGCCGCCCGCCGGCCCACGCCCGCCGTGGCGGCACCCGCCGTGCCGGGAGGTCGGGAGGGCGGCTTCGCGCCCAACGTGATCCGCGGCAATTTCGCCGCGCACCTGTCCGGGGTGCAGAAGCCGGCGAACGAAGCCGGGGCGGTGGAGATCCCACTTTACGGCCGCATCGCCGCCGGCCTGCCGATCGAGGCGCTGCGCGATGGCGGCACCTCGGTGGAAGTGCCGGCGGCGCTGCTCGCGGGCGGCGAGCACTACGCGCTGGAGGTTGCCGGCGACTCGATGATCGAGGCCGGGATCCTCGATGGCGACACGGTGCTGATCCGCCGCTCCGATACCGCGGAGAACGGCTCCATCGTGGTGGCGCTGGTGGACGATGCGGAGGTGACGCTGAAGCGCCTGCGCCGGCGCGGCAACTCGATCGCGCTGGAACCGGCGAACAAGACCTATGAGACCCGCATCTTCGGCCCGGACCGGGTGAAGGTGCAGGGGCGCCTGGTCGGGTTGCTGCGCAAGTACTGAGCGCCGGGGGCCTGGCGGCCCTCAAGGGCCGCCATGGCGCCGCAGCCGCATGCCCGCGCCAAGGCGCATGACGGCACAGGACGCCAGCCGCGTCGCCGCCCCGTCGGCCCGGCTGGTCAGCGCGATCGGCACCCGCGCGCCGACGACGACGCCGGCGCTCTCCGCCCCGGCAAGGTACTGCAACTGCTTCGCCAGGATGTTGCCGGATTCGAGATCCGGCACCAGCAGGATGTCGGGGTCGCCGGCAACCGGGCTGAGCAGGTGCTTGGCGGCGGCCGCCTCGGCGTTGATGGCGTTGTCGAAGGCCAGCGGGCCGTCCACCTCGCCGCCCTCGATCTGGCCGCGGTCGGCCATCTTCGCCAGCGCCGCCGCATCCACGGTGGCGGGCTGCCGGGGCGTGACGGTCTCCACCGCCGCCAGCACCGCCAGCTTCGGCCGCGCGATGCCGAGCGCCCGGCAGAGGTCGATGGCGTTGCGCGCGATGTCCGCCTTCGTCTCCAGGTCGGGCAGGATGTTGATCGCCGCGTCGGTCACCACCAGCAGCTTGTGGTAGAGCGGCACATCCAGCACGAAGCAGTGGCTGAGGCGTCGCTCCGTGCGCAGCCCGCCCTCCCGCGCGACCACGGCGGCCAGCAGCTCGTCGGTGTGCAGCGAGCCCTTCATCAGCGCGCCGACGCTGCCGTCCCGCGCCAGCGCCACCGCCCGTTCGGCGGCCGCGTGGCTGTGCGGCACGTCCTCGATCGGCAGGCCAGAGATGTCGAGCCCCGCCGCGTCCGCCGCGGCGCGGATCCGCGCCGCCGGCCCGACGAGGACGGGCGCGATCAGCCCGGCCGCGGCGGCATCCAGCGCACCGGCCAGGCTGTTCGGGTCGCAGGGATGCGCCACGGCGCAGGGCAATGGCGGGCCGGCTGCGGCGGCGCGTGCCACCAGCGCATCCAGGCGTGCGGGACCGGTCCTTCGCGGGGGTGCAACCATGGGCGGCCTTACAGCACGGTTCCGGCGGCATGGCACGCGCCGGCCGATGAAGGATCGATGGCGCGGCACGGCGGCGGTCCAGGCAGTTGACGATGTCGTGAGGCCTGCGTCCATGGCCAGTCCCGGTCCGTAGCGCCTGGCGGGCCACAGGCGGCCCGCCAGAAGGAGCACCATGGCTGAGAACCAGACGACAGCAACGCCCCAGGGCAACGGGTCCGGCGGTGACGCCCAGGGCGGAGGGTCCGGGCCGGGCGGCACACCGGCAGCGACGCCCCTGTCCTTCTCGCGCAGCGTGGACGGAACGGCGGGGGATGACCGTCTCGTTGCGCCGCTGCTGTATCGGGCCGAGCTGAACGCCCTCAACGGGTCCGGCGTCAGCGGCGCCATGGAGTTCGTGACCGACGGCACGACCCTCACCGCGCGCGTCACCGCCCGCGGCCTGGAACCAAACCAGATCCATATCCAGCACATCCACGGCGCCTTCGATGCGATGGGCAACCCGAAGGACAGCTTCACGCCGAGCCTGGCCGCCGGCGACACGGATGGCGACGGCTTCCTCGAACTGGCCGAGGGGCTGCCCTTCTACGGCCCCATCCTGCTGAACCTGACCAGCCCGCCCGGCGCCGGCCTGTCCGGCTTCCCGACCGCGCCGGACGGCAGGGTGGACTTCACCGAGTCCTATACCCTCGCCACCGATCTTGCCGCCGGCATCGACCCTGCCGACCTCTTCCCGCTGTATCTGCGCGAGGTGGTGATCCACGGGCAGACCGTAGACGGAACGGCCGGTGGCGGCACGCCGGGCGAGGTGGACGGCACCGCGGGCTACAAGCTGGTGTTGCCGGTGGCTTCGGGCGAGATCGCCCCGGTCGGCGCGCGCCTGGCCGGCGGCATGGGCAACGACGAGCTTCTCGGTGGCGAAGGCGGGGATGTGCTGCGCGGCGGTGCCGGCGACGACACCGCGCGGGGCGGTGGCGGCGACGACCAGCTCCGCGGCGGCGGCGGCAGCGACAGCCTCTACGGCGATGCCGGCTCCGACCTGCTGCAGGGCGGCGGCAAGGCCGACATGCTGGAGGGCGGCACCGGGACCGACCTGCTCTACGGCGACGAGGGCGACGACACGCTGATGGGCGACTCCGGCATGGCGACCGCCCGCGGCACGGATCTGGCGGGCGACCGGCTGGATGGCGGCGCCGGCGACGACCTGCTGGTGATCGGCGACGGGCTCGACACCGTCACCGGTGGTGCCGGCGCCGACAGCTTCCTGTTCAAGCAGGCCAACCCGCTGACCCCGCTCGCCGCCGGCACCGGGCCGGCCTTCGCCAGCATCACCGACTTCCGCGCCGGCGAGGACACGCTCACCTTCGACGTCGCCGGGATTGGCGAGGACAGCGCGGCGGCGAACTTCATCGACCTCTCCGGCGGCGGCGGCGCCGCGGCGAGCTTCTACAGCGGCGGCGCGGCGGGCGCGGCCGGGGAGAACGTGGTGGTGCTGACCGAGGCGGGCTTCGCCTCCGGCGCGCTGGCCGTGCAGGCCATCGGCGGCGAGGCGGCGGGCGACATGATCGTCTACTTCAACACGACGGTCGGCGTGGCCAGCCTGCTGGTGGTCTCGGCGCCGGACGCGGCGACCTCGATCGCGCGCTTCACCGACATCAACTCGGTGGAGGAACTGGCGGCGACGGGCTTCACCGCCGGCGACTTCATGTTCGCGTAGCCGGCGCGCCGCCTGGGCGGGTGAACCGGGCCGGGGGCATCCAGTGCCGCGCCCCCGGCCCAAGCTCACGTCCGGCGGATGTTGTAGAACAGCGCCACGCCCTTCAGCATGCCGTCGAGGTCGCCGCGCAGCGCCGTCGGCGAGAAGAACTGGCCGAGCGGGACGTAGGGCACGTCCTCGAAGCACTGCCGCTGCATCTGCCGCCCGATCTGCGCGCGCGCAGCATCGTCCGGCGCCTCGAACCAGGCGTTGCGCAGGCGCTCCAGCTCGGGCGCGGTCGGCCAGCCGAAGATCGCGCGCTCGCCATGGCCGCGGATCAGGTTGTTCGCCGCCGGATTCACCTGGGCGCTGCCGGCCGTCCAGCTCACCATGCTGTTCCAGCCGCCCTGCGCCACCGGGCCGCGGTTCTGGATGCGCTGCGTGACCGTGCCCCAGTCCATCGAGACGTAGTCGAGGTTGATGCCGACCTTGCGCAGGTAGTCGCCCATCACCTCGCTCAGCGCGTTGATGACGGGGAAGTCGGTCGAGGCGAGCAGGTTCGCCCGCTCGCCGCGGTAGCCGGCGGCCTCCAGCGCACGCCGCGTCGCATCGATGCTCGCCGGGTTGCGGAAGCCCTCCATCCCCTCGTCGCTCGCCATGATGGAGCCGGGCGCGAAGAAGCCGTAGGGCACGCGCCACAGGTTGGTGTCCTCGCCGGCGGCGGCGATCATGAAGTCGCGCTGCACGATGCCGCGCAGGATCGCCCGGCGGATGGCCGGGTTGTCGAAGGGCGGCAGCAGGTGGTTGGGGCGCCAGAAGCCCACCGACCCGTTCGGATCGAGGATGTCGACCTTGACGCCGCGCGCGCGCCGCAGCTGCGGCACCAGGTCGATGTTCGGCAGCTCCCACCAGTCCACCTCGCCGCGCTGGAGGGCGGCGGCGGCGGTGGCGCCGTCGGGGATGGTGGTCCACTCCACGCGGTCGAAATGCACGGTCTTGCCGCCCGCCATGTAGCTCGCCGGCTCCTGCCGCGGCACATAGGCGTCGTTGCGGGCATAGACGTTGCGGCTGCCCGGCACGCGCTCGTTCGCCACGAACCGGAAGGGGCCGCTGCCGATGATCTCCGGCACCGCCTGCGTGCCGGGCAGCGTCGCGTGGCGCTCCGGCATGATGGCGCAGATATGCGTGCCCACCTTGGCGAGGCTGTCGGGCAGCAGCGGAAAGGGCTTCTTCAGCCGGACGCGGATCGTGCGGTCATCCGCGGCCTCCACGCTCTCCTGCGCGGCGGCAAGCGCCTGGCCGAAGGCATCGCGGGTCTGCCAGCGCCGGATCGAGGCGGCGCAGTCCTGCGCCCGCACCGGCTCCCCGTCATGGAAACGCAGCCCCTCGCGCAGCCGGATCATCCAGGTAAGGCCATCGTCGGAGACGGTGTGGCCCTCGGCCATCTGCGGCTGCGCCTTCAGGGCCGCGTCCCAGCCGTAGAGCGTGTCGTAGACCATCAGGCTGTGATTGCGCGTCACGAAGGCGACGGAGTGGATCGGGTCCAGCAGCGCGAGGTCGGCCTGCGGCACGAAGCGCAGCACGCGGCGCCCGGGCTGTCCCTGCGCGGCGGCAAGACGTGGCACGGCGAGGGCGGCTGCCAGCGCTGCGGCGGTCCCGGTGGCAAGCAGGGTGCGACGGCGCATGCTGTGGCTCTCCGGCGGGTGCGGCATCATGCTGCGATCCACCCGGGCCATGGGTCAACGGCGTTTTGTCGCCCTGACGGCTACCCGGGCGCCGCCGGAGGACCCGATGACGGAGAATGCCGGGCTGGCGGCCATGCCGCTCTAGCAGGCTGCGGAAATTCTCCATCGGACACGCAACAAAAGGCATGAAGGAATCCAGAAATGCCGTCGCCTGAATTTTCCTTTCGAACCAGGCGGATCCCGCGAATCAATGTTGCGCTGGCTGCCGTCGAAAATCGAATTTCCGCAACCTGCTAGACCGACCTGGACCGCGTGGGGCGCGGGCTGGCGGCGCAGGGCATCGGCCCGGCCGACCCGATCCCATCCGAGGCGCTGTTCCCGCTCGACCAGCTGCACGACCACGGCACCGAGGCGGTACGGCTGGCGGCGGAGACGCTGGGGCTGCGGGCCGGCAGCCGGGTGCTGGACATCGGATCGGGTCTTGGCGGACCGGCGCGCTGGCTGGCGCATGCGGTGGGCTGCCAGGTGACGGCCGTGGAATTGCAGCCCAGGATGCACGCGCTGGCCGAGGACCTCACGCGGCGCAGCGGGCTGACCGGACGCGTCACGCATCTCTGTGCCGACGCGCTGACGGTGGCGCTGCCTGAAGGCGGGCCGGCGCGCGGTTCGGACCACTACTCCCTGTAGTCCGGCTCCCTGCGGTCCAGCAGCCGCTTCAGCGCGGCGAAATGCCACTCGGCATTGCTCTTCCCGTCGTACCTGGGCGCGGTCGAGCGGTAGGTCGAGACGGTGTGGTCCACCACCTCCGGCGGCAGGTGCTTCAGCGGCCGGCCGGTCCACATGGCGTAGAGCTGCACCTGCGCCACCCGCTCCATGTAGTAGAGCCGGTCATAGGCCTCGGCGACGGTCTTCCCCACCGTGGCGACGCCGTGGTTGGCCATGATCAGCACCGTCTTGTCGCCGATCACGCCGGCCAGGCGCTCGCCCTCCGCCGGGTCGAAGGCAGGGCCGGCGTAGACGTCGTCATAGGCGGTCAGCATCATGGTGCCGAGCTCGGTCTGGCCGATCGGCAGGATCTGCGGATCCTCCAGCCGCGCCAGCGCGGAGGTGTAGGGCATGTGGGTGTGGAACACCGCCGCCGCGCCCGGCAGCAGCCGGTGCATCGGGGCGTGGATGCAGTAGCAGCTGCGCTCCACATGGCCCTCGCCGGCCTGCACCACGCCGTCATAGCCGACTTCCATGAAGCAGCTTGCCGTCACCTCCGCCCAGTGCAGGCCGAAGGGGATCTGGTAGTAGCGGTCCGTGGTGCCCGGCACGCGCAGGGTGAAGTGATTGAAGATGCCCTCGTGGAAGCCGTCCCGCACGGCCAGGCGGTGCGCCGCGGCGAGGTCGATGCGGGCCTGGCGACGGGCATCGGCGATCGTCAGGTCCTCGGCGGCGTGGGTCTCGAGCGGCATGGGCAGGGGTCCTTCCCTGGGTGGAGGCCGCGACAGGTTAGCGCGGTTCGGGCCCGATCGGGAAAGGCCGTGCCGCTTGCGGCGATTGCCGGGGAAGGAGGCGCCGCGCGTCAGCCGAAACCCTCCGGCGGGAACAGCGAGGGACCGACCGGATGGAAGCGGCTGGACCCGTCGGCCAACGGGCGACCGGCGAGATCGGGTCCCAGGTCTCCGCCATCCAGGGCGCGACGGCCGAGGCGTTCACCGCATCAACGAGGCAGCTCGACGCGGAGGTGACGATCTTCCTCGAGGGGCGCTGATCCCGCGGCGCGCGAGAGCGACGGGGCGTGGAACCCGGCCTACCCCGCCACTGCCAGGATGCGGTCCATCGCCTCGGTCCGGCCCAGCGCGAACAGCACCGCATCGATCGGCGGGCTCTGGGTGCTGCCGGTCAGCGCCGCGCGCAGCGGCTGCGCCACGGCGCCGAGCTTCACGCCCTTCACGTCGGCGTAGTCGCGCAGCCAGCTCTCCAGGTCCGCCCGCTCCCAGGGCGCGTCGCTCAGGAATTGCGCGAGGTCGGCGAGCAGCGCCTTGGCCTCCGGCGTGGCGACCAGCGCGGCGGCCTTGGAGTCTATCACCGGCGGCCCTTCCTGCGCGGCGAAGGCGGCGGCGCCGGCCAGCTCCTCCAGCGTCTTCGCCCGCTCCTTCAGCTCCGGCATCAGAAGGCGCACGCGCTCGGCGCCCTCGGTGCCGAACAGCACGCCGCGATGCGCCAGGCGCTCCAGCACCTCGCGCGTCAGGCGCTCGTCGTCAGCCCTGCGCAGGTAGATGCTGTTGAGGTGCGTGAGCTTCGCGTAGTCCATGCGGCTCGCCGAGCGGCCCACGCCATCGAGGTCGAAGATCCGCTCCGCCCGCTCGCGCGGGATGACTTCCTCGTCGCCATGGCCCCAACCCAGGCGCAGCAGGTAGTTGCAGACGGCCTCGGGCAGGTAGCCCTGCTCGCGGAACTCCAGCACGGAGACCGCGCCGTGGCGCTTCGACAGCTTCGCTCCGTCGGGTCCGTGGATCAGCGGGATGTGCGCGAAGCGCGGCCGATGCCAGCCCATGGCGTCGTAGATCTGGCATTGGCGGAAGGTGTTGGTCAGGTGGTCGTCGCCGCGGATCACATGGGTGATGCCCATGTCGTGGTCGTCCACCACCACGGCGTGCAGGTAGGTGGGCGTGCCGTCCGAGCGCAGGATGATCATGTCGTCCAGCTCGGCGCTGGCGACGCGCACCTCGCCCTGCACCAGGTCGGCGACAACGGTCTCCCCATCCCGCGGCGCCTTCAGGCGGATGGCGGGCTTGCGGTCCGGCGGCGCCTCGGCGGGGTCGCGGTCGCGCCAGGTGCCGTCGTAGCGCGGCGGGCGACCCTCGGCGGCGGCGCGCTCGCGCATCGCCTGCAGCTCCTCCGGCGTCTCGAAGGCGAGGTAGGCGCGGCCCATCGCCAGCAGCGCATGCGCCACCTCGGCGTGGCGGGTCGCGCGCCCGCTCTGGAACACCGGCGGCTCGTCGGGCGAGAGGCCGAGCCAGGCAAGGCTGTCCAGGATCTGCCGCACCGCGTCCGCGGTGGAGCGCGCCCGGTCGGTGTCCTCGATGCGCAGCAGGTATTGCCCGCCATGGCGCCGGGCGAACAGGGCGTTGAACAGCGCCGTCCGCGCGCCGCCGATGTGCAGGAAGCCGGTCGGCGACGGGGCGAAACGGGTACGAACGGTCATCGGGTGGTCCTCGCCGATAATCTTTGCCGATGTATGGGGTGGGGCCGAGCGCCGCGGTCAAGGGCAGCCGCACCGATGGGGCCGAGGCCGCGTCCTTCCCCGGAAATTGCCGACCGGACCGTTTTCTTTGCGGAATGCCTTGTCGGGCCGCCGAGTCGGGCCAATGATTTCCTCATGTCAGGGGCCGCAAGCCTTCCCGCCGCCACGACGTCCGGGCTTGCCTCGACGCCGCTGCTGCAACCGGGCCGTGCCTGGGCCGCGGCCGCCTACGTCGCTGCGCGGGGACGGCTGGCGCCCTGGCTGGCCGTCGCCATGGCCGTCGGTATTGCCGGCTACTTCGCCCTGTCCGACGAACCCGGCGCTGCGTGGCGCTGGCTTGCCCTGGCTGCGCCGCTGCCGGCGCTGTTGCTGGCGCGGCGCCACCCGATGGCCGCCTGGCTCGCCGCCCTGCCGGCCGCTGCCGTGCTGGGTGCCGGGATCGCGATGTGGCACACGGCGATGCGGCCGCCGATGCCGGAGCTGCCGCGCGGCGCGACGGTGATCTCCGGCATGGTCCGGCAGGTCCATGTCCTGCCCGAGGGGCGGCGCGTCACGCTGGAGGCTCCCTCCCTCGACGGTGGTGCGGCGCTGGAGCGGCGGCTCCGCGTGCGCCTGCGCAACGAGGATGCCGCCCGGCCGCAGCCCGGTGACCGGATCGCCGTCCGCGCCCTGGTCCGCCCGCCGGCGCCACCCGCCTATCCCGGTGCCTGGGATTTCCAGCGCGCGGCGTGGTTTTCCGGCATGGCCGGCAGCGGCTTCGCCATCGGGCCCGCACAGGTGGAGCCTGCCCTGTCCGGGGCGGACCGTCCGGCGCTGTCGGCCCTGCGCACCGCCATCGAGCGCCGGGTGCTCGCCGCCTTGCCCGGGCCGGAGGGCGCGATCGCCGTTGCCCTGCTGGTCGGCGGGCAGAGCGCCATCCCGGCGTCCGATCTCGCCGCGATGCGGGATTCGGGGCTCGCGCATATCCTGTCCGTCTCGGGGATGCACATCGCGATCGTCATGGGGCTGACGTTCGGCACCGTGCGGCTGCTGCTTGCGGCGGTGCCGTGGCTGGCGCTGCGGCTGCCGGCGAAGGCGATCGCGGCGCTGCTCGCGCTGGGCGCGGGCGGATTCTACATGATGCTGACCGGCGCGCAGGTGCCGATGCTGCGCAGCTTCGCCATGGCATGCCTGGCGACCCTGGCGCTGCTGGCCGGCCGGCGGGCGCTGACGATCCGCGCCTGGGCCCTGGCCCTGGCGATCGTCCTGGTCATCGAGCCTGTGGCGTTGCTGGGGCCAAGCCTGCAGATGAGCTTCGCCGCCGTGCTTGCCCTGATCGCGGGGTGGGAGGCGCTTCGTCCACGCATCGCCGCCTGGCGTGGGCGGCGGCGCTGGTGGGGGCGCGTGCTGCTGATGCTGGGCGGGGTGGTGGTGACCTCGATCCTGGCGGGCGCGGCGACGACGCCCTTCGGCCTGCACCATTTCGGACGGCTGCAACTCTATGGCGTGGTCGCCAATGCCGTGGCCGTGCCGATCACCTCCTTCCTGGTCATGCCCGCCGGGATGCTGGCGGCGCTGGCGATGCCGCTCGGGCTGGAGGGCTGGCCGTCGCAGGCGATGGGCTGGGGGATCGCGGCAACCCTGGCGGTGGCGCACCACGTGGCCGCCTGGCCGGGGGCGGCGCTGGCGCTGGCGCCGATCCCCGGCTGGGCGCTGGCGGTGACAACGGCGGGCATGGTGTGGCTCGGCCTGCTGCGCGGCAGCCACTGGCGTTGGGCCGGCGTGCCGGTGCTGGCCGGCGGCATGCTGGGCGGCATCCTGCTGCACCGGCCGCCGGACCTGCTGATTTCGGCCGATGCGCGGCTGATCGCGGCGCGGGTGGAGGGCGCCGTCTTCCTGCAGCGCCTCAGCGGCGCCTCCGGCTTGGCGCGGGACGCCTGGATTCGATTGTGGGAGGATCCGGCGACCCAGCCCTGGCCGCGTGCGGGGGACGCGGCGGATGGACGGGTGGACTGCTCGCCCGGCGCCTGCTGGCTGCGGATCTCGGGGGCAGCGCCGCCGGTCGTGCTGCTGCGCGGCGAGGCGCCGCGCGCCGCCTGTGCCGAAGCCGCGCTGGTGGTCTCGGCCGAGCCGGTGCGCGGGCGCTGCGCCGCAGCGGTGATCGACCGCTTCGCGGTCTGGCGCAATGGCGCGCACGCGGTGTGGATCGACCCGGACGGCGTGCGGATCGTGCATGACAGGGGCGAGCGCGGCAGCCGGCCCTGGGTCCCGCCCCTGCCGACACCACGCGCTGCGCGCGAGCCGCCAGCCGCGACCGAGTAGGACCTCCTGCTACCGCGGATCGAAGGCGTGGGCGACAAGGTCGACGGCCAGCATCGCGGCATCGAACGGTGCGCGCGGCTGCAGCAGGGCGAGGCTGCCGGCGCTGCCGATCAGGCTGAAATGCCGGAGCACCGGCCCGCGGTAGGCAATGCGGGACCAGAAGTCGTGGATCAGCAAGTGCCCGCCAGGCGCCAGCCGCGGCACGGCGGCCAGCGCGCAGGCGACGCGGAAGCGGCCATCGACCAGCACGAAATCGGGGCTGCCGGCCTGCTCCCAGGGGTCGCGCCAATAGGCCGGCCACTGCGGCAGCGCGCGGGCGTCAACCGGCCAGCCCCAGTCGCCCGTCGGTCCGATATCGGCATGCAGCAGGTTCAGGCGTCCGGCGGCGCGGGCGGTCGCGCAGCCCGGATCCTCGGCGACGCGGGCCAGCCAGGCGGCATCCGAATCGACGGAAGTGAGGCGCACGATGCCGGCCTCGACAAGCAGGGCGGTGCTGCCACCGCAGCCGAATTCCAGGCCGGCCGACCGATCCTCGGCGGCGGCCCGCAACAGGGTGCGCTCCGCCGCCGTCATGGCGACGGCCAGTGGCGCGGCCGCTTCGATGATGGCGCTCATTCCAAGGGCTCGGCTCCGGTGTCGGCGCGCAGTCTCGGCGGCACCGGATTACCGAAGTGCCAACAGGAGGTCGCGCACGCGTCGCCCGCGGGGACGCGCCGGGCGTGGTTCAGGCGAAGGCGACGGCCTCGTTTGCCTCGCGCGCCATGGTCGGGATCAGCACGAGGTCGCTGAGCGCCCAGGTGCCCGACACGACGAAGCCCAGCAGCCCAAGCCCGCTGCCGACCAGCGGCAGCGACAGCAGGGTGATCGCCGCCATGCAGGCGGCCGGACCATCCTTGCCGAGATAGAAGCGATGCAGCCCGAAGACGCCGCCAACCAGGCATAACGCGTAGGCCAGACCAACCGAACGGCGCCGTGGCGGCGCCTTGCCTGCAAGACTCATGAACTCCCCCAATCCGGTCCTGCCCCCCGGGGACGCCCCCGGTCCCCTGGGCAGGGATGCAGGTCGATCCTGCGCCGCACGTTGCGCGCTGTGAAGGCGTTTCGGGACGTCGGGTTCCTTGCGGATGCGAAGCGTGACTCGCGCGCCACGCCACGCTTTGCGACGTGCATGCGCTGCCTGGGCCTGCCCTCGTCACACCTCCGGGGTTCCGTTAGGCTGGCGCAGCCCTTCCCGCCGCCGATGCCGGAGACCGCGATGATCGAGTTCTACACCTGGAACACGCCGAACGGGCGCAAGATCAGCGCGGCGCTGGAGGAGATGGGGCTGCCCTACGCCGTGAAGCCGGTCGACATCTCGAAGGGCGGGCAGTTCGATCCGCACTTCCTGTCCTTCAGCCCGAACAACCGCATCCCCGCGATCATCGATCCGGACGGGCCGGGCGGCCGGACGATCACCGTCTTCGAAAGCGGGGCGATCCTGCTCTACCTCGGCGAGAAGACGGGCAGGTTCCTGCCCAAGGATCTCCGCGCGCGGGTGGAAGTCTATGAATGGCTGATGTGGCAGATGGGCGGCTTCGGCCCGATGCCGGGGCAAGTGCACCACTTCCTGATGCAGCCCGACGGGCCGGCGAAGGAGTATGGCCTGAAGCGCTACGGCGAGGAGACCAGGCGGCTCTACGGCGTGCTGGACCGGCGGTTGGCCGGGCGGGACTTCGTGGCGACGGCGGGCGAACCGAGCGTGGCCGACTTCGCCATCCTCGGCTGGGCCTGGCGGCATGAGCGGCACAGGGTGGATCTGGCGGAGGTCCCGAATGTCCGGCGCTGGTACGCGGCAATGATGGCGCGGCCGGCGACGCAGCGCGGCTTCGAAGTGGCGTTGTCGTGACGCAGGCGCGGACCGGCGCCGAGGGTTGACGCCGAAGGTTTGACGCCCGCGCGGCGCCCCTGTATTCGAAGGGGGGGCATACGTCGTGGGCCTGCCACGCCTGCGGAGGGGTGGCCGAGTGGCTGAAGGCGACGGTTTGCTAAACCGTTATAGGGGGTCAACCTCTATCGTGGGTTCGAATCCCATCCCCTCCGCCACTTATCCCTTCCAAGTATCTGATTTTGCTAGATTTTCGGCGAGGGGGACGGTGATCGTCCCCACAATCCTCCCCACACTTCTGCCGGCATGTGGGGAACGGCCGCTGTAGATCGCTCGGCGGGCGTGACATGGCGGACACATGGCGCGGCGGCGGGCTGCCTGGACGGGCGCCCCTGGAACCCTATCTTAGCACGCTGTCCACGCGGCGCGGTATCGTGCCGAAATCTCCCCTCGATCTCGGATTCCGACCTGGCTAGAATCCACGTCATGAGCACCGCCGAACCGATGAACTGGCAACACCGTCTCTACCAGCCCGCCGTGATCGGCGGATGGTCGGCAGAGGTGTGGAACCCCATGACAAAGGCGTGGCAGCGAAGCGGCTGCGATCCCCATTGGCCGGCTGACTACGAAGCCGTCGCCCGCGAGTGGGTGGAACTGGCGAACGAAGACCAGCGCGAGCGCAACGCTGCGGTCGCCGCCGCGCTGGCCGCCTGACATGGAACGCGCCGCGCTCGAAACCCGCTGGATCGTGCTCGGCACGGACGGCCGCCACGTCACCATGGGGCGGCACAGCGACCCCTCGCCCGAAGAGGTGGAACAGGCCGAGCGCGGCCTTGCGGCGCAGGGCTTGGCGGGATGGCTGGCCGTGATGAAGGGCGGCTACTACGTCCGGCGCAAGCCGTCCCTCATGATGGTCCGGCCGCTGGCGAACCCTGCCCGCGCGTTCGAGGAAGCCGCCGCCGAGTTCGAGGCGAAGCGTAAGGCGACGCTGGCGAGCGTCGCGAGCTAGGCGTCCCGCCGCGGCGGCATGGTTGACCGCCTCACGCCCGAAGCGCGCAGCCGCAACATGGCTGCGATCCGCGGCAAGGACACGGCGCCGGAGCTTGCCGTCCGGCGCATGTTGCACGCCATGGGCTACCGCTTCCGCCTGCATCGGAGCGACCTTCCGGGCAGCCCTGACATTGTGCTCCCGCGCCACGGTAAGGCGGTCTTCGTGCACGGCTGCTTCTGGCACCAGCATAAGGGCTGCGTGCACGCACCGCGGCCGGCTTCAAGGGCTTCGTATTGGTTGCCGAAACTGGCCGCAAACGTGGCACGCGACGAACGCACTCAACGTGAACTGCGCCGCCTTGGATGGGGCGTCATCGTCGTGTGGGAATGCCAAGTGCGGCGCGATGCCGGTGCGGTCGCAAGGCGCCTGCAACGCCTGCTTCCAAGCGGCTAGCTGCCGGCACCTTCCTCGCCTTCATGCGGCCCCATGAAGCGGTCGCCGTTGAAGTGAATGAGGTGGTCGGGATCATCGGCGATCCAGACTTCCGTTTCCCACGAGATGTCAGCCGCTTCCTTCCGGAAGTCGCGCTTGCCCTGGAAGGCGGTCACATAGACGCGCCCTGCCTTCACGTCCTTCATGGCCTGCCGCAGCACTTGATGCCGCACGGGCGTAAGCGGGTTCGATGAGTGCGCGGCTTCGATGAGGAAGAGCCACTTCTTCGAAGGCGAGTAGGCGATGATGTCAACAAGCTTCTGGCCCTTGATGAAATCGGGCACGTTGAGTTCGCGAAGCCTCGCGTGATGAATGAACTTCCGGGCCTCGCCTTCGTCGCCCTTCTTCTTCGCCGCGTCGGCGATGTAGAGCACTTCGGCATCTGGCGCGAAGCGGCCGAGAAAGCCGTTGACGCATGCGCGTTGCAGGTCGTTGTGAGGGCCAGGTGAGAGGGTGAGCGTGATCCCGCCCGGCAAGGTGATCTCTACCGCGCTCTTCCGCCTGCGCTCGGCCGCCGCCTTGGCAAGATCGGGCACAAGTTCCCGATACCGGGCGAGCGCCGCGGGCCACTCCGGCGTGCCGTATGCGCGAATAAGCGCGAGGCCCTCCAAAGAGAGCGAATGGCCGCGGGTCGGATCGTTGATCGGCGCGTTCGGGTCTTTGGCGCTGGCGACCACCAGGCCGTGCGCCTCGAGGTGAATGAGGTTCTGCCGCTTCACGTCATCATACGACGAATCGGCGTAGTTCGTGCCGTAATGCTGGTTCCAGAACACCTGTATCTGCCGCTGACTGAGCGGCTTCGTTGTTCCGTCTTCCAGCCATGAACGCGCTGCGCTCCAAGGGTCGCCGGGCTTCAAGTGGGCAACGGCAAGGAGCGCCCAAGGCGTCCGCTTCTGGTGCATCGCGGTCATGCTGCGAAGGTCAACGCCAACGTCCTTCAACAGCGTTTGCGCCTGCCGCGTCATCACCTCGACAGGGCTTTCGTTGATGAGCGAAGGCGCCGCGTCCGCGGGTCGTTGAGGGCGTCTAGGCACCGTGGTTGTCTCCATAGCGCGCATCGCCTGCCGGCCAAGCGCCAAGGCCATGAGGGGAGAGACGGCATTCCCGATCTGCTCGGTTTGCTCATACCGATTGCCGGTGAACTCGAACCAATCGGGAAAACCTTGAAGGCGTGCGCCCTCTCGAACCGTCAGCATGCGGCGCCGCCCGTCAGGCAGTCGGACGCGCTGCATATCCGCCGTGGCCGCTCCCAGGTTCCGGCACGTCAAAGTGCGCGCGGGCTTGTCCAGGTGAAGATCGCGTGGCGTGACACAATGGCTCTTGCGCTCATACTCGGCGATGTAGCGGTCCATGGATTCAGTGAGGAACTTCGCGTCATCGGGGATCGTGTGCGCCGTGTCTCCAATGGCCGTGCCAGCGGTGACAGGTTCCTCAACGACAGGATCAGGCCATTCCCATCCGCCGCGGTGCGCCACAATGACAACGCGCTCCCGGTTCTGCGGCGCGCCGTAGTCGCGCGCGTTGAGCAAGCGCGCGTCCACCTCATAGCCGAACCGCTTTAGCTCATCCGCGACCCTGCCTAGGTAGTCCCGGTTCCGGAAAAGAAGGCCGCGGACATTCTCGATGATCGCCACCTTCGGCCGCAGCCGTGCAACCGCGTCCAGGAAGATCGGGAAGCCGTCTCTCGGATCACGCTGGCCACGCTGGTAGCCGATTTGGCTGAATGGCTGGCACGGCGGGCCGCCCACGATCAGGTCAACGGCGTGCCCGTTCGCCTCCGGCAATCCAAGGTCAAGCATGACCTGATCGCAGCCGCCCGCGAGGTTCGCCTCATAGGACCGGGCCGCAGCTTCCTTCATCTCGAAGCCATGCGTCCGAAAGCCCGCGGCCTCGAAGCCAAGCCCAAGGCCGCCGCACCCCGCAAATAGATCAAGCCCGAAGGGGCTGCCTTCCGACAGGGACGGGCGAGGAATGGAGGTGTTCAACCAGTCCTTCCATTCCGCATGGCTGCGGAAGGAACGCCTTGTCGCGCTCGAAAGCAGGTCGGGTTGATGGCTGCGACGAATCGGCATTTGTAACACCATAGCATGGCCGGCGGCAGCACGCTCGGCGGGCAGGCCAAGCGAAGCCGCGGCGCGTCCGGCACCGAACAACTGATAGATGAACAAGTTAGCCGGCCGGCACGTTGGTAGCCAAGTATCGCCGGGCGCCAGTGCGGGCGCGATGCGCCAGCCCGAGCGCGTCGGGCTACTCGGCCGGTTTGGATGAATCGCCACGTCGAATGAGCGCCGCCGCACGCGCCTTGCCGGCCCGCCAGCCAACCGCGATGGGCAGCAAGGAAGCATCGGCGCGCAGATGAGGCGTGAGGATCGCTTCAAGGTCGCGCTGTGCCGCGCTCACGGCGTCCGCAATGGGATCGGGATGCGCGGCACCGGCCCATATGGCGTCCTGCCACTCCCTCCGCAGCTTCATGTTCTCCGGGGTCGGCTCCCAATTGTCGTCGCGCACGGTGGCGCCCATGTGCGCCGCCACCCACACCCGATGCCGCGCGTGGTGAAGCCGCTCGAATGCGTCGTGAGCGGCCTCGCCGAAGTGGTATTTGCACAGCAGTTGAACCCGACGCAGTTCGGCGAAGCGTTCATTCCGCCTGCCCAGGCGCCAGAGGATGATCCGGTAATCCTCGCCCGGCAGCTTCTTGTCTTCCGGCTCGCCGAGTTCCTTTCGCAAGGCCGCGTGCTCGCCCGCGAAGCTCATCGGCGCGCGGATCGACGCCATCGCATCAACCGCATTGGCGAACGCGAGCAAAGCTTCTTCGGCGAGTTCCGTGCGGCGCTTGGCACGCAACTGATAGCGCCAAGCCCAGAACCCCAGACTCCACGTAACTAGCGCCAATACGTAGGGCGTCAGGGTCGTGAACCAGGTCGGCATCTTCACTCCGATTCGTGCCCGGAAGATGTAGCACGCGCGGCGGGGTGTCTGTTGAGCAAGATGGCCGCGGGTTCTGGCGAGGTGCACGCCTCGCCCGGATCGGTGACGCGGCGACGTGCCGGGGTGTCAGGCGGGGTATCAAACGCCTTCGCGTAGGGCGCAAAAATTTTTGCGGCTTGGACGTGGTGCCACGTGGCCATGATACAGGTCGCCACCTAGGGCAATTTGCGCGCGTGGGGTGGGTTGCAGCGTGGTGGGGGGTGTCGGCGGCCCCACCCCCCGCCCTGACGCCCGATCCGCAACGCGAAGGGGGTGGGGGTGGCATCGCCCGGTGCCAGGTCGCCGCCCCGCAACGCCGCGCCGCCCCGGCACCGCTTCGAGGCGGACGGGCCGGCTTGGCGTGGCCAGCCTTCACGGTTTCCAGCGTGCCGGAGTGGCGTGGAAGGTGCGGCCGGGTCCGCACTACCCGGCGGCGCCTCGCCCGCCTGTGGCGCCAGCGGAGCGGCCCGGCGCGCGGCAGGCCGGGACGGCGCTACCGCCCGCGTCGCCGTGCCGCCTTCTCAACCGCCGCGATGAAGCGGGGCGAGTTGTCCAGGCCAAGCTTCTTCACCTCTGCCGCCACGGCGGGGTGCTTCCTCGCCACGTCCCGCATGAGGGTTCGGGCACGGTTGAGCCGCGCGTCATAGTCGGCACCCCAGGCGGCGCGTAGATCGTGCTCGGCGGCTTCGTAAGTCTGCGGCTGGTAGTCAGGCCGCGCCGCCTCAGCGGCGATGCCCCACAACTCCGAAGTTTCGGCCGCCGACGCGCCCGACGCGAGGAACGCCGAGCGCACGGCTTCACGCGCAGCCTTGCCTTCCTCGCCGGTATCGAAGCCGGCCGCCTCTGCATCGCCTTCGGGCAGCGGCGTGGCAGCTACCACGTCCGCGAAGCTCTTCATCGGCTCGGCGTATATCGCAGCGCCAGGTGACGCGGGCGGCTCGGCCGCCTTCATCTCGGGCCGTGCCGCGGTGCCAGGCGAAGCCGTCGCGGCCGTGCCAGAGGGCGCGGCGCCCGGTGCCTGCCAAGTGCCCTTGCCGGGCTGCGCGGCCGGTGCCGGTGCGGCTGGCGCGGGCTTCTGCGCCGTGCTGGCAGGCGTCGCCGCAGGCGCGTCGGGCTTCGCGGCCGAAGGGTAGAGGATCGCAGCGGGCGAAGGCGTCTCGGGCGCGCCGGTCACGACAGCATCTCGGCGAGTTCGCGCGCGTCGCGCTCGGCGTCCGTTTCGGGCTGCGGTTCCGGCTCGGGCGGCGGCTCGGCATCCGCTCCGGTGCCAGCCGTGATGATGCCGAGCGCGGCGAGGAAGTGATCCGGGCAGCCCGAGCACACGGCATTCACGCGCAGCCGCGCAAGCCCGAGACTGTCTTCCACATGCGCGAGAAGCTGAGGCAGGAAGTCCGTGACCGTCGCCGGCAGGCCGATGGCCGGGTTGTCCGCCCATCGCGCAGCATCGGCCTTGAGTTCGCGGGCCGCGGTCTCAACCGCGCGAGCGCGCACTTCGGCGTCCCGGATCGCCCGTGCCAGCGCCGCGCGCCTGCCGTCATCGCGCTTCTTGGCGAGAAGGCCGCGTGCCAGTGTCATCCCATGCGCGAGCACGTCGCTTGACGTGGCAAGCAGGTCGCACATCCGGAGCGAGACGTTGTTGAACGCCTCTTCCGCCGTGCTCGGCGCAGGGGGCGGCGGCGGGTTGAGCTTGTCGGCGAGCGCGGCGAAGGCCGCGGCGCCCGTGTCGTGGAACTCGGCGCGGCGAAGGAACTCTGCCTGCCTTCCTTCCGCGCTGTTGTGCCACGTGAAGCCGTCATGCGGCGCATAGCTGTCCATGGTGATCCTCCATGCTGCGGTTGACGTGATGACGAAGAGGAACGGCGGGCCGCCGAGCTACAGGGGAGAGGGGCCGGCGGCCCGCCAGAGACGCGCGCCACGTGGGCAACCGCGGCGCGCGCTCATGTCATCGCCCGATGACGACTGGCGCGACCGTGTGCACGGCGGGCGGCGGCGCGGGCAGCTTGGGAAGCGGCTTCGTCGCGGCTTCGGCCTCCCGTGCTGCCCGCTGGCGCGACAACTCGGCGAGGTATTGCTGTTCACGCCGCTGGTGATCCGGCGCGGCGCTGGCCAGCGCGCGCTTGAAGCCGGCATGCACGGCCGCGAAGGACGTGCCGGCCGCGAGCTTCATCGGGTCGGGCGGCGCCTGTCCCGGCCACGTCGCGCCCGCCGCGCGCGCGTCGTTGAACGCGGCGGGCGCGTCCGTGATGTGCTGCGGCATGAACTCGGTATCGAGGATGCCGGCCGCGACCATGCGGGCGAGAAGCACGTCTCGCACGTGGTTCGCGTTCGGCACCGTCTCGCCGAGCCTGTAGGGGTGCGGTTCCACGCCGCCGGCCGATGCGCAGCGCGCCGCCCATTCGAGATAGGCCGGCACCAGGCGGCAGAGTTCCGACATGATGCGGTCCATGCGCGCGGGGATCGCGTCGGCGTCTTCGGCCGCCTGCATCGCGCGGGCGTGCGCCGCGACGCGCGCGTTGTGCTGCGCCTCGCGCGTCTCGGCCAACAGGACCGGGCCGAGCTTGGTCTTCTGCGCCTGTGCATCCTCCAAATCCGCCTTCATTTCCGAGAGGCGGCGACGGATCGTGTGGCGCTTCGGATCGCGGAGCGTGAGGCCCGCGAGTTCTGCTTCGGCTTCGGCAAGGCGTTCGCCGATGACGGCGAGCACAGTGTCACACTCGGCCATCCGCTCGCGCGCGCTGCCCATGCTCGGCGTGGTGGTGTCATCGGTCATCGGAAGCCCTTTCGTGTTGCGGATTGTGGGGAAGGAAGTGTGGGGAAAGCCGCGCACGGCGGGACGCGGGCGAGTCTTTCCAGACTCTTGCCGCTGCACGATGGCGGAACCGGGTTCATTCGAACCGCCGCGAACGGCATGCGGACGGGCGCGGCGCCGATCATCGGAGCATCGCCTCAAGCTCGGCCTGTTGCTCGGGCGTGAGGCCGGGTGCGGGAGCAAAGGTGCCGCCCCTGCCGGTGCGCCGGAACGCCTCTTCAAGCCGCTGTGCCAGCGTGGCGTTCGGAGGTGGCGGCGGCGAGACGGGAGCAACCTTCGGCGCGTCGAACGGCGCCAGCGCCAGCGCGCAGCGAAGCCGCTCTTGCAACGGGACGGCCGGGCTGCGCATGACGGCGCGCAGAAGGTCCAAGCTGTCCGCCACGTTGCCGAACTCAACGGCACCCATCGCCGCGGCGAGCGCCGCCTCTCTGGCCTTCACGTGCGCCGACTTGGACCCCTTAGGACGCCCCGGCTTCCGCTTCTCTGGCAGCGCCACAATGACGGGCGGCGCGTCGGGCGGCGCGTCCGGCGCGCGCACCACGGCGACGGGCTGCGGTGCCGATGCGCCGGGCATCGTCACATGCGCGACGGGCGGGAGCTTGGTCATGGCGCTACGCCCCGCGTCCAGGTCCGGCCGCCAGGTCCCGGCGACTGCCAGCCCGCCGCCGTCAGGATGGCGCGTGCAGCGCGCGCGTGATCGGCGCAGCCGTGCAGCCGGACGTGCGTCAGCAGGTCACGCAGGGTGATCGCCGCGCCTGCCGGCTGGTCGGCGAGGAAGGCACGGATCGCCGCCTCCCGCGTGAGTGCCGCCTTGCCGCGTCCGCGCTGGCCGCGCTCGGGCAGCAACAGGCTTCTCCGGCGACGCGGGAGCGCGGTGCCGAAGAGCAGGGACGGACGCGCGCCCGTGGGCAGGGCAGCCGCCGGTTGAGAGTCAAGAACTGGCATGAGGCGAGGATTGATTCAGAAAGAAACTAGCTGTCAAGCAATAAAGCGTGGACAGGCGTCCAACATTCGCCCAACTCAGGGCGTGCAATACACTACAAGCTCGACGCCTCATCTCGCCAGAGTGCGTATTCGTTCGCCCGCGTTCAATATGTCCATTGAGACTTGGACGGCATTGCACCGACGCTTCCGACGCAAACTGTATTATCGGCGTGACGCGCGCGTAGTCGTCTATAATGAGAGTTGTGTCGGAAGCGTCGGTCATGCCCCGCCCTCCCCGCCGACACGCATCTCGGGGGCCGGAACCACGAATGCGGGCTGTCGGATTTCGAGGCCGTGGAAACCGCGATCCGATGCGCCGCCCCATCGTCCGGGCCGGAAGCCGCGCCCCTGCAACGCCTGCGCGAAGCTGCGCCGTGTGCCCTGCGCCTCGCCGGCCGCGCGCGCCCATTCGCACCAGCTACGGAAGAGCGTTGCGGACAGGGCGAAGCGGTCCTTCGCCACGTCGCAACAGGCTTCCAGCCATTGGCCGAGCGCGTCTTCATCCGAGAGATACGCGGCCGTCGCGTCCAGGACCGCGGCAGGCGGCGCCAGCCCGATCCTCTGCCATTCGAGGCAGCCGCGCAGCGCCCATGCCAGGATGCCGCCCCACTCCCCGCGCAGCTTGTCGGCGAGCGCATGGTCGCGCTCTTCCTTCGAGATCGTCACGGCGAACGGGATCATGTGCAGCCGCCGCCGCATCGCCTCATCCACAGCGCGCAGGCCGGGCTTGTGATTGCCTGCGATGAAGAGCTTGAACTGCGGAACGTAGGTGAAGTGATCCTGTCGCATGAAGTTCGCGGTGACAGGATCGCCGCCGGTCAATGCCTTGATCCGGCTTTCTGCCCATGCGCGTTCGGCTTCCGTCTCCTGCGACGTGACCATGCGCGCACCGCGCAGGCGCGCCAGTTCCGTGAGGTGGCGCTCGGCCTTCGAAGCGGTGAACGTCTCCATGCCCGCGGTGATCGCGTAATCGCCGAGCACCGCCGCCAGCGTGTTGAGGAACACACCCTTGCCGTTGCCGCCCGTGCCGTAGATGAAGAACAGCGAGTGCTCGCGCGTGCTGCCCGTGAGCGCGTAGCCTGCGATCCGTGCGAGGAAGTCCTGTAGCTCGGCGTCGCCGCCCGTGATCCTGTCCAGGAAGCGCAACCAGGTTGGGCACTCGCCCTCAGGCGCAGCGGCCGTGATCTTCGTCAGGCAGGCCGCGGGATCGTGCTGCGCCGTCTCTCCCGTGCGCAGGTCCACGATGCCGGCAGGCGTGTTGAGCAACCAGGCGTCCGCGTCCCATTGTTCGACGGTCGCGGCGTGTGCCCTGTCGGCACGTGCCAGGCGTTCGACCGCAGACACGGTGCTCGCCCTCGCAAGCGCGTCGCGGTCGCCGCTGTCCGTGCACCGCGCAGCTTCGTCGCGGCAGATGGCGCGCGCGATGTCGAAAGCGTGCAAGGTGTCTTCCTGTTTCCACCGCGCGCCATCCCATCGGAACCATCTGGACCACGCGGCGACGTAGCGCATGCGGTCGCCTTCCTGCGTCGTGAACCTCTGTGCCAATGCCTCTTCGGTGACAGCAGGCGCGCGCACCTCAGGGGGCGGCGGTGCGGCGGGTGGTGGCGGCGGTGCTTCCACGGTGACGCCAGCGAACGCGACGGCGGGATGCCGCGCGCCGGGCGCGTTCTGCCCGTGGCGATAGGCATTCGTCACCACGGCCGCCGCGTCGCCCGGTTCCATCGGCGGGGAGCACGCGAAGGCCCATGGCGCCAACTCTTCCTGCGCCGCGCCTTCCGACACGCCGAAGTCGCGCACCGCGCAGGCGAGCTTGTAAAGCGCGTTGCTTCGTCCAGGCTCCGATGCCGGCGGCGTCGCCGCGATCCTGTCGCGCGCCATCTGCAACGCGGCCGGGGTGTCGAGTTCCACCATCGGCACGCCTGCATCCGCGGCGCGCTCGCGCGTCACGGGCGACGCAGCCTTCCCAGGATCGGCGCCTATCAGCGGCGCCACGTCTTCGGCGAGGAAGGCGGTAAGCTGATCTTCCGTGATTGCAGGCAGCGCGTGCACGGGCACCAGGTCCGGCCCGAGCGGTTCCCATTCGAGCACCGCGCCGGAGTGATGCACGCCGAAGGCGACGAACTGCTGTCCCTTGCCAAGCACCTCAACTGCGCCGTGCACGCCTTGCAGGCTGCGCTTGCCGGGCATCGGTCCCGAGACAGCGGCGGCGCGATAGAGAAGCAGCACACGCGCCGAGTTCGCGCGGGTCCGCGTGAGCGGCACGCCGAGTCGGCGCTCGGCTGCATCGCGGATCGCGGCGACGATGCCGGCATGCTCGCAATCCACGTCCACGGCGCGCAGCCTGTCGCACAGGATGCCCGTGTTGAGCGCGTCGGCGCTCGGCGCCAGCGTCGCGGCCTCAGGCGGATCGCGGCGCGCCCGTTCCTGCCAAGCGTGCCCTACTGGCCGCTTCCCAGGCGACGGGCCGGGATCGTCGGCATTGCAAACGGCGACGGGCCGGACCCCGTTTGTCCATAGGGCGGCGCGCAGCACGTGCACGGCCTGAATGTCGAGTGTCACGGGCGAGGCCCCTCCATGCAGGGCCAGCCGCGCGTTGAAGCGGGGGCGAGGGTGCGCTATCTCTCGTTCCGGAAGAGACTACTGCCTACCTCTCGCCGGTTCCGTTCGCAGCGGGCCGGCGTTTCTTTTCAGGCAGCGTCGGCAGGCGGCGGCGTCATGAGGCGGTCAATGCTCTCGGCCGTGATGATGGTCGCGCCGCACACCTTGATGGCAGTGATCTTCCCTTCCTTGATGAGCTTGTAGAGCGTCGTCTTCTTCACGCCGATGACGTGGCACGCTTCGTTCGGGCGGAAGCCGCGGCGCGGCAGGGTGCTCGCGTGCTTGAGCGTGGCGTGTTGCGCAGGGTGCATGTGCCGCCTCCATGGACAGGGCCGCACCTACGCGGCCGATGGCGGCAACCTGCGGCGGCAGGCGGCGCCGCGCGATATGTGCAAACTGTGCGGGATCAACTCTCCCGCATGGTTTCCGGCCGCACAGTTTCGCGCTTCGGCCGTCTAGGCGCCTGCTTCGCGCCGCCGGTCGGGATCGCGTTCCACGCCTCTCGCGCGGCTTCTTCCGAGCATCGGAGTTCGGCGCGGCACTCGGCGCGGATGTCCTTCGCCGCGATCCGTTCGCCTGCCTGCTCGGCACGTTGCAGGCGTTGACGGAACCACGCGATACGAAGCTCAAGGGCCACGTGCTTTGTCTGCCGAGTCGGCTGCGGTTCGGCAGGCCACGTGTTGCGCACCTTGTCCGCGTCCAGGCGCACGCCAAGAAGCCAAGGGAGGCGCGTCGGCACATTAGCAGCGCGTTGAAGGTGCTCGGCGTCAACGGCAGTCCATTTCGTCTTCGGCAGCACATCGCCCACGGCGTCCGTGGCGACGATCCTGCCCGCGCGCAGGGCGGCCAGTAGCTCGCCGGCCGCACCCCCGCGCTTCGTCTCCGGTGCGCCTCCGTGCGAGGCGTAGAGAGCGCGCGCGCCACGTTCCGTATCGGACAGCGCCGCCCATTCGGCGTCGCGCGTGGCGATCCAGGCGACAGCCTGCGATGGCGTGTAGGTGTCCGTCATGCTGTCCGCCGCTCGGCGATCTTCACCACCTCGCCGGGGCCGCGCATAGCATGTTCTCCCCACGCCTCCATGAGCGCGGCGCGCTGCGCGAGGAAGTCGGTTCGCAGATAGGCCGCGACCACGGCATTGCGGATCGTGTGCGCGAGCGCGGCTTCAACCACCTCTGCCGGTTCCGACCGCGTGGCCGCAGCCCACACCCGGAAGGAACTGCGCATGCCGTGCACGGTGACAGGTTCATCCGTGTTGGGATCGCGCCAGCGCGGCGCCTCGCCTTCCTTCAAGCCGTCCAGGCTCATGCCGCGGACCAGCATGGACATGGCCATGTCAGTGAGCGGCGAGCGCCCGCGCGCACCGGGGAAGACCAGCGCCTTCGCGTCGTCGCCGAAGGCGCTCATCTCTTGCAGGACTGCCAGCGCAGGAGCCGACAGGAAGACCCGGTGCGGCTTCTTTGCCTTCATGCGCTCGGCAGGCACGTGCCACACCATTGCGTCGCGCCCGAGTTCATCGAGGTGCACCTTCCGCACCTCGCCCCATCGCATGCCGCGCACCTCGCCCGAGCGCGCGCCCGTCAGGATCGCGAAGAGGATTGCGCGCGCGCTCACGCCTTCCTTCTGCCGTAGTGCATGGACGAAGGCGGGCATCTGCTGCCACGGCAGGGAGGGGAAGTGTCCGGCGGGCTGCCCCTTGCGCGGCGACGCCATGCCGAGCGCCTTGAGGTGCTTCCACGCGGCCGGATTGTCGCCGCTGCGCAACCCTTGCGCGCGTGCACGGTCAAGGATGTTTTCGATCCGGCCGCGCAGGCGCGAAGCCGTCTCCGGGATGTCATGCCAGATGGGGTTGAGGATCGCTTGAATGTCGGCGTCCGTGATGTCCGCCACGTCCTTCGTGCCGATCTTGGGATAGGCGTAGGCCGCGAGCGTAGCGCCCCATTGCAATCCATGCTTCGAATCTGCGCCGTTTTTCCACCCGGCCGCCTTCGTCGCGATGAACGCTTCGGAGACAGCGCGGAAGCTTCGATCCTGAATGGCGGAGGCAGCCGGGTCCGCGGCTGGCGCGGCGCTGGCCTGCCGCTTCGCCGCTCGCTCGGCCTTCCGCGCTGCAACGGGATCGGCCGCTGCCTTGTCAGTCAGCTTCGCCCGTTCGGTCGCGGCGAGGGCGCGGGCCTGTAGGAGAGACAGCACGCGGCGCGCGTCGCCGCCGTCCTGCGCGCCGGTCGTTTTCGTCCGGTTCTTGCCGTCCCGATCCGCGATCCCGAGCACCATGTCGCGGCGCGCGCGCTTGCCGTCCGGCCCGACCACGGGAGAGGTATAGCGCAGGGTCCAATAGGCCCTTCCGCTGTCCTTCACGTCGAGGATGAGGCCCGCCCCATCCGAGTGCTTGCCAGGCTTCGCGTGCTGCACGTCTTTGGCTGTCAGATTGCCCATGGAATCTCTCCGTCGAACCATCCTTGTCCCCACAAACGTCCCCACACTTTGGGTTGGCTTGTGGCGAACGATGGCGGAGAGTCTCGAACGGACCGGCAGCTAAATGCAAGGAAAAGCGTGTGCTTAGCGAAGGGCTACGTGTGGGGACGAACGTGAGTTATGATCCCATCCCCTCCGCCATCGATCCTTTCCTATCAAGCGATTGCGGGGCGCTTTCGGGGCGGTCCCCCTTTCCGTCGGCCGCTTCCCCACGAACGCAAGCGAACATGCGTGAACGGTTTGTTCTCGGCATGCCCCCGCAGCCGCCCCCGCAACCTGGAAACCTTGAAACCCTGGCAACCGGATTTTCGGGCCTGACGCTGGCCCCCTCGCGCGCTTCCGCCCCCCGCATACGGCCGACGCCGGGAAGGCCCCGCGATCTCGCGGAATGCGACCGGGCGACAACGAAGACGCGGCGCGGCTTTGGGCGCTGGCGAGGCCGAAGCTCCTTGGTCTATGTTTCGCAGGCAACAATCGGCCGCAGATCATGAACATCGACGAACAAATTCCCTTCGCGTTCCCAGACCTCGTGGCGAACCCAGAGCCACGATGCCCCTGCTTGCTGCTCCTCGACACATCAGGATCAATGAATGGGCAGCCCATCACTCAGCTGAACGAGGGTATCCGACAGTTCAAGGAGGAGTTGGTCGCGGATGCGATGGCAATGCAGCGGGTCGAAGTGGCCGTCGTGACTTTTGGCCCGGTTCAGGTTGTCGCCGATTTTCAGACCCCGGACCTATTCGAGCCGCCCCAACTGCGCACCGGCGGGGACACGCCCATGGGCGCCGCGATTGAGCGGGGCCTCGACATGCTTGAGGCACGCAAGGCGACCTACAAGCAAGCCGGCGTGGCCTACTACCGGCCCTGGGTTTTTCTCATCACCGATGGCGGCCCCACAGACCGATGGCAGGAAGCCGCCGATCGGGTGCGCCAAGGCGATAGCGCCGAGCGGAAGGCGTTCAGCTTCTTCGCGGTCGGTGTTGAAGGCGCCGACATGGGGAAGCTGGCTGCGATCTGTAGCCCGCAGCGACCGCCGATGAAGCTGCGGGGGCTGAGCTTCCGAGAGCTTTTCTCCTGGCTTTCGAGTTCGCTCGGTGGCGTTGCGAAGTCCCAGCCTGGGCAGATGGTCGCGCTACCCGCACCGACCGGATGGTCGTCTGTCGGATGACGCCAAGGCGATGGCGGACCGCCTTCGCATCAGTCGTTGGCACGTCGCACACGAAGAATGGTTCCCCGTGCCAGGACGCAGGCGGTTGCCGCATCCTGGAGACTGCTGACGGCGGCGAGATACTGCTCCTCGCGGCGTCCGATGGCGCGGGGACCGCGACACGCTCGGAGGTCGGCGCAGCGCTCGCGGTTCAATCCTTCTTGGACAGGTTCGGTGGTGCGGCGCTTCGCGATCCCTCACTTGCGATCATTGACCGCGCCTTCGTCGATCATTGGCTCGCCGAGTTCCAGGAAGCCGTCGTTGCGCTTGCCGGGAGCGAGGCCAACCAGGTGCGCGACTATTCCTGCACGCTGCTCGGCGCGGTTATCGGCCCCTCGTCGGCCGCCTACGTGCAGATCGGCGATGGAGCGATCGTCGTTGGCGGCGAAGAGCCTGGCGAATACATCTGGATTGTGTGGCCGCAGCACGGAGAATACGCCAACCAGACATACTTTTTGACGCAAGATAACGCGGCCGAGGCGCTCGTGTTCGAGACCGGCAATCCGGTGAATGAGATCGCGGTTTTCACTGATGGCATCGAACGACTTGTGCTCGATCTGGCGACGATGACGGTCCATTCCCCGGCGTTACGGCCCATCTTTGGGTGGCTTGCCGGCACCGAACCCGATCGGTCGGGCCGCGCATCCGAGGCGCTGATCGCCTACCTGGGCACCGACCACATCAACCGGCGGACCGACGACGACAAGACGCTGGTCATGGCATCGCGAGCCGCAGCCGCACCAGAGGACCGGCGACCTTGACACAGGGGCCGGTGCGCGATGCCCTCGGCAACGGCATACAGCTTGGCAACCAGCTGGGCCGTGGCGGCGAAGGAACGGTGTTCGACGTTCGAGGCATGCCTGGCGTCGTAGGGAAACTCTATCACTCGCACCCCACGCCGGACCTCGGGGCCAAGCTTTCCGCCATGGTGGCGATGTCGAATGAGCGGCTCACACGCATCGCAGCGTGGCCGTCCGGCACGTTACATGGCGCATCGGGCCAAGCGGTCGGCTTCTTGATGCCGAAGATTGGCGGCCACCTTCCCGTGTTCCAGCTCTACGGCCCAAAGCTTCGGATGCAGGAGTTCCCGCGAGCCGACTGGCGGTTTCTCGTGCATGCCGCAGCCAACAGCGGCCGCGCCTTTTCCGTCATGCACGCGGCGGGGCTTGTCATGGGCGATGTGAACCACGGCAATCTGGTGGTCGCGCAAGACGGCACGGTTCGTCTGTTGGATTGCGACAGCTTCCAGGTCACTCACGGCGGCCGGACTTGGTATTGCCCGGTCGGCGTCGGCACGCACCAACCGCCGGAAATGCAGGCGGTGACGAGCTATGCCGGCATACGGCGGGCACCGAACCACGACAACTTCGGCCTCGCCGTGATCATCTTCCAGCTGCTCTGCATCGCACGGCACCCGTTCGCCGGACGCCATCTTGGCGGCAACGATCCGCCATCCATCGAGGAGGCCATTCGCGGCTCGCGGTATGCCTACTCCCGCGAGCGCAACCGGACCCAGATGGCGCCACCACCAGGCAGTCTTCCGATCGACGCGCTGACGCCACGTCTTCAAGACCTGTTCGAACAGGCCTTCTCACCCGCGACGACCAAAGGCGGCCGGCCGGAGGCCGATCAATGGGTCGCCGCGCTACAGGCGCTCGACGGTGAGCTTCGCCAATGCTCGATGAACCACGGCCACTACTATCGCAAGGGCCTATCCCGCTGCCCATGGTGCGACATCGAGGCGGCCAGCGGCATGGCGCTGTTCCCCGCCGTGTTCGTCGCCAAGGCAGGCCAGCCAGGCGGGATGGTAGCTCTATGGCAGCAGGTGAACGCGGTTGCCGAGCCCCGCCCTCTGCCGCCCTTTCCAACCTCCGCCGGCACAGCCAGCCCTACGACCAAGGCGCGCGAAGCCGGAAGCCAGGCGCGCACGCTCAAGACCCTGGCTTACGGTTCCACCGCCGCAGCCGTTGTCGCCATGCTGACACTGGCTCCGTCAGGGGCGGGCACCGTGTTGGCAGCGGGCGCCGGCTTCTTGAGCTATTTCGCAGGCAGGGAGAAGTCGGGCGCGGTGGCGGACGAATATCGGCGCCGATTGCAGGAAGCCGAGCGTGACTGGAACGCGTTGCGGCAGCTATGGAACGAGGCGCCGAATGGGCCACAGTTCGCTCAGGAACGGGCGAAGCTCCAAGAATTGAAGACGCGCCACGATGCGCTGCCGACTGTGCGTGCGAAGCGCCTGCAAAAGCTCTCCGAGCAGCTGCGCCAAGGGCAGATGGAAAGCCATCTTGATCGGTTCCCAATAGCCGGCGCGCGGCTGTCCGGCATCGGGCGCGCGAAGGTCGCTACACTCTCAGCATACGGCATCGACACGGCGGGCGACATCATTGAGAGCCGCATCGTTGCCATTCCCGGCTTTGGGTCTGCGACAGCGAAAAAGCTGCTCGCCTGGCGCCGCACCCATGAGCAAACCTTTCGCTTCGACGCGACCAAGGGCGTTCCTGCGACCGAGATCGCGAAGGTGGAACGCGACATCGCCGTTGAGCGGAACCGGTTGGAGGGTGATGTCGCGGCTGGTCTCGCGCGATTGAAGGCCGTTGCAGCCACCACAGACGCACGCCGGCGCGTGTTGGAGGGCAACCTCGCTGAAATTCAGCCGAAGCTTGCCCAGGCACGCGCGGATGTCGCTGCTGCGCCTGGCGGAGAGGTCGGCTACAGGCGCATGCTCGGAGTGTCCGGCGCCGCCATCCTCGTGGCGATTGTCCTCGGCATCAGCAGCAACAAGCCTACGCACCAGTTCGCCCACGCACCGCCCGCTGCCCGGGTTCAGGCGTCGACGCCAATGCCGGCCCCAGGATCGGTTTCGCGCCACGAACGCCCCGCACAGGCCCCCACCCCGCCATCGGGGCCGGCAGCATCGCCGGGCGGCACTATGTCCCCACCATCCCTGCCGACATCATCTGCGGCGCCAGCAGCCCCGCCGGCGCCGATGCCCATGGATGCTGGCACCCGTGGCCAAGCCGCATCGTCAGGCGGTCCTCAACAGACTGAGGCTGCGGCAGGCCCAGGTGGGGCGGAGCGCGTCGTGACCCGGCAGGGCGCGAATGTTCGTGAAGGGCCGAGCGGCAGCTCGCCAGTCGTCCGCTCTGCGCCTGCCGGGTCCGTGCTGCGCGTGTTCGCGCGAAATGGGGGCTGGGTGCAGGTGGGCGAAGAGGCGCCATGGGGCTGGGTGCACTCGAGCCTTCTTGGGCCGCCGCCGCAATGACGTGCGGTCCGTTGTCGCCCCGCTCAATTCAGCCGGCCGGCGAGGGCGAGATTGCACCCCTCCTGCTCGGCGTTCTCCGCCGCGACCCAGGCTTCGGCATCCACCCGCTGATGGGGCGCCAGACGGGAAGCTCGCATCCGCACTCCCATCGCTCCGTCATCGGGTTCCAGGTCTCGACCGTCCATCCCGGGCGGTGGCGGGTGGGCACGACGCGGTTCTGCCAGGGAAAGGGCTTGCCGGTCATGACGCGCCGCCCTGCTCGGCGAGCAGCTTGGTCGCGGCGATGATGCCGAGCATGTTGTTCAGCCGGTCGGCGGCATCGGGGAAGCGGCCGTATGGCCGGCCGCCATGGCGTCGGAATCAGCGGCCGACTTCAGCGGAATTCGCAACGAACAGCAAGGCCGTGCCGTGGCGCTTGTCGTCCTGGGTGCGCCGCTCGGCCTGCCCCGGGCGCAGCGGCAGCATCGGCCGGGTG
>JAIEOP010000384.1 GCA_019750465.1 Acetobacteraceae bacterium | reverse complement strand
GCCGCGCCGACCGCAGCGGCCGCGGTGCGCACGGCAGCCGCGCCGGCAACCATGGCGCCGCCTGCCGCGAGCCCGGTCCCGACCGCCGCCCCCGCGCCAAGCTGCGGCCCTCCAGAGATCAGCCCGTTGGCGATGCCCGGCCCGAAGATCCCGAGCGCCAGCAGCGCCAGCGCCGCGAGCACGATGGACATCGCCTCGTCGATGGTCGGCTGGTTGGCGCCGAAGCCTGCGGTGAACTGCGCGAAGAGCGTCGAGCCGATGCCGACGATGACGGCCAGCACCAGCACCTTCACGCCGGAGGAAACGACGTTGCCGAGCACGCGCTCGGCGAGGAAGGCGGTCTTGCCGAACAGCCCGAAGGGCACCAGCACGAAGCCCGCCAGCGTCGTGAGCTTGAACTCGATCAGCGTGACGAAGAGCTGGATCGCCAGGATGAAGAAGGACAGCAGCACGACCGCCCAGGCGAACATCAGGATCGCGATCTGGACGAAGTTCGTGAAGAACGAGATGTAGCCCATGAGGCCGGAGACGGCCTGGAGCAGCGGCCGTCCTGCATCAAGGCCGACCTGCGCGACGCGGCCCGGCTGGAGCAGCTGCTGCGCCGTGATGGTCGAGCCCGACGCGACCAGGCCGAGCCCGGCGAAGCTGTCGAAGATGACCTGGGCCAGGAAATTCCAGTTGCCGATGATCCAGGCGAAGACCCCCACGAAGAGGGTCTTCTTGATCAGGCGCGCGATGATGTCGTCGTCGGCGCCCCAGGCCCAGAAGAGCGCGGCGAGGGTGATGTCGATGACGATGAGCGTCGCGGCGAGGAAGGCCACCTCGCCGCCGAGCAGCCCGAAGCCGCTGTCGATGTAGCGGGTGAAGACGTCGAGGAAGCGGTCGATGACGCCGGTGCCGTTCATGGCACGTCCCGAGGTGTGCGGAGATACGGCGCCACGACCACGGCTCAGCGGCCATGGAACATCTGCGCCGAGCCCGGCTGGTAGCCGGCGCCCGGGGCGAGGAAGCGCTCCAGCTGCTCGCGCGCCTGCTCCTCGCCGCTGGCCACGCGCGCGGCCTCCAGCGCCTGGGCGCGGCCCTGCGCGGCGAGGAGTGCAGTGAGGTCGGCGATCTGCTGGGACTGGAGGGCCAGGAGCTGGTTGCCCGCCTGCGCGGTCTGGAGCGCGCCGGTCGCACCCTGGCTCTGGCCGATCAGCGCCTCGATCTCGGCGCGTGTGCCGGTCAGGTTGCCGACCACGGTCGCCTGGGTCATCAGCGCGTCCTGGAAGCCGGCGACGGAGGTCTGCCAGCGGTCGCGCGCATTGGCGAACATCTGCTCGCTGGAGCCGAGCGAGGCGGCGCTGCCGTAGCCTTGCGTGAAGGCGCGCTCGATGTCGGTGACCTCGTACGCGAGGCGCTGGGCACGGGCGATCAGCTGCTGCGTGCGCGCGAAGGACTGCTGCAGCCGCATGAGCGAGGAGTAGGGCAGGCTTGCGAGGTTGCGCGCCTGGTTGATCAGCATCTGCGCCTCGTTCTGGAGCGAGGCGATCTGGTTGTTGATCTGGTCGAGCGCGCGGGCGGCGGAGAGGATGTTCTGCGCGTAGTTCCACGGGTCGAAGACGGTCCACTGCGCCTGGGCGGGCGGGATCGCGACCGAGACGCGAAGGACAACAAGGGCCGCGCCGAGCAGCGCGGCGCGAAGGGGGCGGCGGATCATGGGGCGGGTTCCTCCGGAGGGTCGGGCAAGAGCTCGGCGGCCCAGTCAAGACCGCGGCGCAGCAGCCAGGCGCGCGCGAAGCCGGCGCGGCCATGGGTGGCGAGGATCTCGGCGATGGCGGCCTGGTCGGTCTTGGAGGAGGCCGCGCAGAAGGCGAGTGCCACCTCCGACAGACCCAGCTCGAAGAGCCGGTTGCCGCGGCGGGACTGGCAGTAGTAGTCGCGCTTGGGCGTGGCGCGGGCGAGAATCTCCACCTGCCGATCGTTCAGCCCGAAGCGCGCGTACATCGCCGCGATCTGCGGCTCCAGCGCGCGCTCATTCGGCAGAAAGACGCGCGTCGGGCAGCTCTCGATGATCGCGGGCGCGATTGCGGAGCCATCCACGTCGGCCAGGGACTGCGTCGCGAAGACCACCGAGGCGTTCTTCTTGCGGAGCGTCTTGAGCCATTCGCGGAGCTGCGCACCGAAGGTGGCGTCGTCGAGCGCCAGCCAGCCCTCGTCCACGATGATCAGCGTCGGGCGGCCGTCGAGACGCCGGCCGATGGCGTGGAAGAGGTAGGCCAGGACGGCGGGGGCAGCGGCGGTGCCGATCAGCCCCTCGGTCTCGAAGGCCTGCACCTCGGCCTCGCCCAGCCGCTCCGCCTCGGCGTCCAGCAGCCGGCCCCATGGGCCGGCGAGGGTGTATGGCTCGAGCGCGCGCTTGAGCGCCTGGGACTGCAGCAGCACGGCGAGGCCGGTCAGCGTGCGCTCGTGGATCGGCGCGGAGGTGAGGCTGGTCAGCGCCGACCACAGATGGTCCTTCACCACCGGGTCGATCGCCACGCACTCGCGGGCGAGCAGACCGGCGATCCATTCGGCCGCCCAGGCGCGTTCCTCCGGCGCGTCGATGCGCGCGAGCGGTTGCAGCGCAACCGGCTCGGCCATGTCGCCGGCCAGCGCGCCGCCGAGATCGTGCCAGTCTCCACCCATGGCGATCGCCGCGGCACGGATCGAGCCGCCGAAGTCGAAGGCGAAGACCTGCGCGCCGGCGTAGCGGCGGAACTGCAGCGCCATCATTGCCAGCAGCACCGACTTGCCAGCACCGGTCGGGCCGATCACCAGCGTGTGCCCGACATCGCCCACATGCAGCGAGAAACGGAACGGCGTCGCGCCCTCCGTCCGCGCATGGAAGAGCGGCGGGCCGCCAAGATGCTCGTTCCGCTCCGGCCCGGCCCAGACCGCCGAGATGGGAACGATGTGCGCGAGGTTCAGCGTCGAGATCGGCGGCTGCCGGACATTGGCGTAGAGGTGCGCCGGCAGGCTGCCGAGCCAGGCCTCGACGGCGTTCACCCCCTCGCGGATCACGGTGAAGTCGCGGGACTGGATGACCTTCTCCACCAGGCGGATCTTGTCGTCGGCGGCGCGCGCATCCTCGTCCCAGACCGTCACGGTCGCCGTGACATAGGCCCAGCCGGCGATGTCCTGCCCGAGTTCCTGCAGCGCCTCGTCGGCGTCGGCGGCCTTGTTGGCGGCGTCGCTGTCGAGCAGCACGCTCTGTTCGTTGGTCATCACCTCCTTGAGGATCGCGGCGATCGACTTGCGCTTGGCGAACCACTGCCGGCGGATGCGCGTCAGCAGCTTCTGCGCATCCGTCCGATCGAGGCAGATGGCGCGGGTGCACCAGCGATACTCGAAGGCGAGCGCGTTCAGCTCGTCGAGGATCCCGGGCAAGGTCGTACTCGGGAATCCGATGATGGTCAGCACGCGCAGATGCGCGTCGCCGAGCCGCGGCGCGAGGCCGCCCACCAGCGGCTGGTCGGCCAGCAGCGCGTCGAGATGCATCGGCGTCTCGGGCACGCGGACGAGGTGGCGGCGTGTCGAGACCGTCGAGTGCAGGAAGGTCAGCGTCTCGGCATCGTCGAGCCAGCTCGCTTCCGGCACGAAGGCCTCGATCTGGTCGAGGACGCGGTCGGTGCGGTCGATGAAGCTGCGCAGCGCCTCTCTGCCGGTCGCGGCGTCGACGCCCTGCGTGCCCTCGTACAGCCACCCCTCGGCGCGGGCGGCATCGTCGGCTGGCGGCAGCCAGGCGAAGGTGACGACGTAGTTGCTCTCGAAATGCGCGCCGGCCTCTTCGAACTGAGCGCGGCGTTCGGCGTCGACCAGAGCGGAAACGGGGTCGGGGAAGGTGCTGGCGGGGTAGCCGCGCGCCGGGACGCGCTGCGCCTCGGCGAAGACCGCCCAGCCTGAGCCGAGGCGCCGCAGCGCGCCGTTCAGCCGTGCGGCGGTGGCGGCGAGCTCGGCCGGGGTGGCGCTGTCCAGGTCCGGGCCCCGGAAGCGCGCGCTGCGCTGGAAGGAGCCGTCCTTGTTCAGCACGACGCCCGGCGCCACCAGCGCGGCCCAGGGCAGGAAATCCGCGAGGGTCTGGGGCTTCCGGCGATACTCGGCGAGGTTCAGCATCGCCGCCTCACGCGCGCAGCCAGGCCGGGTAGCGCATGTGCCGGCGCACGACCTCGACGAACTGCGCATCCCGGCGCGCCGCCCAGACGGCGGCGAGATGCCCGACCAGCCAGATCAGCACGCCCGCGACCCAGAGGCGCAGACCGAGCCCGATCGCCGCGGCGAGTGTGCCGTTGGCGATGGCGACCGCGCGCGGCGCGCCGGCGAGCAGGATCGGCTCGATCAGCGCGCGGTGCACCGGCGCCGAAAAGCCAGGAACCGGATCGGCCGGCGCGGCCATCAGATCAGCGCCCCGCCGCCGAACTGGAAGAACGACAGGAAGAAGCTCGACGCCGCGAAGGCGATCGAGATCCCGAAGACGATCTGCACCAGCCGCCGGAAGCCGCCGGACGTGTCCCCGAAGGCGAGCGTCAGGCCGGTGACGATGATGATGATCACCGCGATGATCTTGGCGACCGGGCCCTCGATGGATTCCAGCACCTGCTGCAGGGGCTGCTCCCAGGGCATGTTGGAGCCGGCGGCGTGGGCGGGTGCGGCGAGCGCGAGGCAGAGCGCGAAGGCGGCCGCGCCGGCGAGGCGCGTGCGCAGCGTGGGCGTCATGGTGTGTCTCCTGTGGGTGCGAGTTCGTAGTCGCCGGTGGCGGTCAGGCCGCGCACCATGGCGAGCTCGGCGAGGCGGCGATCGGCGCCGCGGCCGGCGAGCACGGCGATGACGTTGATGGTCTCAGCAATCAGCGCGCGCGGGACGGTGACCACGGCTTCCTGGATCAGCTGCTCAAGGCGGCGCAGTGCGCCGAGGGCGGAGCCGGCGTGGATGGTGCCGATGCCGCCCGGGTGGCCGGTGCCCCAGGCCTTGAGGAGATCGAGCGCCTCGGCGCCACGAACCTCGCCGATGGGGATGCGATCGGGGCGGAGGCGGAGCGCGCGTCGGACGAGTTCCGACAGCGAGACGACGCCGTCCTTGGTGCGCAGCGCGACCAGGTTCGGCGCGCGGCACTGGAGTTCGCGCGTGTCCTCGATCAGCACAACGCGGCCGCCCTCGCGAGCCACCTCGGCGAGGAGGGCGTTGGTCAGCGTGGTCTTGCCGGTGGAGGTGCCGCCGGCGACGAGGATGTTGCGGCGCTCCACGACGGCGGTGCGCAGCGCGGCGGCCTGGGCGGCCGTCATGATGCGGGCGGCGACATAGTCCTCCAGCGTGAACACCGCGACGGCGGGCTTGCGGATCGAGAAAGCGGGGGCCGCGACGACGGGTGGCAGCAGACCCTCGAAGCGCTCACCCGTCTCGGGCAACTCCGCCGACACGCAGGGGCGGTCCGCATGCACCTCGGCGCCAACATGATGCGCGACGAGGCGGATGATGCGCTCGCCGTCGGAGAAGGGGAGACACCAACCGGTATCGGTGAGGCCTTCCGTGAGACGGTCGATCCACAGCCGACCGTCAGGATTCAACATCACCTCGACGACAGCAGGGTCCTCCAGCCATGCCGCGATGCCGGGGCCGAACGCCGTGCGCAGCATCCGCGCGCCACGTGCGGTCGTCTCGGCCTTGAGCGGATGCAGCGACATGCGGTCCCCGTTGTGGAGCCGCGGCGGAGGTGCCGCAGCGGGCGGGGACGATTAGAGAGCGGCAGGTTGGGGCAGGTTCAACAAGCGAGAGGCTGGAGTAGTGGCCGGGCGTGCAGAGACAGGCCGCAGGACTTGAGGTCGCCCGGTTGCGAGTGAAGCATGGACGCTCGCTCGAGGCGATCATGCCGTTGAGGTGGTACGCAGTGGCCCGACGCAGGACCACCGCAAAGTGGGTCGTCACGGCCCACGGGGCAGCCTCCTCCACCCTCTCGGCTGGCGCAGATGCGGCGGGGCGGCGGCGTTGCGGTGCTGGTCTTTCAGCCCGGGAGCGTCCCGGTGGCCCCCCGAGCCCGCAGGGTGAAGACCGACGCGACCGACGGCGACCTGCTGTTGCGAAACACCGAGAAATTCCGCCGCGGCAAGCGCCACGCCTGCTGCACGCTCCCTATACAAGAAGGGGACACTGAGGACGCCAGACGTCCTGGGAGCGATCGCGAGAAGCTCATCGCCGGTGCGATTGCCGCGGTCGGGCCGTCGGGCTTCTGACCATCGCGCAGCGTTGTCCGCTGAGTGCACAGGTTCCACAAGGCGTTGAGACAATGTCTACGAGCTGTAGAATCTTTCGCGCGTCATCTCGTGGCAGAGAGTCCTACTGCTACTCGGCCTGCGCGGAGGCGAAGGCGGAGGCCCAGCGTACGATATCAGCGGCGGACATGACGCCGCTGGCGCGCACGATCTCCTTGCCTGCCTTGAACAGGATCATCGTCGGGATCCCTCGGATGCCGAAGCGGCTGGCAATGTCGGCCTCGGCTTCCGTGTCCATCTTGCCGAGACGGAACCGGGGTTCCAGCATGCGCGACGCGGCATCGAATTGTGGTGCCATGACCTTGCAGGGTCCGCACCAGGCAGCCCAGAAATCGACCAGCATGGGCAGTTCCGCCGTCGCATGCCGCTCGAAGTTGTTCGCCGTCAGTACGACCGGCGCGCCCTTGAACAGAGCCGCGCCACAGCTACCGCAGCGCGGATTGTCGTTGAGGCGCGTCTCCGGAACCCGGTTTGTGGTCGCGCAATCGGGGCAGGCAACGGTTGGCACGGGTTGATCCTCCGTTCGCAATTGACGTCGCGCAGGTCCGGGGCGGAGACCGCGCCGTGACGATCACGGCGGATTCACCCAAGCGGTTGTCCTTCATCATCCTCCCCGCACCTCACGCTGGCGCGGCTGCGGAAGATACTCGACGCCGCCGCCCTGCCGCCGCACAGGTTGTGGATACAGCGTCATCAGTTCGAGCACTTCCGGTGGCATCTCCACGGATATAGGCAGGCCCATCGCGCGCGCCTCCTCGGCCGCGATCGGATAGTCATGCGTCCAGGTGCCGGTCGCGAGGCGGGCGGCCAGCGTCCGGGCCTCTGCCTCCTCCATCTTCTCGGCGAGAAGCCGGGTCGCGGCTGCCTCGACCTGCGCGATCGCCTTGCGGCCGACATCGGCCAGCACGAGCGTCCGGTCGTCCACCTCGGCGATCGGCTTTTCCTCGACGACTTTGATGATCGAGGCGGCCGGCATGCCGTTCAGCTGCGGATCGATCGGGCCGAGCACGGAATGGCGGCACATGACGATCTGGTCGGCAGCCAGTGCGATGAGCGTGCCGCCGGACATGGCATAATGCGGCACGAAGACCGTCACCTTCCCCTTGTGCCCCTGGATCGCCCGCGCGATCTGCGTGGCTGCCAGCACCAGGCCGCCCGGCGTGTGCAGCACGATGTCGAGCGGCACCTCGTCATCCGTGAGCTGGATCGCGCGCAACACCTCCTCGCTGTCATTGACGTCGATGTAGCGCAGAAGCGGGAAGCCGAGCAGGCTCATCGTCTCCTGCCGGTGCACCAGCAGGATGACGCGGCTGCCGCGGGCCTTTTCGATCTGCGCGATCTTCCGCACCCTCATGGCATCCAGGTAGCGCCGCTGCAGCACGGGCTGCAGGGCCGACAGCATCAGGAACAGCCAGAGAAGATCCATCACGCCCACGGTCCGCCTCCTCCGCTGCGCCGGCCATCCGGCAGGAACCCGTACATACCCTCGTCGCGATAGTAGGGCCGATACACGCGCCGCGCCCGCCGGGCGAAGGGGGCGAGGAGCCATCCGGCGAGGAAGCCTCCGATATGCGCCCACCAGGCGATCCCGCCGGAATCGCCGTCCTGACCAAGCGTCAGAAGCCCGGGCACGATCTGCATGAGGAACCAGATCAGCGCGAAGCCGATCGCCCGCACCTCGAAGAAAAGCGGAATGAACAGGATCGGCACCACCACCACGAGCCGCGCCGCCGGGAACAGCCGCGCATAGCACCCGATCACGCCGGCGATCGCGCCCGATGCGCCGAGGGCGGGCACGGCCGAGGTCGGATTGGCCAGCACATGCGCGAGGCCGGCCGCGATGCCGCAGACCAGGTAGAAGGCCAGGAACCGTACCGCGCCCAGCCGGTCCTCCACGGCGGGCCCGAATATCCAGAGCGTCCACATGTTCAGGATGAGATGGAGCCAGCCGCCATGCAGGAACATGTTGGTCAGGAATGCGCTCCACCCCCCTGGCGACGCCGCGGGCAAGGCGCCGGAGAAGCGCGCCGGCACCAGGGCGTGGCGGTAGAGAAAGGCCTCCAGTTCGCGCGGCGGCAGTGACATCTGATGGAGGAACCCGAGGACGCAGGCCCCGATCAGGGACCACACGACGAAGGGCGGGAACCGGGATGCAACTGTGTCCTGCAAGGGCAGCATCGAAGGATCCCGCACAAGGAGAAGCCGCCCGCCGCCTCACCTCCGCGCGCCGCTAGGAGGCCTTGGGCGGGTGGCGCGCATCGCGATCATGGCATCAGCGGAGCCTCAGCGGAATGCCCCGGCTGGCGCTGCAGCCGCTCCCCCAAGCGCCGGTCCGCATCACCTTGCGCCGTCGCTCCGACACGCACGGCTTTGCCGAGGTCGGCCGGCCCGGTGGCGGAAGCTGGCCGAGGCGGGTATCGTCCGAACGGTCCTGCCCCCAAGCCTCCCCCAGAGCCGCATGCGCCTTCTTCCCCTGCCGAGCTTCGGCCGCCGCCGCTTCGCCAGCCTCTCGGCGCAGGAGATCCTGGCCCTCGCCATCGCCTCCGAGGAGGAGGACGCGCGCATCTACGCGCTCTATGCCAAGCGGCTGCGCGACTCCTATCCCGCGACCGCCCGCATCTTCGATGCCATGGCCGCCGAGGAGGACGAGCACCGGCGCCGGCTGATCGACCTCTACCGCGCCCGCTACGGCGACCTCATCCTGCCCATCCGTCGCGAGCATGTCGCGGACTTCTACGCCCGCCGGCCTGTGTGGCTGGTCGAGAATCTCGGCCTCGACCGCATTCGCGCCGAGGCGATGGCCATGGAGCGGGAGGCCGAGGCCTTCTACCGCGCCGCCGCCGAGCGCACGACGGATGCCGAGACCCGCCGGCTGCTCGGCGACCTCGCGGCCGAGGAGGCGCGGCACGAGAGCGACGTCGAGGCGATGGCGGCCGAGCTCGCGCGCCGCGGGGCGGCGAGCGAGGAAAGCCTCGCCGCCCGCCGGCAATTCGTGCTGACCTGGGTGCAGCCGGGGCTGGCCGGGCTGATGGACGGCTCGGTTTCGACCCTCGCGCCCATCTTCGCCACCGCCTTCGCCACCCAGGATCCCTGGACGACCTTCCTGGTCGGGCTCTCGGCCTCGGTGGGGGCGGGCATCTCCATGGGCTTCACCGAGGCCGCACATGATGACGGCAGGCTCTCCGGCCGCGGCGCGCCCTGGAAGCGGGGCCTCGCCTCGGGGGTGATGACCGCGCTTGGCGGCCTGGGGCACGCGCTGCCCTACCTCATCCCGCATTTCTGGACGGCGACCGCGATCGCCATCGCGGTGGTCTTCATCGAGTTGTGGGCGATCGCCTGGATCCAGAACCGCTACATGGAAACGCCTATCCGGCGGGCGGTGTTCCAGGTGGTCCTCGGCGGCAGCCTGGTGCTGGCCGCCGGCATCCTGATCGGCAGCGGTTGATGGGCAGATGCCCACCCCCGCCCGGCCGCTTCAGCGAAAAGGGCGCGGCTGAAGAACGGGGCTTCGCATGATCGGGCGGCAGGGGCACCCTGCGTCCCGGAGGCTCAGCTGGCAGGAGAGTTCCGCGTTGGACAATGGTCGATTCATGTTCCGGACCATGCTGCTGATGTTGGCGGCGCTCGTCCTCATCGCCGCCTGGCAGAGCTTCCCGCTGCTGCAGGCCGAACTTCTCGCCGGCCGGGCGGAGCCGCGCGTCGTCACGCCGCGCGGCGACCTTGCGGAGGACGAGCGTTCGACCATCGCCCTCTTCGAGCAGGCGCGCGGATCGGTGGTGTTCATCGCCACCACCGAACGCGTGCTGAACCCCTGGACGCGCAACGCCCTGCAGGTGCCGCGGGGGACCGGTTCCGGCTTCCTGTGGGACCGGCTCGGCCATGTCGTCACCAATGATCATGTCATCGCCGGCGCGTCCGGTGCGATGGTCCGCCTGGCCGATGGCCGCGCCTACGACGCCGTGCTGGTCGGCACGAGCCCGGCCCATGACCTCGCGGTGCTGCGCATCGGCGTCGGCACCGGCCGGCCCGAGCCCTTGCCGATCGGCACCAGCCATGACCTGCGCGTCGGCCAGAAGGTCTTCGCCATCGGCAATCCCTTCGGCCTGGACTGGACCCTGACCACCGGCATCATCTCCGCGCTGAACCGCGAGCTGCCCAGCGAGACCGGCGCCGTCATCGAGCGGCTGATCCAGACCGACGCCGCGATCAACCCGGGCAATTCGGGCGGGCCGCTGCTCGATTCCGCCGGCCGGCTGATCGGCGTGAACACCGCGATCTACAGCCCCTCCGGCGCCTCGGCCGGGATCGGCTTCGCGGTGCCGGTGGACACGGTGAACCGCGTGGTGCCGCGGCTGATCGCGCAGGGACGCTACATCCGCCCCTCGCTCGGCGTCCGGGCCGAGGAACAGCTCAATGCCGCGCTGTCGGCGCGCCTTGGCATCGAGGGTGTCTTCGCGCTCGAGGTCGATCCGGGCTCGGCCGCGGAGCGCGCCGGGATCCGCCCGGCCCGTCTCATGCGCGACGGCGGCTTCCAGGCGGGCGATGTCATCCTCGCGGTAGAGGGGCGCCCGCTGCGCCGGGTGGCGGAACTGCTTGCCGCGCTCGACCGGCACGCGCCGGGTGATACCCTCACGCTGACGATCCTGCGCGACGGCACGCGCCTTGAGATCGCTGTCACATTGGATGCGGGCCGATGAGCGAACCGAAGTCACCGCGTGGCAACTCCATGCTCTGGCGGTCCCTGACCTTCTACGAGAAGTTCGAGCAGGTCGTCGTCTTTGTGCTGACGCTCCTGATCGCGCTGATCGTCCTGGCCGCGCTGTGGAACCTGCTCAAGCTGGTCGCCACCTCGCTGCTTCTGGTGGACATCTTCGACCCCACGGATCCGGCGGTGTTCCAGACCGTGTTCGGCGCGATCTTCACCGTCGTCATCGCTCTGGAGTTCAAGCGTTCCCTGCTGGTCGTCGTGGAACGGCGCTTCGGCATCGTCCAGGTGCGCGCGGTGGTGATGATTGCCATGCTCGCGGTGGTGCGGAAGTTCATCATCCTCGACCTCAGCCAGACCGAGGCGATGAAGCTGCTCGCGCTCGGCGCGGCGATGCTGGCGCTCGGCATCGTCTATTGGCTGGTGCGCGACCAGGACCGGCGCGACGCCGATGCCGCAACGCTTCAGGGCGCAGAGACGAGGCCCCCCTGATCCGCCTGCTTTTGTCCCTTACGGCCGAAAGGTCTTGTGCGTTCATATCCGCTTCGCGCTGACGGTCGGAGCCGTACGTGAACAGGCAGCAACAATTCAATATCTGGTACTGGATCGGGGCCTTCCTGCTGCTCCTGCTTTTCCAGGGCTGGTGGCAGGGCGCGTCGGTGACCGAGCGCATCCCCTATTCGCGTTTCCTGGAACTGCTGCAGCTGGACCGCATCGCCGAGGTCCAGGTCCGCCCGGACAGCATCTTCGGCCGCTACCGTGAGCCGATCGAGGGCCGGACGCATTTCCTGACCACCATCGTGCCGGAGGACCTGACGCGCCGGCTTGAACAGTCCACCGCGCGCTACGACGGCACGATCCAGAACACCTTCCTCTCGACCGTACTGTCCTGGGTGCTGCCGGCGCTGGTCTTCTTCGGGGTCTGGATGTTCCTGTTCCGCCATGTCGCGGAGCGACAGGGCTTCGGCGGGCTGATGTCGGTCGGCAAGTCCAAGGCGAAGGTCTATGTCGAGAAGGACACGGGCGTCACCTTCGACGACGTCGCCGGCATCGACGAGGCCAAGGCCGAGTTGCGGGAGATCGTCGACTTCCTGAAGTCTCCCGAGAAATACGGCCGCCTCGGCGCGCGCATTCCGAAGGGCATCCTGCTGGTCGGCCCGCCGGGGACCGGCAAGACCCTGGTCGCGCGCGCCGTGGCCGGCGAGGCGGGGGTGCCGTTCTTCTCCATCTCCGGCTCCGAATTCGTCGAGATGTTCGTGGGCGTGGGTGCGGCGCGCGTGCGCGACCTCTTCGAGCAGGCGCGCAAGGCAGCGCCCTGCATCATTTTCATCGACGAGCTGGATGCGCTGGGGCGGCGGCGCGGCGCCGGCGCCTTCGGCGGCGGCCATGACGAGAAGGAGCAGACGCTCAACCAGCTGCTGACCGAACTCGACGGCTTCGACCCGCGCGAGGGGATCGTGCTGCTCGCCGCCACCAACCGCCCCGAAATCCTCGACCCCGCGCTGCTGCGCGCCGGGCGCTTCGACCGCCAGGTGGTGGTGGACCGTCCCGACAAGTCCGGCCGCGCCGCCATCCTGCGCGTGCATCTCAAGAAGGTGAAGCACGCAGGGCTGGACATCGAGCAGATCGCCGGGCTGACGCCGGGCTTCTCGGGCGCGGAACTCGCCAACCTGGTGAACGAGGCGGCGATCCAGGCGACCCGCCGCGGCGCCGAGGCAGTGAGCATGGCCGATGTCACCGCCGCGATCGAGCGCATCGTCGCCGGCCTCGAACGCAAGGGGCGCGTGCTGAATCAGAAGGAGCGCGAGGCGGTGGCCTGGCACGAGATGGGCCATGCGCTCGCCGCCGCCTCCCTGCCCGGGGCTGATCCCGTGCACAAGGTCTCGATCATCCCGCGCTCGATCGGCGCGCTGGGCTACACCATGACGCGGCCGACCGAGGACCGCTTCCTCATCACCCGGCGCGACCTCGAGAACCGCATGGTCGTGCTGCTGGCCGGCCGCGCGGCCGAGGACCTCGTGCTCGGCGAGATCTCGACCGGCGCGGCGGACGACCTCGCGCGCGTGACCGACATCGCGCGGCAGATCGTCACCCGCTTCGGGATGCATCCCTCGCTCGGCCAGGCGGTGCTGGAGCCCGAGCGGCAGAGCTTCCTCGGCGACGGCGTGCCGGGCATCACGCCGCGCGACTATTCCGAGGCGACGGCGCGCGAGGTGGATGTCGCGGTGCGCGAACTGATCGATGCGGCCTATGCGCGCGCCAAGGCTTTGCTGGCCGAACGCCGCGCCGACCTCGAGGCCGGCACCCGGCTGCTGCTGGAGCGCGAGACGATCACGCCGGAAGATTTCCCGCCGCTGCGGCAGCGGGATGCGGTATGAGGACGACAGACACGCCATGACAGGATCCGCGACCTTGGCAGCGGATCCGGAGAGGGAGCGGATCTGATGGACGGCAAATGCGATGTCTGCGGGCGGCCGGCAACGGTGCGCGTGCGCGCCGTGGTCAATGGCGAGCGGCAGGATCTCGAACTCTGTGACACCCATTACCGCGAGCTCCTGCGGCGGCAGGGGCGCACGGCCTCGCCGCTGGAATCGCTTTTCGGCCGCCATGGCAGCCTGTTCGAGGAGTTCTTCGGCGATCGCCCCTTCGGCAGCCTGCTCGGCGGTTTCGGCGGCGCGCCGGCGGCGGAGGAGGGGGATGAGGAGGTCGTTGACGCGACCTTCGGCGAGGCTCCCGCCACGCCTTCGCCGCGGCGCGGCGGCCCGCGCGGGGCGGCGCGGCGCCGCGGCGGCAGGTTTGCCGAGCGCCTCAGCGACCAGGCGGAGAGGCTGCTCCAGGAAGCGGCGCGTCACGCCTCCGAGATGGGGCGGGCGGAGGTGGACACCGAGCACCTGCTGCTCGCCTTGACCGGCTCGGAGGTGGTGAAGACCGTGCTCGGCCAGTTCAAGATCTCGGCCGACCAGCTGCGCACGCAGATCGAGCAGGAGGCCAAGCGCGGTGAAAAGCCGCATGAGGGCAAGATCGGCGTCGCGCCACGCGTCAAGGATGCACTCAGCCGCGCCTTCACCGCCTCGACCGACATGGGCCACTCCTATGTCGGGCCGGAGCATCTGCTGATCGGCCTCGCCGAGGAGGGCGAGGGCCTGGCGGCCAACATCCTGCGCAAGCTGGGCCTCACGCCGCAGGCCCTGCGCCAGCAGGTGGCGCGTGTGGTCGGCAAGCAGGGGGCAGAGGAGGGCCGCGCCGAAGCACCCACCAACACGCCCGAACTCGACAAGTATTCGCGCGACCTGACGAAGATGGCGCGCGACGGCAAGCTCGACCCGGTGATCGGCCGCGCGCAGGAGATCGAGACGACGATCGAGATCCTCGCCCGGCGCAAGAAGAATAACCCGGTGCTGATCGGCGAGCCGGGCGTCGGGAAGACCGCGATCGTCGAAGGCCTCGCGCAGCGCATCGTGGACGACGAAGTGCCCGAGGCGCTGCGCGGCAAGCGGCTGGTGGAGCTCAACATCAACTCGATGGTCGCTGGCTCGAAGTACCGCGGCGAGTTCGAGGAACGGGTGCAGAAGATCCTCAAGGAGGTGACCGAGCACCAGGGCGAGATGATCCTCTTCATCGACGAGATCCACACCATCGTCGGCGCCGGCCAGGGCGGCGGCGAGGGCGGGCTCGACATCGCCAATGTGTTCAAGCCGATGCTCGCGCGCGGCGAGCTGAACCTGATCGGCGCCACCACGCTCAACGAGTACCAGAAGCACATCGAGAAGGACGCCGCGCTGGAGCGGCGCTTCCAGCCGGTGATGGTGGCGGAGCCGACCGTCGCGCAGGCGATCATGATCCTGCGCGGCCTGCGAGACACCTTCGAGGCGCACCACAAGGTGACGATCACCGACGAGGCGATCCTGGCCGCCGCCGAGCTCTCCGACCGCTTCATCCAGGGCCGCTTCCTGCCCGACAAGGCGATCGACCTGATCGACCAGGCGGCGGCGCGAGTGAAGCTCTCGGCCACCGCGCGGCCGGTCGAGGTACAGGAGATCGAGGCGGAACTGCACCAGATCAAGCGCGAGCAGGACTATGCCGCCTCGCGCAAGCAGTTCGAGAAGGCCGCCGACCTGGGCAAGCAGATCGCGGCGAAGGAGGCGCGCCTCAAGGAGCTGACGGAGGCCTGGGAGAAGGAGCGCGCCACCGGCTCGGCCGAGGTGCAGGCGAGCCATGTCGCGCAGATCGTCTCCAAGCTCACCGGCATCCCGGTCAGCGAGCTGACGGAGGCCGAACGAGAGAAGCTGCTGAAGATGGAGGAGCGCCTGCACGAGCGGGTGATCGGCCAGGAGCAGGCGATCAAGGCGGTCTCGGACGCGGTGCGGCTGGCGCGTGCCGGGCTGCGCGAGGGCTCGAAGCCGGTCGCGACCTTCCTCTTCCTCGGGCCCACGGGGGTGGGAAAGACCGAGCTCGCGAAGGCGCTGGCCGAGGTGGTCTATGGCGACGAGGGCGCACTGCTGCGCATCGACATGTCGGAGTACATGGAGCGCCATGCGGTCGCTCGCCTGGTGGGCGCGCCGCCGGGCTATGTCGGCTATGACGAGGGCGGCCAGCTCACCGAGAAGGTGCGCCGCAAGCCCTATTCCGTGATCCTGCTCGACGAGATCGAGAAGGCGCACGCCGACGTCTACAACGTGCTGCTGCAGGTCTTCGACGACGGGCGCCTCACGGACGGCAAGGGGCGGGTGGTGGATTTCACCAACACGATCATCATCGCCACCTCGAACCTGGGCTCGGATCGCATCCAGAAGCGGTTGCACCTGCGCGGCACGGTGGCCGAGCAGCCCGAGAAGCTGAAGGCCGAGCTGATGGAGGTGCTGCGCGGCCATTTCCGCCCCGAGTTCCTCAACCGAATCGACGAGATCATCGTCTTCCATGCGCTCTCGAAGGAGGAGATCCGGCAGATCGTGCTGCTGCAGCTCGACCGGGTGAAGCGCACCGCGGCGAGCCAGGGTGTGACGCTGGAGTTCGACGAAAGCCTCACGGCGATGCTGGCCGCCGAGGGCTACCGGCCCGAATACGGCGCGCGCGAGCTCAAGCGGCAGATCCGCAGCCTGGTCGAAACCCGCCTTGCGCGCGCCATGCTGGGCGGCGAGGTCGCCAAGGGCGACACCGTGACGCTGCGCTGGGATGCGGCCGCGGAGCAGGTGGTCCTCGAGCCGCGGCCCGGAACGGCGCCGCCCAAGCCCGCGGTGGAGGGCGCGCCCGAAGCGGCGGACTAGACGCTGCCGCCATGGCCTCACGCCCACCTTCAGTCCTTCCGGCCTCTCTTCCGACTTGGGGCGAGGCAGTGGCGCCAGCTACCGGAGCGGGGAGCGGGACCGGCCCGGAAAAATCGGTGCCGCTCCTGCCGGGCGGCGCTTCATCGGCCGGCCGATGGCGGCTCCCGCTCGTGCGCATCCATCAGCCGGGTCGTTCCGTCACGCAATCCGCGCCAGGACGGCAGCGCTGGGTCCTGGAGTTCGTGCCATCGTCGCCGCCGCCGATCGACCCGCTCACCGGATGGATCGGCAGCACGGATCCGCTCGCGCTCGTGCGACTTGAGTTCCCGGACAGGCAGAGCGCGGAAGCCTTCGCCGAGCGGCACGGATGGCGCTACGAGGTCGCGGAGCCACCCCCGCGTCGCGTGCGCTACAGAAGCTACGCGGAGCAGCTGCGGAGCGACATGAGCGACGCGATCAGCCGCGTTCGGCCTTGGCTCCTTGCTGCCCATGCCGAGGATGAGCCGAGACAGGATCCGGTCGAGGAGGCCAGTCTAGAGTCCTTTCCGGCAAGCGATCCTCCCGCCTGGACCGGGGTGAGGATCGCGTGAGGCGGTCGCGGTGCCGTCGGGCGGTTTCGGTGCGCAGCAGGACAATTCGGCTGCCCCGCCGGTGGCTCGCGCCGGCGGTATGGCTGGCCGACGCGCGACGCATAATGCACGTCTTGAATCTCGGTCGTGGGCGACCTTGATCGTCGTCGGAACGCCCAATCGGGGTTCGCAGGTTGACGGGTCTGGCCATCACGGCAGGCCACCAGGGTTCCGCCGCGAAGCGGGGAGAAGACTGGTGCCGTCGGCTTCAGGGGCACGCCACGCGCCCCATGGCATGGCTTCCGTCAGGGCGGGCCGCGAGGGCCGCGAAAGGAGGAAATCATGCTCAATCCAATGACACTCTACCCCGCTGATCCCTTCGCGCTGCTGCGGCGCGTCAGCGAGGCGCTGGACCGTGCCTCCTTCAGCACGGCGGCGCCGGTCTTTCCGGCCGTCAATGTGTGGCAGAACGACGAGGCGGCAGCGATCATCGCAGAAGTGCCGGGCGTCGAGCCGCAGGATATCGACATCTCCGTCAAGGATGACGTCCTGACCATCGCCGGGGAGCGCCGCGCGCCCGACCTGCCGGAGGGCGCGTCCTGGCAGCGCCGCGAGCGTGCCTTCGGGCGCTTCTCCCGCGCTATCCGCCTGCCCTTTCGCGTCGATTCCGACCTGGTCGAGGCGCGCTTCGCCGACGGCGTGCTGCGCATCGCCGTCCGTCGCCCCGAGGCCGATCGCCCGCGGCGCATCGAGATCAAGGCTGGCTGAAAGGAGGATCGCCCCATGAGCACCGAACTGACCGCCACCCCTGCCCAGACCCCGGCCGCGCCCGAGACGACCCGCGGCGTTCCAGTCTGGCGCCCCCTGACCGACGTGGTCGAGACGCGCGACGGCCCGATGCTGGTGCTGGAAATGCCGGGCGTCGCGCCCGAGGATGTGGAAGTCACGCTCGAGAAGCGGGTGCTGACCGTGCGCGGTCGCGGCCGCAACCCGCAGCCCGAGAACCTGCGCCCCGCGCACCTCGAATACGAGCCGGGCGATTACGAGCGCGCCTTCGCTCTGTCCGAGGATTTCGACGCTGAGCGGATCGAGGCCGTGATGCGAAACGGCGTGCTGACGCTCAGCCTGCCGCGTGCGGCTGAGGCCCAGCCCCGCACGATCCGCGTCAAGGCCGCCTGAACCAAGAAGGAGGAACCGACATGCAGATCAAGGACCTTATCCCCTGGGCTCGTAAGGGCGATGCGCCCGAGGCCAAGGCCGCCGAACCGAACGCCATCGCCTCACTGCAGAGGGAGATGAACCAGGTGTTCGAGAACTTCTGGAACCGCTTCGGCAAGCTCGACTGGCCCTGGGGCCAGAGCGAGGCGAAGTCGGACGTGGTGCAGACCGACAATGCGGTGGAGATCTCCATCGAACTGCCGGGGATGGAGATGAAGGACATCGAGGTGGCGGTCGCCGACGACATGCTGACGGTCAAGGGCGAGAAGCGCATCGAGCGGCAGGAGGAGAAGAAGGGCTACTACCTCTCCGAGCGCAGCTACGGCTCGATCTACCGCGCCGTGCCGCTGCCGCCCGGGGTGGATGGCAGCAAGGCCGAGGCGAGCTTCAAGAACGGCGTGCTGACCATCCGCCTGCCGCAGACGCCCGAGGCGCAGGCCAAGGTCAAGCGGATCGAGGTGAAGGCGGGCTGAACCTGGCGTCGCGGCCGCCGGCCCCGCGATCCGCGCGCCGGCCGACGGTCGCCGATGCCTTGTCGGGGCTCGACGCCGCGCTGGATGAGCGTTGCCGATGGCGCTTGTAATCCGTGCTCGCCTGAATAACATCGCGCAGCTCACCCTAGTTCTTGCAGGAATTTCGCTTCTCGTGTGGGTGTTGGTGCGGTTGATCGCCCATCAGCCTGGCCCATTGCCTTCTCTCGATGTTCATGAGCCGGGCGATCTCCGATTCGCGTTGCTGAGGGGCGGGCTGCATACGTCGCTGCGATGACCTCGCTGACAATCGTTTGCCGGCAAGCAGGCGCTGTGGTCGTGACTCGCCGCCATGATGTTGCTGCATGCTGCCCATATCCTGCACCGCTAATGTGATTGTGCGTCCGAGTGCTCACGCAACTGCTCAGAAGCCACTTCACCGGCGAGGCCACCGCTCTGGGCAAGTCGGCGTCCGAGTGTCTCGATGAATGCTTGGTATCGCTCCCGTCCCTTGGCCTGAGCGGCGGCATTGGCCGCGTCTGGCAGTGGTGGTGTGATGGTGAGCCAGAAGCGCACGAAGAGCGCGAGCGCCTCGTTGCCGATGGTGACGTGGCGTTCCAGCCGTTCGCTGGCGCGCGACAGGCGATCGAGCCGACGTGCCAGAGCCGCCTCCAGCCGGTCGGAACCATCCGGCGAAAGGTAGCTCTCGAGCGCGGCCTCGACCACGACCGCTTGGCTCACGCCCTTCCGCGCCGCGTAATCGGCGAGACGCCGGATCAGATCAGGGGGCAGCCGGAAGGTCGCCTTGGTGCGCATGGCAGGTCAGAGGGCAATGCCGTCGTCGGGGTCGAGTGCCGCCTGGCGGGCCACGCGGCGAGCACGCGCTGCGAGGGCACGGGTGCGCGATGCGTCGTCGTTCTGATCGTCCTCCGCGAAGATGAACTCTCTTTCGGGTGGCGGGCTGGGCTCGGGCGCGATCTGTTCGTGCTCGGGCAGACTCGGCTCTCGGCGGATGCCGCCGTCAGCATCGTCACCTGCGTCGGCGGATGCCGCCCCATCATTACGCGAGAGAGGCTTCAGTGCGCTCCAGTCATCCGCACGAAGCGCACAGGGCGCAGCCGCCGCCGGATCCGGTGGCGCGACCACGCGCGCACGCAGCTGTCGGTCCTCGTAGTAGCGTGCTTTCCGCGCGCGGATCGGCGGGCAGCCCGAGACCAGGACGATCTCGTCGGTCGGTAGCAGCTGCATCACCTCGCCCGGCGTCAGCAGCGGCCGCGCCGTCTCCTGCCGCGACACCATCAGATGCCCGAGCCAAGGCGACAGTCGGTGGCCCGCATAGTTCCGGCTGTCGCGGATCTCCGTCGCCGTGCCGAGCGCATCAGAGACCCGCTTGGCCGTGCGCTCGTCGTTCGTCGCGAAGGCGACGCGGACGTGGCAGTTGTCGAGGATCGCGTTGTTTGGCCCGTAGGCACGCTCGATCTGGTTCAGCGACTGCGCGATGAGGAAGGACCGGATGCCGTAGCCTGCCATGAAGGCGAGCTGGCTCTCGAAGAAGTCGAGGCGTCCGAGCGCGGGGAACTCGTCGAGCATCAGCAGCAGCCGATGGCGACGCCTTTCGTTCTCCAGCGACTCGGTCAACCGGCGGCCGATCTGGTTCAGCACGAGCCGCACCAGCGGCTTGGTGCGGACGATGTCCGAGGGCGGGACGACGAGGTAGAGCGTGACCGGCTCGCGCGCTTCGACCAGGTCGGCGATCCGCCAGTCGCAGCGGCGGGTGACCTGCGCAACGACCGGATCGCGATAGAGGCCGAGGAAGCTCATCGCCGTCGACAGCACACCGGACCGTTCGTTATCCGACTTGTTGAGCAACTCGCGCGCGGCGGAGGCGACGACTGGGTGCGGCCGGTCGCCGAGGTGGGGCGTTGTCATCATCGCCGCCAGCGTGCGTTCGATCGGGCGACGCGGATCGGAAAGGAAGCTCGCCACGCCGGCGAGGGTCTTGTCCTCCTCGGCATAGAGGACGTGCAGGATTGCGCCGACCAGCAGGGAGTGGCTGGTCTTCTCCCAGTGGTTACGTCGCTCCAGTGCGCCCTCGGGGTCGACCAGGATGTCGGCGATGTTTTGCACGTCGCGGACCTCGCTGTCGCCGCGGCGGACCTCGAGAAGCGGATTGTAGGCGGCGCTCGCCGGGTTGGTCGGATCGAACACCAGCGCGCGCCCGAAGCGCGCCCGCCAGCCGGCGGTGAGCTGCCAGTTCTCGCCCTTGATGTCGTGGACGATGGCCGAACCCGGCCAGGTCAGAAGTGTCGGCACGACGAGGCCGACGCCCTTGCCGGAGCGCGTCGGCGCGAAGCACAGCACGTGCTCCGGCCCGTCATGGCGAAGGTAGCGCCGGGCAAACCAGCCGAGCACAACGCCATCGGGGGCGAGCAGCCCGGCGTCGCGCACTTCGCGCTCCGTCGCCCAGCGGGCCGAGCCGTAGGTGGTGACGTCCCGCGCTTCGCGGGCGCGCCACACGGACATGCCGATGGCAATGCCGATCGCCGCGAAGCCTCCGGCGGCGGCGATGATGGCGCCCTCGTAGAAGACCCGCGGCGCGTAGGCGTCGTACCAGTACCACCACAGGAAGAAGGCGGGCGGCGGGTAGACCGGCACGCCGCCCCAGACATCCATCGGCTGCCCGAGTTGCGGCTGGTAGCCGAGGCGCCAGGCAACCCATTGCGTCGCGCCCCAGACCGCGGCGAGCACGATCAGGAAGACAACCAGGACCTGGCCCCAAAGGATCCTGGTCGCGGTCATGGTTGGGTGGGGCGAGCGGCGTCCATGGCGCGAGACGTGCGCGATCGGCGTGCCCGTGTTCAAGCAGTCGCGGACCTGCGTCGTAGCCGCGGCGAGCGCATCGCACGAATCGGCGGGGGACCCTACCGGGCCGATCCAGCAGCGCTGCACGCGGTCAGAGGCTGAGGCCTCGCTTGCGCGTGGGTGTGAGCTCAAGAGCGCCGCCAGGCGCGATGCTCCCCGCCACGGCCAGTCCCCGCTGCCGCTCCATCGCCGGCTTCCACGGCACCAGCTGGAAGCCGAGCCCGTCGTCGATCATCGCGAAACGCCCCGAGGCAAGGTCGAGGCGTCGGGTGAAGACCCCGGCGACGCCGTCCCCCTCCCGCGCCGGCCGCCACGCCTTCCCTGTCTCGGCCGTCACCCGCGTGGCGGCCGCCTCCAGTTCGCGCTGGCGCAGCGTATTGAGCAGATCGCGCGCGAAGACCACACGCTGACCCTGCCGGCGCGCGAGACCGGCTGCGACGAGATGCTCGGCCCGCCGGGCGAGCGCGCCCTCGACGTCTGCACCGAAGCCCTGCCGCGCCAGCGGCAGCGCCTCTCGGTCCAGCAAGCGCCGGTCCAGCCAGGTCGCGCCCTCGGCGGTGACCTGCGCCTCGACCGACAGGTCCGACCGCACCGCGAGCGCGCTGCGCTCCCGCCCGCCGGCATCCTGGTAGCGGCGGAGCTCGACGACCGCACCTGGGTGCCCGTCGCCGGTCGACTCAATATCTGCGAAGCGGAGGTGGTGCACGCGGCCATCGATGCCGTCGATGATCGCGTAGCCCCTGCCCTTGAGCTCGTCGGCGATGCCGCGCTCGACAAGACGGCCGATGATCGGCTCAGGCCGGTCACCATGGATGGCGAAGTCGCCGGCCGCCCGCTCGGCACCGAGTCCCTGCATGGCACGGTGCATGGTCGTGATGATGTCGCCGCGGGTGCCGAGGTCACGCAGCGTCTCCTCAATGCTTGGCTTGAGCGTCCAGACCGCCGGCCCAAGGCGTTCGGCGAGGCCGAACCGCTCCAGCGTTTGCGCCCGGCCGACCATCAGGCGACGGAGTTCCGGATCGGCGGCGTCCGCGCCGGCGGGGCGCAGGTCCAGGATGCCGCCACCCTCATCGGCGGCGGCGCGCAGCGCGCGGTCGAGACCGGTCCAGCGCTCGGCACCAACCTCGGCCTCCAGCGTGCTGCGGATCTCCTTCTCGGTCCGCGGCCCGAGTTCCAGCTCGACCAGCGCCTCAGCGCGTCCACGGAAGCCGCGCGAGATGTAGTCGCGCGAGATCACCAGGTCGCCGCCATCCTCGGCCCGGCCGCGCAGCAGGACATGGACGTGCGGGTTGTCGGTGTTCCAGTGATCGACCGCGATCCAATCGAGACGGCTGCCGAGGTCCTGCTCGGCCTGGCGCATCAGGTCGCGCGTCCAGGCCTTCAGGTCCGCGAGCGCGGGTGCGTCCTCGGGGCTGACGATGAAGCGGAAGTGGTGGCGGTCATCCGTGCAACGCTCCTCGAAGTCTCGGGCATCGGCGTTGTCCGAGCTCGCTTCGAAAAGCCGTGCCTTGGCGCCGTCGCGCGTCACGCCGTCGCGCTGGAGGTAGCCGAGGTGGGTGGCGAGGGAGGCGGAGCGGAAGCGCGTGCCCTGGTGGCGCACGACGCGCGCCTTGATGACGACGCGTCGCGCGGGCGAGCGGAGCGCCGCCTGTGCCGCCGCGGCGCGGCCACGCCCGAAGCGTGAGCGACCGACACCGCGTGCGCCGCGGCCGAAGCCTGGGCCGGTGTGGCCAGCCTTGCGGACGGCCCGCATGACCTGGCCGACGAAGCTCCGCGCGCGGCGGGTTGGCACACGCGTGTCGCCGATGCGGCCAGGGCGGACAACCAGGTCGTCGTCGCGGGTCGTCATGGCCGGCGATCCGCGCGCGGGCAGAGGCGGCTGGCGCTGAGACCGTTGATTCGCCTTGGCTTTTGGCACGAAGCGCCAGCCGCCGCTTTGGGGCGGGACGCGAATTTCTGCGCTGGATCAGACACATACGACCGACCGCCTGCCCTGCTTTTATCTGGCGATCTGCGGTCGGGGTTCCTCGGTTCCCCGCCTCCACCGCTTTGGTGGTCGGTCCTGGAGTAGCCGGCAGAACGACAGAAGCACCCGAGCCTGCGCGCATGTGCGACATGGGTGAGACTGCAGGGCCGCGCGATGCCCTCCGTCCGAACGCCATCGCTCATGGTGCACCGCCCGAGCTACGACGGATGGCGAAGATGGAACGTCGATGGTCCGCTGGACCGTCGGCCTCGTGCGCCTCCGCTGCTCGGGATCGGCCGATGAGTGGCCGCGCGGCTGTTGTACCGGCTGCGATTGTCGCGCCGCCAACCGGCACGAAGATTGACCGCGTCGGTGCCGCATCGTCACCGCCGAGCAGCACGAAGATACCGTCAGCGTTGCGTGCAGAACGAAGCAAAACCTGGTCAACCGCAGCGGTGCCGGTGTCACCGGTGAGCGGCGGCGCGAGAGCTGCGACGTAGGCTCGCGTCTCCGCCGGCAGCGGCTGCCCCGTCGCCAGATGCGCCTCAACCCGGCGCGGCCCGGCGTTGTAGGCCGCCAGCATCAGCGGCACCGACCCGAAGCGGTCCAGCATCTCGCGTAGATACGCGGTCCCCGCCAGGATGTTGTCCTGCGGCGCGAAGGGATCTGCGCCGAGGCCGTGCTGTGCGCGCAGACCCGCCCAGGTTGCCGGCATCACCTGCATCAGCCCCATGGCGCCGCGGTGCGACACGGCGTGCCGATCGCCGGCGCTCTCCGCGCGCATCACGGCTCGGATCCAGGGTTCCGGAATGCCGAAACGCTGTGATGCAGACGCGATCTCGGCCGCATGGATCGTCTGCGCCGCTCCCCCGGACAGCGGAAGGCTGACCAGCAGCAGCACGGCTGCGATGCAGGGCCACGACCGGGACGGGAGGGAGGGACCGCGCTGTTGAGCACGCCCTGCCGGAGCGCCGCGCGTCGCCAATGGGGGCGCATGGAAAGGGGGCGTCGTGGTCATGGTCCGCGCCCCGTGATCCAGACAGGACGCAGCCGGGCGACGATGTTCGTGCATGGGAGTGGTCCGAAGTAGCGGCCATCGAGGCTGTCCGGCTCGGCGGGGTTGAGGAGGAACACCTCGCCGGATTCAAGCCTGTGGCACCCGTGCCAGGTCGGCAGCGCGCGGCCCAGGCGGTCAGCCATGCGGCGGTGTGCCACCGTCTCGCCGTCGACCCTGATCTCGGTGCCCTCTGCGCACACCACCTGCGGCGGCAGGGCTGCGACGTGCTTCAGCAGCGGCACCCCGCGCGCGACGTAGCCGCGCTCGGCGAGGAACGCCGCCAGCGTCTCGGGCGGGCGGATGAGGACGAGGTCGCCCAGCGCGATTTCCTCGGCCGGTCCCGCGATGTAGAGGCCGAGCGGCACGCTCGCCGACGCATTCCAGATGATGCGCGGCTGCCACTCCGCGACCGCTGGAACAGCAATCAGCCCCAGCCCGGCGAGCATGGCCGCGACCGGCGCCGCGCGCCGTCTCCGCCGCGCCGTCATGCGTCGATCCTCCGGCGCAGCAGCCAGGCGCGGTGGCGCTCGCGCGTGTAGGCGCGCGGCGGTTCGCCGGCCGCGAGTCGGTTCATCACATGCCGCCAGTGGTCGGGGCAGGCGGCCTCGGGCGCGACGCCGGTCTGCTCAACCGCGTCGATCGCGCGAAGCACCTCGTTGACCTTCGGCCAGCCGGAGATGCGCAGCAGGATCTCCGCCCCCGGCTCCACGAAGCCGATCGTGCTGAAGGCCTCGCCGGGCGCGACCGCGCGCAGGATGTCGATGCGGCTGACCACGGTTCCATAGCCGTTCGACGCCCACCGCACGAAGGCGAAGACCTCACCAGCGGCGAAGGCGACGACGCGACGGCGGCGGTCGAGGATCGTCTCCTCGGCGATCCGCCCGAAGCGGATCCAGCGCTCGACGCGGCCCTCGAGCCACAGCAGCTCGACGCGGGTCAGCGCCGGCATGGCGCCGCCTCCCGCTCCCCGTCCCGGTCGTGTTTTCCACCGACGGCGCTGGGCCTACCTTCATTAGAATTAGACTCAATTAGAGTCTTTACGGGCCAGAATTCCGCTTGCGCTGCAATGGTTTGCGGGTGGTTCGTGCGCCTGATCTGCCGTGTCGGCTGCGCCTGATCTGCCGAATCTCCTGCGCCTGATCTGCCGTGCGGTCCCACAGGCCTGCACAAGTTATCCACAGAGCCAGCAGGATGACCGCTCGGGACGATCCGCATCAGCTCGGTGCCGCCGGCATCGCGGCGGATGGCGAGGCGATAGCCCGGCAGGCTCTGGCGGACGGCGATCCGGCGGAGATCGAGTGCGAAGTCGGCGAAGCGCGCGAGGCTGCCGGACTTGGCGTGCAGGTGCCGGAACTCGAACGCCCAGCCGAACGGCTGATGCCCGGCGTGCTTGCGCGCGACACGGTAGAGCCAACGCTCGATGCCTCCCGTAAGGCGGAAGTAGGCCGGATCGATGGTCAGCAGGAGCTGCCGATCGAGGACGCCGCGGTAGAACCAGTCCGGCAGCACGAACTCCATGCCGTCGGCGCGGCCGGAGGCGGTGACCCGCTCCTCCCACTCGTTGATCCACGAGAACTGCTGGCGTCGCCAGTGCGCGCCGTGCCGGATCGTGGTGCGGATGACGGTCGACTGGAGCCTGGCGAGCGCCGCCTTCAGCAGCAGGTACTGGTGCTGGCCGGTGCCGCGCCCGATGGCGGTCAGCAGTTGGTGCGGCGCGAAGCGCATGAACCGGGAGGCTGCGAGCCCTCGGTCGGCGGCCTCGACGATCTGCGAGCCGGCCCAGATCAGCACGTCGGCATCCCAGATGGTCGCCATGCCGTGTTCGGGAACCGCGTGGACCTGCACCTCGATGTCGCCGGCGCGGTAGAGGATCGGCGCAACGCGGCGGCCCTTTGCCAGCGAGAAGAACGGCCGCTCCATCAGGTCGCGCTGGTCGCGACGTGGTGGGCCGTCGTCCGGTAGCGCGTCAAACGGGCTGAGCCGTAGTCGTTCGCTGGGCGTGGCATCGCGGCGCATCGGCGGCGCGCGCTCAGCGGCGTGCCGCGCCGGCGTAGGCCGGCGAGATCGCGGCGTGACGCTTGGCGGGCAGCACGGTCTCGCCGGTGTCGTCGCTGGTCGAGGCCTTGGTGCCCCGGTTCACCCAGGCCTGAAGATCGGTGACGGCGTAGACGACGCGACCGCCGAGCTTCGAGTAGCGCGGGCCCGTACCGTAGGTGCGGTGCTTTTCGAGGGTGCGGCCGGACAGGCCGAGAAAGCGCGCGGCCTCGGGCGTGCGCAGATAGCGCGGCGGCAGGCCGGCATTCGGGTCGGGCATCGGGAGCCTCCGGTGATGCTGTCGGATGCCGCGCATGGGGCGCGGCGGTCGCATCGGAGGCTGGCGAAGCGCGGCAGCGTCGAGGGAGTACGAAGGCGCGGGTCGGCTGCGTGTACCCCGCCGCGTCAGCGCGCGAGCTTCACGCGCGGACCGACGCGCAGCAGGGCGCGATAGCCGCCGTCGCGGAGCGCGATCGCATCGGCGACCAGGCGCATGGTGCGGGCGCGGAGGTCATGGGTCTTCCAGGCCGCACCGCGGGGCACGCGTGCGGCACCGAATAGCCCTATGGCGATGTCGCGGTAGCTGTGGCCGGCCTGGTGCCCGTCATGGGCGCGTAGCGCCAGGACGAGGCGCCGTCGGCGCTGTGCGGTCAGTCCGACGTCAGGCTGCACCGGGCCCTGCAGCGCGTGCCACAGGCGCAGGACCGCGGCGAGGCGCTGCGGCAGGGCGTCATCGAAGGGGATCAGGGCGCCGAGATGGCTGTCCGGCACCGCGCCGCGCGCGATCCAGACCGGGATCGGCGGCTCGCCGACTGCGCCGTGCAGTCCGTCACTCGCCTGGCGCGGCGACCTCACAGGCGGCAGGGCAGCCGGAGAGCGTGGCGAGAATGACGGCGGCAAGGCCGAGAGCGCCACGGTGGCGGTGCAGAGCGCCGGCATCCAGACGACGCCCGCCGTGCGTGCGTCGAGCGCCGGGTCGGCCGGGAAATCGCAACCCCCAGCGCTCGGCAACGGCGTCGGCCGCGTCGTCGGGCCGCCGGTCGTCGAACTGTTCCCAGTCGCGCACATAGCGCGGATTGCGCCGGAGGAATTCCCAGGCGAGATCGCGCGCCGGGGCGTTCTCCAGCTCTGCGTAGGCGGCCGCCGACCGCCAGTCTCGCGACGGCATGGCAAGGCTCCGGCACAGCGCGGAGCGCACGCTCCGCGCGCAGCATGCCGAGAGATGCGACTATTCGGTGTGTTGTGGAGGCGCGCGCCGGGCAACACGTGTTGCCGGCAGCGCAACGCCGGTCAGCTGGTCGAGCCCTGCCGCAGCAGGTCGCGGTAGCCGGATTCGGTCATCCAGCGGGCACGGGCGAGATGGCTGTCGTGGATTCGCCGTGCCTGGTCGGGATCACCGTCCGGGTCGAGTCCGAGGACGATCCGTGCGACCTCCCGCCAGTCGGCGCCCTCGGCGGCAGCATCGAGCAGGCGGAGGTAGAGGATCTTGTGGGCCAGGTCATAGGCCGTGACGCGCGGCTCGTCGGGTGGGGTCTCGAGGATCCTCGCGGCGGTCATGCGGGCGCCCCCTCTGCCGGCGTCTCATCGCGCTGTCGCCTCAGAGTCACCCATTCGGGCCTTGAGCGCCAGCCGGGGCGTTACATGGGAGCGCGGGCACGCGATTTACACACTATGCAAGATAAACTCAAAGTATGTAACGACCCGACCGTGCCGGCATGGACATGCGCCGGCTGGTGGGGAGGAACGTGCGTCGGATCAGGCTGGAGAAGGGCCTGACGCAGGAGGCGTTCGCCGAGCGGTCGGGGTTCAGCCAGCAGTACCTCAGCAGCCTGGAACGCGGGACGCGCAATCCGACGGTGGTGACGCTGTTCGAGCTCGCCAGCGCGCTGGGCGTCAGCCACGTCGCGCTGGTCGAGCCGGATGGGGAGGTCAAGGCGGCGAAGCCGATGCGGCGCGGGGGGCGGAGAAAGCCGAGCGCCGAGAAGGAGCCAGGCGACCGCTGAGCTTGAACCTGCCTGTTCCCAGGCACTTGGGTATTCATGGTGGCACGCCGAGGATGATATTCTGGCGTGAGTTGAAGGGTTACATCATTTCGGGATGGGGGCCGGGGGAACAGCATGACGGAGACGGAGGCCGATACTTGCCGCCGGCACGTCGTGCCCGCACTCCAGGCCGCCGGGTGGGACGCCGACCCCCACTCCATCGCCGAGCAGCGAACCATCACGGATGGCCGCATCGTCCCGGTCGGCCGCGGCTTCGTGCGCAAGCCGCCGAAGCGCGTGGACTTCCTTCTGAGATACCGGCGCGACTTCCCCCTCGCGGTGGTCGAGGCCAAGGCCAGCTACAAAAGCGCCGCGGATGCTGTGCAACAGGCGCGGCAATATGCGGAGATGCTCGGTCTGAAATTCGCCTATGCGACGAACGGCCCCGAGATCATCGAGATCGACTACTTCACCGGCGCCGAGACGCCGCGCACATCCTACCCGGCACCGGCGGAGCTCTGGGCGCGCTATCGTGCGGGCACGGGCCTGGCGAGCGATCAGGCAGCCGATCGCCTGCTCACCCCCTTCAATCACACCGTCGGGAAGAACGAACGCTACTACCAGCAGACCGCGATCAACCGCATCGTCGAAGCCATCCTGCAAGGCCAGCGCCGCATGCTCGTCACCATGGCGACGGGCACTGGCAAGACCACGGTCGCCTTCCAGGTCTGCTGGAAGCTCTGGAACAGCCGCTGGAACCGCGACGGCGCCCATCGCCGCCCTAAGATCCTCTACCTGGCTGACCGCAACATCCTCGTCGATCAGCCGAAGGATGGCATCTTCGCCGCCTTCGGCGACGCCCGCTGCAAGATCGAATCGGGCGAGGTCGTCATGGGGCGCGAGATCTACTTCGCGATCTACCAGGCACTCGCCGAGGACGCATCCCGCGAAGGCCTGTTCCGCGCTTACCCACCCGATTTCTTCGATCTGATCATCGTCGACGAATGCCACCGCGGCAGCGCGCGCGATGACAGCTCTTGGCGCGTGATCCTCGAGCACTTCGCGCCCGCCGCCCAGCTGGGCATGACGGCCACGCCGCTGCGCGAGGACAACCGGGACAGCTACCGGTACTTCGGCAACCCGATCTACGAGTACAGCCTGCGCCAGGGGATCGATGACGGCTTCCTCGCTCCCTACCGGGTGCACCGTGTCATCACCGAATGGGACGCTGCCGGGTGGCGGCCGAGCCAGGGCGACCTTGACCGCTACGGCCGCGAGATCCCCGACGACGAGTACCGGACCCAGGACTTCGAGCGCGTCATCGCCCTGCGCGCCCGCACGCAGGCCATCGCGAAACACCTCGACGGCTTCCTGCGGAAGACCGATCGCTACGCCAAGACCATCGTCTTCTGCGTCGACCAGGAACACGCGGCCGAGATGCGCCAGGCGCTGGCCGCGTTGAACGCGGACATGATGGCGCAGCACCCGGACTATGTGTGCCGCGTGACTGCCGTTGAAGGCGACATCGGCCGCGGCCACCTCAGCCGCTTCCAGGACGTGGACACGCGCACGCCAACGATCCTCACCACCTCCCAGCTACTGACGACCGGCGTGGATGCGCCGACCTGCAAGAACGTCGTCCTGGCGCGCATCGTCGGCTCGATGAGCGAGTTCAAGCAGATCATCGGACGCGGCACGCGGGTGAGGGACGATTACGGGAAGCTCTGGTTCAACATCATCGACTACACCGGCTCCGCCACGCGCCTGTTCGCTGACCCCGCCTTCGACGGCGATCCCGCACGCCTGACGGAGGAGGAGCTGAACGAAGCCGGCGAGACCGTCTCCGAGACCGACATTCCGGTCGAGGGCGCGGAACCCGCGCCAGAGCCCGGCGAGCCCGAGATCATCGAGCCACCCGAGGCGAGACGTCAGAAATTCTACTTCGATGGCGGTCAGGTCGCTGTCGCGGCCCACCTTGTCTATGAGCTCGATCCATCCGGCGCGCAGCTGCGCGTCGTGCGCTACACCGACTATGCCGCCGAGAGCGTCCGCTCCCTCTACCCGACCTCGAAGGAGCTGCGCGCGGCCTGGATGGACGCGGCGCAGCGCTCCGCCGTCGTGCAGCGCTTGGCGGCACGTGGCATCAGCTTCGACCAGCTTGCCGAGGCGGCGCAGCAGCCGGAGGCCGATCCCTTTGACCTGCTCTGCCACCTGGCCTTCAACGCCCCGCTGCGCACGCGGCGGGAACGGGCGCAGCAGCTGCGCACGCGCCAGCCTGATGTCTTCACGAAATTCGGCCCCGAGGGCCGCGCCATCCTGGAGGAACTGTTGGAGAAATACGCCGCCCACGGCGAGGCCGAATTCGTCCTGCCGGACGTGCTGAAGGTCCCGCCGATCTCCAACCACGGCCAGGTGGCCGACATCATCCGCCTGTTTGGCGGGGCGGATCAGCTGCGCGCTGCCGTCGCCGAACTGCAGGAACAGCTCTATGCCGCGTAAGCCCCGCGCCGCCGCCGCGAAGCCGGCACTGACCACGGCGCAGGCGCTCGGCTCGCTGCTGAAATCCGCGCGCGACGTCATGCGCAAGGACAAGGGGCTGAACGGCGACCTCGACCGCCTGCCGCTGCTCACCTGGATCATGTTCCTGAAGTTCCTCGATGACCTTGAGCAGCAGCGGGAGCAGGAAGCAGCGTTGGCCGCCACGCGCTTCCGGCCGGCAATCGAGCCGCCCTATCGCTGGCGCGACTGGGCGGCCAACCCGCAGGCCATCACCGGCGATGAGCTGCTGGCCTTCATCAACAACGATGAAGGCGTACGGCCCGACGGCACGCGCGGACCGGGCCTCTTCGCCTATCTGCGCGGGCTGACGAGCGCGAACGGCGATGACCGGCGGGACGTGATCGCCACCGTCTTCCGTGGCGTCGATAACCGTATGCGCAGCGGCTACCTGTTGCGCGACGTGATCGACAAGATCGGCGCCATCCACTTCACGTCGTCGGAGGAGCTGCACACCCTCGGCGCGCTCTACGAATCCATGCTGCGCGAGATGCGCGACGCAGCGGGAGATTCCGGCGAGTTCTACACGCCGCGCGCCGTGGTTCGGCTGATGGTCCAGGTGACCGACCCGCGCCTGGGCGAGACGGTGCTGGACCCCGCCGCCGGCACCGGCGGTTTCCTCGTCGAGGCCTTCGCACATCTCGCCGGCCAGGTGCGGACAGTGGCGGACCGGCGCGTGCTGCAATCCGCCTCGCTCATGGGCTGCGAGCCGAAGTCGCTGCCCTACCTGCTCTGCCAGATGAACCTGCTGCTGCACGGTCTGGATGCGCCGCGCATCGACCCCGGCAACGCGCTGCGCCATCGCCTCACCGAGATCGGCGAGCGCGACCGGGTGGACGTGATCCTCACCAACCCGCCCTTCGGCGGCGAGGAGGAGCGCGGCATCCAGGGCAACTTCCCGGAGGACCGGCAGGCGGCCGAGACGGCACTGCTGTTCCTCCAGCTCATCATGCGCCGGCTGAAGCGGGCGCAGACCTCGGCGGGGCGGCCGGCGCGCGCCGCGGTGGTGGTGCCCAACGGCACGCTGTTTGGCGATGGCGTCTGCGCGCGCATCAAGGCGGACATGCTGGAACAGTTCAACCTGCACACCGTGCTGCGCCTGCCGGAAGGCGTGTTCGCGCCCTACACCGACATCCCCACCAACGTGATCTTCTTCGACACGGCGGGGCCGACGCGGGATGTGTGGTTCTACGAGCAGCCGATGCCCGAGGGGCGGCGGAAATACTCCAAGACGCGGCCGATCTTGTTCGAGGAATTTGCCGATTGCATCGCCTGGTGGGGCCAGCGCGAGGAAGGCCCGCAGGCCTGGAAGGTGAACGGGCCGGAGCTGATCCGCCGCGACGAGGCAGGTCGTGTTATCGCGGTCAACCTCGACCTGAAGAACCCGGCGGCGAAGGAGGCGGTGGACCACCGGGCGCCGGCCGAGATCGTCGCAAGCGTGATCGATAAGGAGCGGCGGGTCCTGGCTCTGCTCGATGAGATCAAGGCGCTGGTCGCTGAGCGGGTGGCGTGACGGTGCGTTGGCCGATGATGCCGCTGGGCGAGATCGCTCCGATTGTGCGTCGTCCCGTCGCGGCGGAGATCGGCAGCGACTACCCCATCATCGCGGCACGGAGCTTCGGGCGGGGAACCTTTCATCAGCCGCCGTTGGAAGGTGATGACCTGACTTGGCAACGGCTGTTTCAGGTTCGGGCGGGCGATCTGCTCGTCAGCAATATCAAGGCATGGGAGGGGGCGGTTGCCGTCGTCTCCGATGCCGACGACGGCATGTATTGCTCTCACCGCTACCTGACGTGCGTCGCGGATCGGCAGCGCGTGCTGCCCGCGTGGTTGGGGGCCTTCTTCCGAACGCCTGTTGCTGTCGCTCAACTGGCGGCGGCTTCGCCGGGGAGCGCTGATCGCAACCGGACGCTATCGATGGACGGGCTTCGTGGAGTTTCGGTGCCACTCCCGCCGCTCGACGAGCAGCAGCGGATCGTGGAGCGGCTCGACGCGGTCGAGGCACGGATTGGGCGGATCAAGCGCCTGCACAGCGAGATCGGTTCCGACCTCTCCGACTTCGTCACCTCGGCGAACGCTCATTTTGGGACAGCGCCAACGAGGCTCGGTGACGCGCTAGTCCTCGACGAGGATCGCGTCGCCATTGCCGCTGGCGAGAGCTATCCGCAGGTTGGCATTCGTGGGTTCGGGGGCGGCTTGTTTCCGAAGCCGCCAGTCGAAGCGGGCGCCACAACCTATCGCCACTTCAATCGCCTTCATGCCGGGCACTTCGTCATGAGCCAGGTGAAGGGATGGGAGGGCGCCGTGGCTGTCTGCGACGCGACCTTCGAGGGGATGTACGCATCCCCCGAGTACCGGACCTTCCGATGCGTGGCCGACAGGCTGCGCCCGACATTCCTGTCGCATCTCTGCGCAACGCCGTGGTTCCACGACCAGCTCGCGCTGCTGACGCGCGGTCAAGGCGCGCGCCGGGAGCGATTGCGCCCTGAGCTGCTTCTTGATCTGCTCATCCCATTGCCGGGCGTTGAGGCCCAAGCTCGTCTCGAACGCAGTTTCGATCGCTTGCTACTCATCAGACGTGGGCAAAATGCGGATGATCTCGATCGCCTCGTGCCTGCGCTGCTCGCCGAAGCCTTCGGCTCGGACTGAATATTAGAACGGGATATCGTCCTCCGCCGGCTGCGGCGCCGGCTGCGTACGCGCCGTCGCGTCCAACCTCGATTCAAGCGAGCGAAGGAACCGGACTGCGCTCGCGATGTGATTGAAGATCAGCAGCGCCTCGTCGTAGCCGAGCAGCTTGTTGTCGTGTGCGAGGCTCTGATTGTTGCGGACGTGATTGAACGCTTCGAGGACGGAGATGCTCGACTTCAGGATGCGCTCGGTCATCTCCGCCTCGATGTGCCCGGCCTGGCGAAGCCCCCGGACATACTCACCGAAGATGGCATGCAGCGCCTTGTCGCGGCCCGCGGCGATGCCGCGGCGCTCGCACAGGGAGCGCACATACTTCACGACGAAGGTGTGCAGCCGATCGAGGCCGACCTCCGGCTGGTTCTTCTCGATGGTGTCGCGCACGGCGCGGGCCACGACCTCGAAATCCCGATCATCGGTCGGGACGGCAAGCGCATCGAGATCAGTCACCGGCCCGCCCTGGATCAGACGCAGGGCTGTGGCGCGACACTGTGATAGGATCGTCGAGTTAGGAGGCGTCGCCGCTTCAGATACGGCGAGCTCGATCAGGTTGGTGAGCAGCTGGCCGACGACATAGTTGCTTTCCTTGGCCCAAAATCCCCGGAGCCTGTTGGCCTTCGAGTTGCTGCTGCCGTGATCGTATCGCGAGTCGTAGATGTCGCGCCCGACGGTGTCGAAGACGAACTCCGCGAAGGTGTTGTTCGAGAAATTCAGCACATAGCCGGAACCCATGCCGAGCAGGTGCTCCAGGTGACGCTTCTCGACGGCCGAGAGATCAGCCACGGTCCATCCTCCAGGCGGCACAGGGCCTTGCGACTGCGCGGATCATCGCGTCACCCCTCGAAGGTCAGCCGCAGCAGCGGATCGCCATTCAGGAATGACGTGAACACCAGGTCGTCCGGGATTTCCTGGCCCGGCCCCTCGCCGACGCGCCCGAGCACCTCGGCCCGCAGGGATGCACCACGCGCGAGCCAGCGCGCAGCGGCTGCGTTCCCGTCGCGCGGCAGGTAGCCCAGCTTCACGCCAGCAAGCGGGCTGCCGGACGGCATGAGCACCTCGACGGCATTGGCGTCATGGGGATTGCCAGGCTCCGCGCGCAGGTCGAGCAGCAAGCCGGCGGGCAACCGCCCCCAGACCTGGCTGAGGCCGTGGTGGAATCCGCCAGCGATGGCGAAGTGGAACAGGGCAAGCCGGGGCGGCGGCAGGACCCGCGCCGAGGCAAGGCCGAACGTGGCCGCGAGGCCAAGTACGAGCAACCCACGCCGATCGATCTCGTTGGAAGGCCCGGCCGAATCGATCTGCCGAGCACGCTTCGGACCTGGTTCCCGCTCCATGATGCTATCGCCGCTTCCGTCGCCAGCCGTCCCAATCGATGTCTTCGCTTTCCAGGACGGTCAGCGCCCCATCATCGAGGATGGCATCGAGGAAGACCACCATATGCAGCGCCGACGATCGCGCGCTCGGCACGATCAGGCTGTCGAAGCCGAGGAAGCGTGCCGCGGCCGCTAGGGCCTGCGTTGGCCCGTAGTCGAAGCTTGCATAGCGCGCGGCTTCCACACCGAGCGGCGCCAGCGCAGCGACATCCGGAAAGCGCAGGGACCGCTCCGTCCGTGCGCCGATCCGATGCACCTGATGCTGCACTTTGCTGGGCCAGACCGGTTCCAGCGAGAGCCGATAGCCGATCTCCGTCAGCGCGCCATCGCGTTCGAGGCTCGTGTAAAGAACTTCGAACTCGCCAGCAGGGCTCCAACGGCCTTCCGCTGTCGAGCCGCGCAGCGGATCGCGGCCCCGCGACGTGACCCTCCAGACATCGCCGGCAAAGGCCTCAGGCTCCATGGCTTCGAGGGCATCAAGGATGACCCGATCATGGCGCCGGCTCGTCATGCTCAGGTGTAGGTCCCGTCGGCGAGGCTTTCGATCACGGTCAGGACGCGATCGGTCTGGCCGTCATGGATAAGGTCGATCGCGCGCGCGCCGTCCATCAGCGGATGCTTGGCATAGAGCCAGATCCGGGTCTCTTCCGGCGTGTAGAAATCGGCGAGGCGATCCACGACATACTTCAGGTCGGAAATGACGAGCTGCGTCTTTGGATGCGGCGAGGCCTTGCCGGCCGCCCAGCGAGATACGGTCGCCTGCGACACCTCGGTGATGTTGGCGAGATCGGTTCCTTTGAGCCCGCCGCGCGTGCGGAGGTCATCGACGATCCTGGCGACTGCTCCGCTCATCGCCGCCCGCCCAGGACGGTCACGACTCCGCCCGCATCGCCCTGGCCGCCGCGGAAGGCAGGCGCCCTTGAGCGCGAGACTTCGGTGCCGACAGCCTCCGCTTCATGCAGGGCGCCGAGCGCGTCGCGGAAGCGGATAAGGCGGCTTTTGGATTCGCCCACCAGCTTCTGCACCTGTTCGTCACCGAATTTCAGCTTGGCTGCCTGTCGGGCGGAACGAACGGCGGGGTCGAGCATGCGAAGCAGGAAATGCTCGGCGCGCCGCGCCTCCGGCAGTCGGTCGAGTTCCGCAATCTGGCGGAAGCGCTGCGTGATGAAGTGTGAGTGCGGGCTCTCAGCCATATCGTCGAGCCCTGACGGGCAGCACGACGTGTCGTTGCATGCGAAGCGCGACTTCGTGCCGCGTACCGCGAAGAACGCTTCCGCTTGCTTCTCCGAGAGATGGCGATCGAGGTCAGCAACATAGATCCGGGCACCGAGGCCGCCGCCCTTGCCCTGCTGAGGAGGCTTGCGCCAGTCGGCAGCGTCGAAGCTCTCGCTCAGCGCGACGCCATGGCAGATGCCGCCCGCAGTGCCGAACGCCAGTGTCGAAAGGCCAGCGAACCCGCCTGCCATGTCAATCACGACAGGCCGGCCAATCGCATGCAGGTGCCTTGCGGTCTCGAGAAGGTGGCGTGTGCCAGCGCCCGTGGCTTTTGCACCGAAGCCCGAGGCGCGGAGCCAGAGGTTTTGGAACGGTAGATCTGCGATGCCGTCGAGCAGGGTCGAGCGCAGCTGCGAATCCTTCAGAGCGGCGGTCGTGGTAATCATCTGATAGTCGATGGCGATGTGCTTGCCGCCGGCGCGGTCGAGCTCCTGACGGAGTCGAATGCACCCATCGAAGTCGACGGTGCGCCAGGGCGCCAGTTCCGACTCGACCAGGTGGGTCGGGGCGAGGACTGCGGTGGCGCCGTTCGCGACGGCGAACTCGGCCATTTGCTTGTAGAAATCCGCGTTCCGGCCCCTGCCGAAGTCTTCAGGAGTCCAGGGACGTTCAGCATTTCCCCAAGGCAGCTTGGCGACAGCCGTGGCGAAGCGGCCAGGCGCAGCGGTCTCGGCAAAGTTCAGGTCGATGACGATCTCAGCGCCACGCGCCTTGAA